>JAGXKT010000046.1 GCA_018335035.1 Phycisphaerae bacterium
CAGATCGCGGCGAATCTCGCGGCCGCTCGGTCGCTGAAGCTCAGCTTGCCGGAGGCGGTCGTCCGCGAGGCGGACGTCGTCATCGGCGGGCGGGATCGTTAGGCGGCGTGGCCGGTGGGGGCGCGACGGTCTGGCCTTCACGGAATAGCGCGGGCGGCGTCACCGGGGCGAGGTAGAGCCATTCGGTGATGAGACCTTCGCCCACGCCCGCGGGTCGAAGGGGGCTGAGCGCGAGGGGCAGATTTCGCGACGGCAAAGCTGGCAGCTCTGGAAGTCGATCCGGGTCGGGAACCGCAGGCCCGAGACGCTTTTGGTCGGGACCATCAGGCAGCTCTCGGTCAGTCGCACGCCGACGAGGCCTTCGACGTCGCCGAGCAGTCGCCAGAGCTGCTTCTGCTGCTCGATCGGCCAGACGGACGCCTCGGCCGCGCCGGGGTTCATCGAGGCGGTCCGCCCGAGGGCGTAGGTTCGCGTCAGGTGCTTGGCGAGGTGCGCCTTCGCGGCGGCAAGGGCCACGCTCTTGATGGCATCCAGCCAGAACGGCTGGAGGATGTCGTCGGCGTGGCAGCGAATCGCGTCCAACTCCGCGCCGCACGTGGCGACATAGGCGAAGACGCGCTCGACGCCGTCGAGGTTCGCCCGCAGCGCCCGGCTGGTGAACGTCACGCCGGCGATGCGCACGGTGTCGTCGCCGCGTTCCTCGATGAAGGCCTCGCGGTAGAGCGCTTTGGGGCGGGCCAGCGCGCGTGCCTGGTCGACCAGCGCCTCCAGTGCGACCGCGTCGTCACTGTCGGTCGCGACGTGACAGCGTTGCCGCAGCGCTGCGCTGTCGAAGTTCACGGGAATGTCGCTCAGCACGTCGGGCATGGCGTGTGTCTCGCTTGGTGCGGGCTCGGCGCCGTCGCTACCACAATAGGTCAGCGGCCTCGAAGACCGGCCCATCCGTGCAGCAGAGCTTGTACGCCCAGCCGTTCTCGGCGTTGGTGTCGCGGACCTTGACGACGCAGCTCTGGCACGTGCCCATGCCGCAGGCCATGTAGCGCTCCAGCGCGAGTTGGCAGGGCAGATTCCGCTCGATGCAGATATCGGCGACGGCGCGCATCAGCGGCTCGGGTCCGCAGCAGTACGCGGTCAGGCCTGCGGCGCCGCCCTCGCGCCGCCGCAGCCACTCCAGCAGCGCGTCGCTGGCGGTGCCGGCAACGCCGAGCGTTCCGTCGTCCGTCGTGAGGACCGCGCGGGCCTGCGGCGGCAGATCGGCGATGCAGGGGCTTGGCGCGGGCTCGCGCGGGACGGCGGCGCCGTCGACGCGTAGGGGCATGAGCCCCTCGCTGCGGGCGCCGAAGATGGCCGTCACGTTCGTGCCGCCGTCGGCGAGCGTCTCGGCGAGGTACAGCAGCGGAGGAATGCCCACGCCGCCGCCGATCAGCACGGCCTCGCCAGCGCCACGCGGGGCGAAGCCGTTGCCCAGCGGGCCGAGCACGCTGAGCTCGGCGCCGGGCTCAGCACCGGTCAGCCAGCGTGTCGCCGTGCCGACCACGCGGTAGATCAGGTCGATTTCGGACGCGTCGCCGCTGTCGCGGCGGCCCGCCAAGCTGATCGGGCGGCGCAGCATCGTCTGGCGGTCGATCAGTTCCGGATCGCTCAACTGCGGCGGGCTGTCGGGGCCCCAGGTCAACTCGCGCGGGGCGCTCGAGGCGTACGGTGGGCGGCAGAGCAGTTGGATAAACTGCCCCGGCCGCGAGGCGGGAAAGCCCGGTACCGACAGCGTCAGGCGGTAGTGCTCCGCGCAAAGCTGCCGCTGAGCCGCGACACGCGCGGCGAAGACGCCTCGGGATGTCCGCATCGCTTCGCTCACGCCCTCATCGTACGCCGCACGGCGCCCGCGTGCAATCGCCGCCGGGCCGGTTCAGCGCGCGACGACGTACGGGTCGGCTTTCGCCAGGCGCTTGCCCGTGACGCCCACGTCCCGCAGGCCGCGAAGCCCGCCGCTGCGCCGCGCCTGGAGGATGCGCCCGACGGTGATCGGCCCCAGCCCCGGCACGCGGAGCAACTGCTGCTTGGACGCGGTGCGCAGCGGCACGGGGAACGCCTCAGGGTGCCGCCGGGCCCAGGCCAGCTTCGGGTCGGCCGCCAGCGACAGATTGCCGTCATCCTCGAACGCCACGTCCTCCAGCTCCCACTTGTACTTGCGCAACAGGAAGTCCACCTGGTAGAGCCGGTGCTCGCGCGTCAGCAAATCTTGCGGGACGTAGTCGCCCGCGTCGGCGGACGGCGCGGGCCTATGTGCGTCTTCGGCATCACGGGCGCGCTGGTACGCGCTGAAGTAGACGCGATTGAGCCGCAGCTTGCGGTAGAGCCGGTGCGTCGCCGTGACGATCTCCCGGTCGCGCTCCCCGGCCGCACCGACGACGAACTGCGTGGTCTGCTTGACCCGCGCGTACCTGCCCCCGCGGGCGGTCCATTGGCTGATCTTCCTGATCGGCTCGACCACGTCCCGCTCGAACCGCTTGGCCCGCGTGAGCCGCTCGAACGTCGACCGCGTCGGGGCCTCGACGTTCAACGAGACCGTGGACGCCAGCGCCAGCGCCGCCTCGATCGCGCCGTCCGAGGCGCCGGGGATGATCTTCAGATGCAAAAAGCCGCGATAGGCGTACTTGCGGCGCAATATCGCGGCCGTGTCCACGATCTGCCGCATGGCGTGGTCCGCGTCGCGCGGCACGCCGGAGGTCAAAAACAGCCCGTGGAGGTTGCGGCGGCGCTGGTAGTCGATGAACAGCCGGGCCATGTCGTCCGGCTGGAGCGTCGTCCGCGGCGTGTCGCGCCCGCGCCGCAGGGGGCAGTAGCGGCAATCGTTGCCGCAGGCGTTGGTCAGCAAGCTCTTGAGGATGAGCGCCTTGCCGCCGGATGGCACGGCCGCGGGGTAGACCCACATGCCGTCGGCGCCGCGGACGCGGCGGTCCTGGTCCTTCGTGCCGCACGCGCAGGACAGGTCGTACTGCGCGTCGGCGGCGAGGCGAGCGAGCTTGTCCCTGGCGTCCATGACGCGGCCTCCCTGCCGCAAACGACCCGCAGGCCGCCGGGCCGATGACGGGAAGCTTACCACGTCGCCAGGGGATATCCGAACACAAACCAAACTTTCCTTGATTGCGCCCAGGCGGCCGCCCGTCCCGAAGGGACCCGCATGGGTAGGGCCGGAGTGCGGAATGCGGAATGCGGATTTTACCCGCCGGAGTCCTGAGCACGTCGAAGGGCGAAGGCGGGTGCGGATTGTGGCTTGCCGTTCGGCGGTGTTTACGATGCACTTGGATTGCGCGCAGGCGCTGATTGACACCCCGCGGCTGCGGCGCTATCTTGCCTGTCGAAGGAGTCCTGTCATGGGCGCCAAAGCGACGAAAAAATCCTGGCACGGGCGGCTGGCGGGCGAGGCCGACGCCGTCACGGCCGAGTTCCTGGCCTCGCTGGACGTCGACCGCGCGCTGTGGCGGTACGACGTGGCCGGCTCGATCGCACACGCCCAGATGCTCCGCGAGGTGGGCCTGCTGAGAAAGGCCGAGTTCGACGAGATCAAGAAGGGCCTGCTGGCCATCGGCGAGGACATCGAGGCCGGCAAGCTCGACATGCCTACCGAGCTCGAGGACATCCACATGGTCATCGAGTCGGCGTTGATCGAGCGGGTCGGCGAGCCCGGGCGCAAGCTCCACACCGGGCGCAGCCGAAACGACCAGGTCGCCACGGACCTGCGGCTGTGGGCGCGGGACGCGGCCGACGACCTGGTCGAGGGCATCGAGGACTTCCAGCGGGCGCTGGTGGGCCTGGCCGGCGGCGAGCAGGGCACGCTCGTCGTGCCGGCCTACACGCACCTTCAGCGGGCCCAGCCGGTGCTGGCCGGGCACGCCGTGCTGGCCTACGTGGAGATGGTCGGGCGGGATGCGGCCCGCCTGGCCGACGCGCGCGAGCGGATCGACGTCTGCCCGCTGGGGGCCGGCGCGGTGGCCGGCACGTCCCTGCCGCTGGACCGCGCGCGGACCGCGCAACTGCTCGGCTTCGCGCGGATCGCGCGAAACAGCATCGACGCGACGGGCGACCGCGACTTCCTGGCCGAACTGTGCTTCGGCTGCGCGATGCTCGGCGTGCACCTGTCGCGCTGGGCGGAGGATTGGATCGTCTATTCGACGGGCGAGTTCGGGCTGATCGAGCTGGACGACGCGTACTGCACGTCCAGCTCCATGATGCCGCAGAAGAAGAACGCCGACACGCTGGAGCTGATTCGCGGTCAGGCGGCCGGCGGGATCGCCAACCTGATCGGGCTGCTGAGCTTGATGAAGTCGCTGCCGTTGGGCTACGGGCGCGACCTGCAGGACGACAAGCGTTTCGCCATGCCGGCCGTGGCGCAGATGTCGCAGGCGCTGGCGGTGGCCGCGGGCGTGGCCGGGACGGCGCGGTTCAACGCCGAGCGGATCGCCGGCTCGCTGGACGCCGGGTACCTCGACGCGACGGCGCTGGCCGAGTACCTCGTGGAAAAGGGCGTGGCGTTCCGCACGGCCCACGGGATCGTCGGGCGGCTGGTCGCCCGGGCGGAGGAGCTTGGTAAACCCTTATCGGCACTGCCCTTGGAGACGTTGCGCGACGCCAGCGACGCGGTTGGCGAGGACGTCTACAAGCACCTTGGCCCGGGCAACGTGGTCAAGCGCTACGCCGCGGACGGCGCCGGCGGGGCGAGGCAACTCCGCAAGCAACTGCGCTACTGGCAGCGGAAGCTGGCGATGGACTAGCCGCGGATGCGATGGGGCGGTGCGCCGCCGAGACCATGCGTGAGAACGACTTCATCGAGTGGCTGCGCGAGGCGGCCGGCGGCGAGCTCGACGCGGGGCTCGTGCCGGTCGGTCCGGGCGACGACTGCGCGGTCGTCCTGGTCGGCGGCGAGCGGTTGTGCGTCAGCGTCGACCAGTTGATCGACGGCGTGCACGTGGAGGCGGCGCGCGACGGCGCCGAAGCGTTCGGCCGGAAAGCGATGGCCCGGGCGCTATCCGACGTGGCGGCGATGGCGGCGGCGCCTCTGGCGGCGGTGGCGTCGTTGGCGCTGCCGCGGGGGTTCTCGCGCGACGATGCCGAGGCGATCCATCGGGGTCGGCGCGCGGTCAGCGACGCGTTCGGCTGCCCGGTCGTCGGCGGCGACGTGGCCGCCACGGACGGGCCGCTGGCGTGCAGCGTGACGGTGCTGGGCCGGCCCGATGGCATCGAGCCGGTGCTGCGCGCCGGCGCGCGGGTTGGCGACGCGATTTGCGCCACCGGCGCGTTCGGCGGGGCGTGGCTGACGGCGCGGCACTTGCAATTCGCGCCGCGGATCGCCGAGGCGCGGGCGATCGCGTCGCGCGCGGCGCTGCACGCGATGATCGACGCCTCGGACGGTCTGGCGATGGACTTGTCGCGCGTGTGCCGCGCGTCGGGCGTGGGGGCGGAGGTTGACGCGGCGGCCGTGCCGGTCGCGCCGGACGCGGCCGCCGGGCGGGCGATCGATCCGCTGGCCGCGGCGCTGGGCGACGGCGAGGACTACGAGTTGCTCTTCACGGTGGCGCCGGAGGCGTGCGAGGCGCTGCTGGCCGATCCGCCGTGCGCGGTGGCGATCACGCGGATCGGGCGGATCGTCGCCGGCGCGGGGCTGACGCTCGTCGGCGCGGGCGGGCGGCGCGAGCCGCTGGCGCCGACCGGCTGGGAGCACGGCACGTGAGCGGCGAGACGCACGAAACACGCAGCCCGGACGAGACGCTCGCGCTCGGGCGGCGCTTTGCCGAGCGGCTGGCGCGCGGCGACTGCGTCGCGCTGAGCGGGCCGCTGGGCGCCGGCAAGACGCTGCTGGTCCGCGGGGTCGCCGCGGGGCTGGGCCTGGCCGACGAGCGGCTGGTCTCCAGCCCGACGTTCGTGATCGTGCGGGAGTATCCCGCGCGCCTGCCGGTCTACCACGTGGACCTGTACCGGCTGACCGACGCGGCCGGCGAGCTGGCCGAGCTGGGGCTGGACGAGATGCTCGCCGACGGCGTCGTGCTGGTCGAGTGGGCCGACCGCGCGCCGGAGGCGCTGCCCGCGCGCCGGTGGGAGGTGGGCATCACGTTGACGGGGCCCGAAGCGCGCCGGCTGAGCATCCGTGCGCCGGACGGTCGGAGCCGCCCTTGACGCCGTCGCGCCGGGCGGGTCCAATGCCGGCACTATGACTCAGCCGACCATGCAAGCAGCGATCGACAAGGCCCACACGCTGATCGAGGCGATGTCCTACATCCAGCAGTTCCGCGGGCGCATCGTCGTGATCAAGATGGGCGGGTCCGTCATGGACAACGACGAGGCGCTGATGGATCTGCTGACGGACGTGGTCTTCATGCACGCCGTCGGGATGCAGCCGGTGATCGTCCACGGCGGCGGAAAGGCGATCAGCCAGGCGATGAGCGACCGTGGCATGGAGGTGCAGTTCGTCCAGGGGCGGCGCTACACCGACCAGCGCACGCTCACCGTCGTCGAGCACGTCCTGTGCAACGAGGTCAACTGCCGCATCGTCGACACGATCGAGTCGCTCAGTTGCTCGGCAATGGGGCTGCACACGCTCGGCAGTTGCGTGCTGTTCGGCGAGCAGCTGTTCCTCGAGCAGGACGACCGGCGGATCGACCTCGGCCGCGTCGGGCGCGTCACGAGCGTCAGCGGGCACCTGATCGAACTGCTGGCCCGCGCGGGCACGGTGCCGGTCATCGCGCCGCTGGCGCGCGACAAGACCGGCTCGAAGCTCAACTGCAACGCGGACACCGCCGTCGGGGAAGTCGCGGCCGCGCTGAGCGCCGAGAAGCTCGTCGTGGTCTCCGACACGCACGGCATTCGACGCGACCCGGACGACGCCGACAGCGTGATCCCCGCGGCGCGCGAGGACGAAATCCGCGCGATGATCGCCGACGGCGTGATCGCCGGCGGCATGCTGCCGAAGGTCGCCGCCTGCCTCCGCGCCATCGACGCCGGCGTCTCGCGCGCCCATATCATCGACGGCACCTTCGCCCACTCCCTGCTGCTGGAGATCTTCTCCGAAAAGGGCGTCGGGACGCTGATTCAGAAGTAGGGTCCTCTGAGGTCGAAGGTCGCAGCGCAGGCCCGTCTGGGTCGCGGCGCAGCGGAGCCATACGGCTCTGTGGCGCGCGCAGGCACAGCGCGCGGTCCGGTCGCGCGCCGTGGGCTGCGCGCGGATGGCGCGCCGCGCGGGTGCCACGATGCGAGGGTGCCGCGCCGCGCGTCGCACTATTGGGAGAAATGTTCCACGTGGAACATTGCGCCCGGCCGCGCAACGCTGCTACAGCGATTCTGCGCAGAACCGCGTGCGCTGCGACGCCGCACTGCGCGGCTAACCCGCGCGACGCCCGCGACCTGCGCGATGTCGGCCGCCAGAGGCGTTTGCGGTATCTGGCGGGCGCATCCGTGCGCAAAATCGTGTCGTCACGGGGCGCAGGCGTGTTTGTCGGCGGCCGTTTCGCCTTCCGACCGGCGCGGGCTTGCCGCCGCCGGGCTGGTCTGCATAATCGCTCGCATGGGATACCCTTCGCAGAACGGGCCGCTGACGCCCCAGCAGTTCATCGCCAAATGGCGGCGTGCGGAATTGTCCGAGCGCTCCGCCAGCCAGGAGCACTTCATCGACCTCTGCCGCCTGCTCGGCCAGCCCACGCCCGCCGAGGTCGACGCCACCGGTGCCGAGTACACCTTCGAAAAGGGCGTGACCGTCACCGGGCCCGCCTCGGGCGGCTCGCAGGGGCGAAGCGGCTACGCCGACGTCTGGTGGCGCGGCAAGTTCGCCTGGGAATACAAACGTAAAGGCAAATACCGCGACCTCGCCGAGGCCTATCGCCAGCTCTGCCAGTATCACGAGGCCCTGGCCAACCCGCCGCTGCTGGTCGTCTGCGACATCAGCCGCATCGAAATCCACACCAAGTTCACCAACGCACCCAGCCGCGTCTATGCCGTCGCGCTCGATCAACTCGCCGAGCCGGCCTACCTGGACATCGTCCGCCGCGTGTTCACCGATCCGGAGAGCTTCCGGCCGGAGGTCACCAGCGAGGCCATCACCCGCGAGACCGCCGAGCGGATCGGCATCATCGCCGCGGGCCTGCGCCGCCGCGGGCACGAGCCGCACGCCGCCGCGCACTTCCTGATGAAGTGCATGTTCTGCCTGTTCGCCGAAGACGTGGGGCTTCTACCCGACGGGCTGTTCACGCGGCTTCTGAACCAGTGGCGCCAAAGCCCGGACGAGCTGGCCGGCGTATTGACCGAGCTGTTCGCGATGATGCGAACCGGCGGGGCGTTCGGACCCGAGCGGATCGACTACTTCAACGGCGGGCTGTTCGACGAGGCGCCCGCGCTGCCGCTGAGCGACCCGGAAATCGGCGAGCTGCTCGCCGCGGCAAGCCAGGACTGGTCGGCCGTCGAACCGTCCATCTTCGGCACGCTGTTCGAGCGGACGCTCGACCCGTCCAAGCGGGCGCAGATCGGCGCCCACTACACCAGCCGCGAGGACATCATGCTCGTCGTCGAGCCGGTGGTGATGGCCCCGCTGCGACGCCGCTGGGACGAGGTCCGCGGCGAGGTGGACGCCCAGCTCGCCCGCCGCCGCAAGGCCAGGACTGACGCCACCAAGCGCAAGGCCAACGCGAGAATCTCCGAGCTGCTGAACGACTTCATGCAGGAACTCGGCGCGGTACGGATACTCGACCCCGCCTGCGGCAGCGGCAACTTTCTCTACGTCGCCATCCAGCAAGTGCTGGACCTGGAAAAGGACGTCATCGCCTTCGCCGCCCGCCCGGAGGTCGGCGGGGCGGGGCTGTTCCCCAACGTCCGCCCGACGCAACTGGCCGGCATCGAGGTCAACCCCTACGCGGCCGAGCTGGCCCAGGTCGTCATCTGGATCGGCTACCTCCAGTGGATGCGGGACAACGGCTTCGTCCCGCCGCGCGACCCCATCCTGGAGCCGCTCCAGACCATCGAATGTCGCGACGCCATCCTCGCCTGGGCCGACGAGGACGGCAAGCCCATCGGCGCCTGGCGCGAGGGCGCCCAATGTACCGGCCCGGCCGATTGGCCCCAGGCGGATTTCGTCATCGGCAACCCGCCGTTTTTGGGCTCGAAAGTCTTCCGCGAGTACAACCTGCCCGACGCGTACATCGAGGCGATGTACGCCGCCTATGACATTCCGAATTCCTCGGACCTGTGCTGTTACTGGTTCGAGCGGGCGCGGCAGGCCGTTGCCCGTGGCACGCCCGTCTCGGGCGTGCGTACCACGGGCGTCCCGCCCGTGGCCCAGGCCAACGACGGGCAATCCGCGCATGGGCAAGATGCCCATGCTACACACGGGCAGGATGCCCGTGCCACGTCCGGCGACGCCTCACCCCGCGTCGGCCTGCTGGCCAC
>JAGXKT010000017.1:0-25715 GCA_018335035.1 Phycisphaerae bacterium
TCGGGTGACGGCGGGCCGGCGAGGCAGGCCGGTCCGCCCGCCCGGCGTTTCGGCGCAGCAGGGGACTGCCTGCCGCGTCGCACGAAAACGCCCCAAAGGCGGGCCCTCCGAAAGGAAAGGGCCCGTCGCTCTATAGATGCCCGCGGCATTTTGGGGTGAACTGCTCTCGGCCGCGCGGTACGCTTGTGCCCCTGCCTCGCTCAGGCACACGGGACGCGTAACCATGGCCGGAAACAGACGGACCAGTCGCACGTCGCGCCACGCGGCGCGGGGCCTGTCCACGCGGGCGATTCACGCCGGCGAGGACCGCAGCCGCTACGCCGACTCGATCACCACGCCCATCGTTCAGACCTCGACCTACGCCTTCAAGGACACCGCCGAGATCGCCGCCTACACCCGCGGCGGCAAGGAGCGGTTCGAGTACGGGCGCTACGGCAACCCGACCGAGCTGGTCGCCGCCCGCCGCCTGGCCGCACTGGAAGGGGCCGAGGACTGCGTCGTGTTCTCCTCCGGCATGAGCGCGGTGACCACGACCATCCTGGCGATGGTCCGCGCCGGCGATCACATCGTCATCACCGACGACGCCTACAAGAAGACGCTGGAGTTCTGCAGCTCGTACCTCCAGCGGTTCGGCGTCGGCTGCGACATCATCCCCTTCGGCGACTACGACGCGCTCGACGCGGCGGTGCGGGCGGAGACGGCGTTCATCTTCTCGGAGTCGCCGACGAACCCGTATCTGAACATTTTCGATCTCGAGAAGCTCCGCGCCATCGCCGAGCGCCACGGCGTGCGGACCGTCATCGACGGCACCTTCGCCACGCCGATCAACCAGCGCCCGCTGGAGTGGGGCGTGGACCTGGTCATCCACAGCGGCACCAAGTATCTCGGCGGGCACAACGACATCCTCGCCGGCGCCGTGCTCGGGCGGCGCGAACTGATCGATCCGATCCGCGCGCTGCACAAGGCCATCGGCGGCGTGATCGACCCCCACTGCTGCTACCTGCTGCTGCGCGGGATGAAGACGCTGGCATTGCGCGTCGCGCGGCAAAACAGCACCGCCCAGCGTGTGGCCGAGTTCCTCGCCGACCATCCGCGCGTCAAGCGCGTCTACTACCCGGGCCTGCCGGACCATCCGCACCACGGTATCGCCGCCCGGCAGATGAGCGGCTTCGGCGGCGTCGTCACGTTCGACGTCAAAGGGCGGCTGGCGGACGTCAAGCGCTTCCTCGACGCCCTGGAGCTATGCTACATTGCCCCAAGCTTGGGCGGCGTGGAGACGCTGATTACCCACCCGGCCTCGGTGAGCTACTACAACCAGACCCGCAAACGCCGCTACGAGCTGGGCATCACCGACACGCTGATCCGCCTGGCCGTCGGAATCGAAGAGCCCGACGACATCATCGCCGACCTCGACCAGGCGCTTCGAAAGAGCGCCCCGCGCCGCCGGTAGGGATTATGTCCGCGGCGACGGCGGCTGACCGGGCTCGCCTTCCTCCGGCGGTTCCGGCGCGGCCGGGCTCGACGCCGGGGCGCCGCTGCGGCGGCGGGCGTCGGCGGCCCATTCGAGCAGGACGCGTTCGGCCTCGGCGTCCAGCGTGTCCGGCGGGGCGTCTGCGTAGTGGTTGGGGTTGACCCACACCACCGCATGGTCGCCCGAGAGGTCGATCCACGCCTCGGCCTTGAGCCCCTCAGTCTCGAGGTCCTCCGACTCGACCGGATGGTCGACGGCGTCGGCGTCCCAGGCGGCTGGGACCTCGTACTCCCAGGCCGCGGGGAACTCCCCCGGGAGGGCGTCGAGGATGTCCGCGTAATCGCTGCGGGGGTGGTTGGGCAAATCCACCTTCTGCCATTCGTCTTCTGCGGGTGACTCGATTTCCGGCGGCATTGTTTCGATCCTTTCGCTTCCAATGAATTGTAGCGGCCGCGCCCGCGACGGCTCCCCGCCCGCTTGCACGCCGCCGCCCGCGCGGTACGATGCACCTCATGGCAACCGCAAAACTGCAAGTCGCGCTGGACTTCGTGGAGCTGCGCCGCGCGCTGGACGTTGCGCAGGCGGCCGTGGCGGGCGGGGCGGACTACGTCGAGGCCGGCACGCCGCTGATCAAGTCCGAGGGGCTGGACGCCGTCCGCACGCTGCGCGAGGCGTTTGCCGACCGCACGATCATTGCCGACCTGAAGACGATGGACGCCGGGCGGATCGAGGCCGAGGCCGCCGCCAAGGCCGGCGCGAACGTGATGACCGTCCTGGCCGCGGCGTCCGACGCGACGATCCGCGAGTGCGTCGAGGCGGGGCGGCACTACGGGATCGACGTGGCCGTGGACTTGATCGGCGTACCCGACGCCGTCGCCGCCGCGAAGCGCGCCGCGGCGCTCGGCGCGACCTGGCTGGACGTGCACTGCGCCATCGACGAGCAGATGACCGGCCGCAGCCCGTTGGACGAGCTCCGCACCATGCGCCAGGCCGTCGATTGCACGCTCGCCGTCGCCGGCGGCATCCACTCCGAGACCGCCGCCGATGCCGTCGCCGCCGGGGCGGACGTGGTCGTCGTCGGCGGGGCGATCTGCAAGGCGACCGACCCGCGACAGGCGGCCGCGGACATCCGCGCCGCCATCGACACCGGTCGGGGCGTCGCCAGCGAGCACTTCAAGCGTTCCACCGCCGAGACGATCCGCGACGTGCTGACGGCGGTGCGCTCCTCGAACGTCTCCGACGGCGCCCACCGCCGCCCGTGCCTGGATGGGCTCCGCCCGGTGGTCGCCGGCGCCTTCGCCTGCGGGCCGGCGGTGACGGTCCGCACGCTGCCCGGCGACTGGGCCAAGCCCGTCGAGGCGATCGACGTGGCGAACCCCGGCGACGTGATCGTCGTCGACGCGGCCGGTCGCTCGCCGGCGGTCTGGGGCGAGCTGGCCAGCGAAAGCGCCGCCAACAAGCAGCTCGCCGGGCTGGTCGTCGACGGCGCGGTCCGCGACACCGGCGACATTCGCGAGCTGGGCTTCGCCGTCTGGACCCGCCACGTGACCAGCCACGCCGGCGAACCGCGCGGGCTCGGCGAGATCAACGTCCCCGTAGACGTCGCCGGACAGCGCGTCTGCCCCGGCGACTGGATCATCGCCGACGACGACGGCGTGGTCGTGCTGGACAAGGCCCGCGCGGCCGAGCTGGCCAACCGCGGCGCCGACGTGCTCGAGACGGAAAACCGCATCCGCGCCGAGATCCGCGACGGAAAGACCACCCTCGCCCAGGTCGTCAACCTCCTGCGGTGGGAGAAGAAGGCCCAGCGAGGTGAACGCCATGCCGAGTGACGACGCATTGAAACAGGCCGGGCGGGATTTGCTGGACCGGATTGCGGCCGTGATGGACCGGGTCGCGTGGGGCGACCTGGTGGCGTTGGCGCAGTTGCTGGGCCCGGCGCGGCGGACGTTCTGCACCGGCGCCGGACGCAGCGGGCTGGTGGCGCGGAGCTTCGGCATGCGGCTGATGCACGCGGGGCTGCCGGCGTTCATCCCGGGCGAGACGATCACCCCGGCCGCCGGGGCGGGCGACCTGCTCGTGGCGATCAGTTGCACGGGGCAGACGGGCTACACGGACTACATCGCCCGCCGCGCCCGGGAGCTGGGCGCGAAGGTCGCCGTCATCACCGCCGACGCCGACAGCCCGCTGGCCGGCGACGCCGACAAGCTGATCGTCATCCCCGCCACGGCCGAGAATATCGTCATCCGAGCGGCGGTCTTCGAACACGCGACCAGCTTGTGCCTCGACGCGGTGTTCAACGTCCTGGCCGAGCGGCTCAAGCTCGACGTCGAGAAGTACCACCAGCGCCACGCGAATCTGGAGTAAGGCGGTTACGGCATGCGCGGGCAGGATCGTCGAAGACCCGCATGGGCCCGCGGTACACACGGCCGAGACGGCCGTGCCACGTGCTTTGCCGCCGTGCCCGCCGTCACGCGATTTCGACGCCGAGGCGGACGCGTTCGGTGAGTTTGGGGACCACCTCGAACAGGTCGCCGACGATGCCCAGGTCGGCCACGCGGAAGAGTTGAGCGTCGGGGTCGCTGTTGATCGCGACGATCGTCTCGGCCGTCTGCATGCCGGCCAGGTGCTGGATGCTGCCCGAGACGCCGACGCCGACGTAGAGCTTGGGGGTGATGGTCTTGCCCGACAGGCCGATCTGGTGAGGGTAGCTCAGCCAGCCGCGGTCGACCACCTCGCGCGTGGCGCCGAGCGCGGCGCCCAGCGCGTCGGCCAGGTCGCGGACGATCGCGATGTTGTCGGCTCGCTTTATGCCGCGTCCGACGGCGACGACGCGCTCGGCGTCCTGTATGCCGCCTTCTTCGTCGTCGGGCAGGAAATCGACGCGCCTGACGCGGCTTTCGGGCAGGTCATCGGCGGCGAGGCGCTCGATCTCGCCGCGGCGGGCGGCGTCACGAGCGGCCGGGGGCGTGCTGTGCGGGCGGACGGTCGCCATTTGCGGTCGGTGGGTCGGCGTGGCGATGGTGGCCAGGATGTGCCCGCCGATGGCCGGGCGGGTCTGGAGCAGCCGGCCGGTCTCGGCGTCGATATCCAGCACGGTGCAGTCGGCGGTCAGCCCGGCGTCGACGGTGACCGCGACGTACGGCATCAGCGTCCGCCCGGTCGTGGTGGCCGCGGCGATGACGATCTCCGGGCGGCGCTGGCGGATCAGCCGCCCCAGGCAGGCCGCGTAGCGTTCCAGGTCGAAATGCCGCAGCCGCTCGTCCTCGACGGCGACGACGGCGTCGGCGCCGCGCTCGATCAGCTCGGCCAGGTCCGCGCCGGGCAGTTCGGGCCCGATCGCCACCGCCGTCAGCGCGCAACGGCGCTCATCGGCCAGTGTGCGCCCGCGGCGCAGCAGCTCATGGCTGACGCCCGCGATGCGCCCGTCGGCCTGCTCGGCGACAATCCAGACGCCTGCATGATGTACGGTTGGTTCGCCTATCGGAGGTTCCCGGCTAGAGCAGTTCCTTCTCGCGGAGGAACGCCGCGAAGCGCTCGGCGGCGGCTTCGACGCCCGGTGCGTCGCCGGCGGGCAGCAGTTCGCACTGGCGGGCGACGGTGGGGCGGAAGATGTTCACCACGCGCGTCGGCGAGCCGGACAGGCCGAGCTTGTCGGCGTCGACGTCCGGGTCGCCCGGGCCCCAGCGCGGCACGTCGGCGGTGCGGGCACGCTGCTTGCCGCGGAGTGTCGGCAGGCGCGGTGCGGCGATGGCCTTGACGACGGTCAGGACGCACGGCAGGGCGGCGTCGAGGATCTCGCAGCCGGCCTCGACGAGCCGCCGCACGCGGATACGCCCCTCGCCGACGCGCTCGACGCGGCCGACGTAGGTGACGACGGGCAGGTTCAGCCAGGCCGCGATGCCCGGACCGACCTGCCCCGTGTCGCCGTCGGTGGCGCGCTCGCCGCAGAGGATCAGGTCGCACGCGCCGAGTTTTCGCACGGCCGCGGCGAGCGCGTAGCTCGTCGCCCACGTGTCGCTGCCGGCGAAGGCGGAGTCGCTCAGCAACGCGGCGTCGTCGCAGCCCATGGACAGCGCCTCGCGCAGGGCCCTCTCGGCCGCGGGCGGGCCCATCGACAGGCACGTGACGCGCCCGCCGCGGGCGTCGCGCAGGCGCAGCGCCGTCTCGATGGCGTATAGGTCCAGCGGATTGACGATGGCCTCGACGCCGTCGCGGACCATGGTGCCGGTCTGCTCGTCCATGCGGACGGAGCTGGTCTCCGGCACCTGCTTGATGGGGACGATGATTCGCATGGGGCGCTCAGTATGACACCATAACCATGGTTGTTGCATCAAGTAGGACGATTGCGTGAGCAAGCAAGTTGTTACCGTATGAGCTCGCCTTACGACTCAACGCCCACGCAATGGGTTGCGTGGGGGCATTCGCGCGACGCACGAACTACCTCACGATGCGTTCGTGCGTCCGCTCGCAGAAGCGATCGGTCATGCCGGCGACGTAATCGCAGGCGATGCGCCGCAGCCCCTCGTCGCCGATCCGCCGCCGGTAGCGGTCCGGAAGCTGTGACGGATCGGCGACGTACGCCGCGAACAGTTCCGTGATGATCCGCCGCCCGCGCTCGTCCTCGGCGGCGGCGCGCGGATCGTGGTAGACCCGCTCCAGCAGGAACTGCTGCATCTGCCGCGCCGCGTCCGCGACGGGCCCGGAGAACACCACCGCCCGCTCGCCGGCGGCGCGGGCCGCGGCCGGCGCGTCGATGCCCAGCCGCGCGACGGTTTCGCGCGTCGTCGCCAGCAGGTCGTCGGCGAGGATCGCCACGACGTTCTTGACGGCACGAATCCGCTTGTGGATGTCGCGGGCGCCGGCGTGGTCGCGTTCGGCGCGGGCCCACGCGCGCCGCCACAGCGCCAGATCGGCCACGTCGTCGCGCGTGACCCACACGGCCACGAGGGCGTCCTCCAGGTCGGCGGCGGTGTAGGCGATTTCGTCGGCCTTGTCGACGAGTTGGCCCTCCAGCACGGCGCATTCCCCGGCCGCGGGGCGGTCGTAGGGCGTCTGGTGCCGCGCGAGGCATTCGCGCACCACGTTCGTGAGGTTCAATCCGCGGAAGCCGGGGTAGGGGTGCTCGAGATGCTCGACGACCCGCAGCGACTGGCGATTGTGCTCGAAGCCGCCTTCGGCGTCCATCGCCGCCGCCAGGGCCTGCTCGCCGGCGTGCCCGAACGGCGGATGCCCGACATCGTGTGCCAGTGCAACGGCCTCGACGAGGTCCTCGTTGAGTCGCAGCGGGCGTGCGAGGTCGCGGGCGATCTGCGCGACCTCGAGCGTGTGGGTCAGTCGCGTGCGGAAGTGGTCGTGGACGTGCGGGACGAACACCTGCGTCTTGTAGTCCAGCCGGCGGAAGGCGGTCGCGTGCAGGACGCGGTCGCGATCGCGCTGGAAGCAGGTGCGGTAGGGGTGCTCGGGTTCGCCGTGGCGGCGCCCGCCGGCGTCGGCTTCCGTGACGGCGTACGGCGCGAGTTGTGCGTGTGCTGGATCTGTCATGGATGCGCCGCGTATTGTGGCGCACGCCACCGGCCGAGGAAACCCCTCCCGATCCGGGGCTATGTGGGCAGGTTCATCTTCGCGGCGACCTGGCGAATCCGCCCGTGCAGCTCGGCCAGGTGGGTCGGCACCACGCGCACGTCGCCGAAGACGGCCATGAAGTTCGTATCCCCGCTCCAGCGCGGCACGACGTGGACGTGGAGGTGTCCGGGCAGGCCCGCCCCGGCGCAGCGTCCGATGTTGATGCCCACGTTGAACCCCTCGGCGCGGATCGCCTGTCGCAGGACCTGTTCGACGTCGCGGACGTTCGAGACCATTTCGCACATCGTCTCGTCGTCGAGGTCGCCGAGGTCGCCGACGTGCTCGAACGGGGCGATCAAGGTGTGCCCGCCCGTGTAGGGGAACAGATTCAGCACGGCGAAACACCGCCGCCCGCGCCACAGCACGTAGTTATTCTCGTCGTCATCCGCGTCGCGGTAACGGCACAGGAAGCAGCCGCCGTCGTCGGCGTCCGGGGCGTGGTTCAACGCGTCAATGTACTGCATCCGCCACGGCGCCCAGAGGTTGCGGTTACGTTCGGTGCTGGCTCGGTCCTCAGTCATGGCGCGCCATCCTATCGCCTCATCGGTTCACGGGCGAGGGGCTATCTCGGGCGTCCTTGCCGTTCGGCGACCGTCACCGCCGACAGGAGGCCTCCAGCGCCGCCAGCCGTTGTTCAAGGCGTCGCAACTCGCGCAGCACGGCGTTGCGGTTCATCAGCGCCCAGATCCACGTCTTCAGCAGGCCGACGAATACGACCATGCTGACGAACAGGGCCGCGTAGAGGATCTTGTCGGCCAGGGCGTCGACGCGGAAGAACATCACGGCCGCAAGGGCGCCCACGGCCACGAAGGCCCACAGATAGATCCACACCATGATTGTCATCCAGCGGTTTCGTCCGCGGAAGGTCTCGGCAATCATCGCCCAGAACGAGGGCTCGCGATCGTGCGGCTGCGACGGGGCGGCGTTGCCTGTCTCGTCCGTGTTGGTCATAGCGATTCTCCCGGTGGCGTTTCGTGCGGCCGCCGCGTCGGGCGCCGCACGGTGCGCCGCGATAGTATAGGGCTTTAGAACGCCGGTCGGCCGGTGCGGCGGAAGTTGTCCAGCACGGTGCGGCAGTCGCGTGCGTAGCGTTGCGCCGCGGCCGGGTCGTCGTGCCGGCTGCTGACGCGGATCACGATGTACTTGGCGTGCTCGTAGAGCAGGTAGAACATCCGGCGGAGTTGTCCGGCGTCGGTGCCGATTCGCGCGCGGGCTTCGGCGCAGTCCTCGAGGCCAAGCTGGCGGCACTCGGCCTGGTAACCGCGCCAGAACGGCGGGCTCGTGACGCCGCAGTACTCCGCGATCGCCAGGTCCCACTCGACGTCGCCCCAACACGCCCGGTCGAAGTCAAGCATGCCGGCAACGGTTCCCGGCGGCTGACCGGTCTGTCCGTCGGGATCGACCAGCAGGTTCGTCACCCACAGGTCGCCGTGCAGCAGGCGCGAGCTCGTGCCGTGGTCAAAGGCGGCGAGGTTATCTCGCAGCAGCCGCACGGCCGCGTCGGCCTCGGACCGTTCGAATACGCCGCAGTCGACGATGTCGTCGAGCTCCCGGGCGACCATCACGGCGAACGCCTCGGCCCAGCTTGGTTGCGGGATCATGCAGTCGTGTTCGCCGAGGTAGCCGAACCGCCCGGCCGGATCGGTCAGGGCGTGGATCTGCGCGACGTAGCGGCCCCATTGTTCCAGTGCGCGGTGTCGCGCCGCGGTGTGCAGGGCGGCCCGGCTGAGCGGCACGCCGGGCAGGCGGGGCATGATGAGCCAGTCGCGGTCAATTCGTACGCGGGAGAAATCGTGGAAGGTGATGTCGGGGACGGGTACGGACGTCTCGGTCCGCAGGCGGGCGTGCAGGGCCGGCTCCTGGCGCATCATGCGGCGTTCGTAGAACAGTTGGCGGACGGTATCCGGCGGTGCGACGCGCAGCACGTAGTGCCCGTCGTCGCCGTCGACAGCGAACACGTCGGAGAATTTGCCCGCGCCGAAAGGGCGCACGGTTCGCCGGCCGGGGCCCAACGCCGTCTCGACGAGCTTCCGCGCCGCATCGACTTCCAGTGCCATACCCCCAGCGTAGCCGATCGCCGATCCCCGCACCAGATGCGGCGTGCCGCCGGGCGCCGGACGCGTTTTCGTGCCGTTTTTCGCTCGTCTCTAAACAGGCCCGGACGGGTGACCGATAGAGTCAGTGTCACGGAAGCAGAGGAGCCGCGCGCTGTGGAGAGCAATGCCGTCGTCCAGATCGTAGAGTCTCGATCCGTCTCGTCAGCCGGCGCATCGGATCGTATCGTATTCGACCTTCCGCTTCGGACTTGTGACGGCGTCGACACCGTTTCGGTTGCGGTCGCCGACCGGCCGGCACGCCTCAGCGACCTCGTGCCGACCGCCCGAACGCTTGCCGATCTCGCCGCTGCGGCCGCACGTGAACACCTTGGAAGCACGCAGACACCCGTGGCCTGCCGCGCCGGCTGCGACGCCTGCTGCCGGTATCTTGTTTCGCTGTCGGTCCCGGAGGCGTTCCGCATTCGCGAGGAGGTGTTCGCGCTGCCGGCCGAGAAACGCCGCATGGTGCTCGACGGCTTCATCACCGCGTCGCAGACGGTTCTCAACGCGCGCGGGCCCGTAACGAGCCGCCCGGCGGAATCCGCCGAGGCGCCGCTCGAGCGGACCGACCTGCTCCAGGAGCTGTCCGACTGGTACGCCGCGCTGTCGTTGGACTGCCCGATGCTGGACGGCTCATCGTGCGGCATGTACGACCGGCGCCCGCTTGTCTGCCGGGAGCATCTGGTGACGCACGCGCCGTCCCAGTGCGCTGACCGCGACGCGACGGACACGGGGCACGCCGTGACGCTGTCGATGTCCCTGGCCGAGGTGCTGGCGCAGTGGTCCGCCGAACTGGAAGGGACCGATCCGCAGGCCGTGATTCTGCCCCTGACCTTGCTGTGGACGCAGGACAATCGCCGGCGGGGCGAGCAGACCTGGCCGGCCATTCATCTGGTGGAGCGTCTGGCGGCCGTCCTGGCCACCGCCGTCGAGCGCAGCGCGCCCGAGGTGCGATCGGGCGAGAAGTCCGAGGCGACCGAGGCCGCTTAGCTGATCCGCGCCGCGCGGCTTGCCGCCGACAAGCGCGTGGGCTACCATCACCGCCGTGAGTGCCAAGGCGGCGACACCTTCCGAGACGCCGGCAATGCGGCAGTACCGGGCCTTCAAGGCCCAGTACCCGGACTACGTGCTGCTGTTCCGCATGGGGGATTTCTACGAGCTGTTCTACGAGGACGCCAAGCTCGCGTCGCGCGAGTTGGGTCTGGCGCTGACCAGCCGCTCGAAGGGTCCGTCGGCGATTCCGCTGGCGGGCATTCCGTATCACGCGCTGGACAACTACCTCCGCCGGCTGATCCAGGCCGGGCACCGCGTGGCGATCTGCGAGCAGGTCCAGGATCCCGCCGAGGCCACCGGCGTCGTCGAGCGCGACGTGACGCGACTGGTCACGCCCGGAACGCTGACCGAGGCCGAGCTGCTCGAACAGCGCGAGGGTAACTACCTCGCCGGCGTCTGCCCGCCGTCCGACGGGGCGTCCGCGGCCTCGCTGGCGTGGGTCGAGCTGTCCGGCGGCACGTTCCAGACCATGGCGCTTCCGGTCGAGCAGGCGACCGACGAGCTGGTGCGCATCGCGCCGGCCGAGGTCATCGTCCCCGAGGGAAGCGTGCTGGACAGTCCCGAGTTTCGTCGCAACGTCGAGCAGATGACGGCGGCGACGGTGACGAGACGTCCCCCGTGGTCGTTCGAGTCGCGCGCCGCGACCGAGGCACTGTGCGAGCACTTCGGAACGCGGACGCTGGAGGGGTTCGGCTTCGAGGCGTCGGACCCGGCCATACCGGCCGCAGGGGGTGTGCTCAGCTACCTCCGCGAGACGCAGAAGACCGCGCCGGCCCACATCGCCGCGTTGAAGCGCTTCGAGCGGTCGGAGCACATGGCCATCGACGGCAACACGCTGCGCTGCCTGGAGGTCCACCGCACGCTGCGGGCCGGGCGGCGGCAGGGCTCGCTGTTGGCGTGCATCGACCGGACGCGCACCGGGATGGGCGCCCGCCGGCTGGAGCGGTGGGTGACGTTCCCGCTGACGCGCTACAGCCCGATCGTCGCCCGCCAGGACGCCGTGGCGGAACTCGCCGACGATCGACGCCGGCTCGAGGCGTTGCGCGACCTGCTCGGCGAGGTCGCCCAGATCGACCGGATCGCCGCGAACATCGCCATGGGCCGCGCCCGTCCGCGCGAACTGGTCGCCCTGGGCAACACGCTGACGCTGCTGCCCGGCCTGGCCGGTCCGCTGGTCGAGATGAGCAGCGAGATGCTCGCTGAACTGGCACCGAAGCTGACCGGCCTGGACGCCCCGGCCGAGCGGATCGCCCGCGCGATCGACCCGGACTGCCCCAACGTCCTCCGCGACGGCGGCGTCATCGCCGACGGATACGACGACGACCTCGACCGCCTGCGGCGGATCGGTACCGACGGGCAGAGCTGGCTGGCCGAGTATCAGCGGCAGCAGGCGCGCCGGCTGGGTATCGAGAACCTCAAGGTCGGCTACAACAAGGTCTTCGGGTACTACATCGAGATCACCCACGTCCATCGCGACAAGGTCCCGGACGACTACGTCCGCAAGCAGACGCTCAAGAACGCCGAACGCTACATCACCGACGATCTGAAGCGCTACGAGAGCGAGGTGCTCTCGGCCGAGCAGCGGGCCGTCGCGCTGGAGGGGCGGCTCTACCAGCAACTCTGCGGCGAACTGGCCGAGCACGTCCCGGCGATTCAAGCCGCCGGCGACGCGCTGGCGACGCTCGACGTGCTGGGCGGGCTGGCGATGCTGGCGATCGAACGCGGCTACCGCCGTCCGACAATCACGCAGGACAACGTGCTGCATATCGTCGCCGGGCGGCATCCCGTCCTGGCCGAGCAGCTCCGCGAGCAGTTCGTGCCGAACGACGTGGAGATGGGCGCGGCCGCCGATCGCCTGGCGATCATCACGGGTCCGAACATGTCCGGCAAGAGCACCTACATCCGCCAGACGGCGCTGCTGGTGCTGCTGGCGCAGACGGGCAGCTTCATCCCGGCCGAGGAGGCGACCATCGGGCTGGTCGACCGCATCTTCACGCGGGTCGGGGCGGCCGACGAATTGACCCGCGGGCTGTCGACATTCATGCTGGAGATGGTCGAGACGGCGAACATCCTCAACAACGCCACGAGCCGGTCGCTGGTGATTCTCGACGAGGTCGGCCGGGGGACCAGCACCTACGACGGGCTCGCCCTGGCGTGGGCGATCTGCGAGCACATCGCCCTTCGTGTCAAATGCCGCACGCTGTTCGCCACGCACTACCACGAGCTGACCGAACTGGAGGGGCTGCTGGACGGGACGGTCAACCTCAACGTCGCCGTCCGCGAGTGGGCCGACGAGGTCATCTTCCTGCACAAGATCGCCAAAGGCGGCACCGACCGCAGCTACGGCGTGCACGTGGCGCGGCTGGCCGGGGTGCCCAAGGAGGTCATCGACCGCGCCAAGGCGATCCTGCCGCAGATTCAGGCCCACGTCGCCGAGCGGCTGGACATGCCCGCCCTGGCCGAGCGCGCCCGCAAGGCGGCCGAGCAAATGTCCCTGTTCGCCGACCCGGCCGCCCGCGTTGCCCGCGAAATCCAAGCCGCCGACCCGGACAACATGACGCCCATCCAGGCGCTGGAACTGTTGCGCAAGCTCAAGAGCGAACTGTAAGGGTTTCGACGACGCCGAACGGTAAGCCAAGCTCAGATCACGCCCGAAAGCGTCACCTCTGACAAGCCGCCCCGCAGCGGTGTACTTGAACTATACGCGACGGATTCTTACCCGGGCTCCGTCGTTCGGCGTCGTTACACTTGCGGCGGATTTGAATCCGGGCTCCGCCCCAGACGCATCTTCGACGTTCGGCGTTGTATTCTCCGCGTTCTCAGCGTGCTCTGCGTTGAAACGTCGTTCGTTACTGCAACTCCCCGCTGTGCTTGTAGATTCGCGTCTCCAGCGAACGCACGTAGCCGGTAAACGGGTTCTCGCCGTCGGCGTCGTTATCGATGGCGTGAGACGTCATGTACATCTTGGCGTCGAGGTTGTCGAGGTAATGCAGGAAGAACGCCTCCGGAATCGCCGGCAGCTTCGGCGAGCCGTACTCGTGCACGCCGTGGTGCGAGAGGATGATGTGCTGAAGCAGGTCCACGGTGCGCTGCGGGATCGGCTCGGACGTCTCTTCCGCGACGGCGTCGGCCTTCTGCTGGACCCAGATCGCCGCGATGGTGATGTGCCCGACGAGCTGCCCGCGCTCGGTGTAGCTGATCGCCAGTCCCGTCGACAGCTCGGCCGTCTTGCCGATGTCGTGCAGGAACACCCCGGTCAGCACGAGGTCCGCGTTGAGCTTGGGGTACAGCGGCAGCAGCGCCCGCGCCGCTCGCGCCACCGCCAGCGTGTGCTCCAGCAGCCCGCCGATGAACGGGTTGTGCATTTGCATCGCGGCCGGGGCCTGCTTGAACGCCGCGACCAGGTCGTGATCCTCCAGGAACTTCTTGATCAGCCGGCGGAGGTGCTTGTCGGTGACGTCGCGAAGAATCTCCAGCAGCTCGGCCCACATCTGCTCGACGTCCAGCTCGGTGACCGGCATGAAGTCGGCCAGGTCCACCTTGTCCGCCGACCAGGGCCGGCACGCGTCGATGATGAACTGGAGCTGCCCGCGGTATTCGTCGGTCCGCCCCTTGACGTGGAGGAAGCCCTCGGAGGGGATGGACTGGAAGATCTGCTCCGACGCCTGCCACATGCGGGCCGACAGCGTGCCCGTCTTGTCGCACAGCGTGCAGGTGACGTACAGGTCGCCCTTCTTGGTCGTCCGCAGGTCCTTGTCGCGGACGAGAAAGACCTGATCGAGCGTCATGCTCGGCGCCAACTCGTTGATGAACTTCCGCTCGCCGTCCATGGCGGGATTGTACCGCCGCCGGGCGGCGTTGCAAAAGCACGTTTCGCCCGCTATAACGCCCGCTGACGAAACGTTTCCGCCGTTGCCCGTCGAGACGCCCGGGCTTCGGCGGACGAGCCGAACGCCGAACGTCGAATGCCGAACGTCGAATGCCGAACGTCGAACGCCGAACGTCGAACGCCGTTCTTTCCCCTAAGACCTAGGACCTGAGACCTAGGACCTGAGACCTAGGACCTGGGACCTAAGACCTTCGACCCAAGACCTGCCTGCCGCAGGCAGGCGTGAGGCCTGCCGTCATGCGTTACTCGAAGCTGCTGATCCCGACCGTCAAGGAAGTGCCCGCCGAGGCGGAGATCCCCTCGCACCAGTTGATGATCCGCGCCGGGCTGATTCGCAAGGTCGCCAGCGGGACGTACACCTACCTGCCGCTGGGCTGGCGGTGCATTCTCAAGATCATCGCCATCGTGCGGGCGGAGATGGACGCGGCCGGGGCGCAGGAAATCTCCATGCCCGTCGTCCAGCCGATCGAGCTGTGGCAGCAGACGGGGCGCGACGTGGCCTACGGCGAGACGCTGGGGCGCTTCGAGGACCGCCACGGGCGGTGGAACGTTCTGGCCCCGACGGCCGAGGAGGTCGTCACCGCCCTGGCCGCGAGCGAGCTGTCCAGCTACAAGCAACTGCCCGTCAACCTCTACCAGATCAACACGAAGATCCGCGACGAATTCCGCCCGCGGTTCGGCGTGCTCCGCAGCCGCGAGTTCCTGATGAAGGACGCCTACAGCTTTCATGCCACGCCCGGCTGCCTCGATGCCGAATACCGCCGCATGTACGACGCCTACTGTCGCATTTTCGAGCGGTGCGGCGTGCCGTACGTGATCGTCGAGGCCGAGACCGGCGAGATGGGCGGCTCCGGCTCGCACCAGTTCACCGTGCCCTGCGACAGCGGCGAGGACGTGATCGTCCACACGGCCGACGGGTCGTACGCGGCGAACCTGGAAAAGGCGGCCGTCGATCCGCCGGCCGACGAGGCGATGCGCGCCGCCGAGGCCGCCCGCGCGAACGTTCCCCCGGCCGAGGAGATCCACACCCCGGACGCCGGGACCATCGAGGAGGTCTGCGGCTTCCTCGGCACGAAGCCCGAGGAGATGATCAAGACGCTGGTGTACCTGCCCTCTGAGCAGTTGGCGAAATATCAAGCTTGCGTTACTGAGATGCAGGATGCTGGCGCAAGCGACGATACTGCTGGCTGGGTGATGGCTATGTTTATGGAGGAGTTGCACAAGACTGATGACCCTACAGCGCTCTATCAGCGGGTTGAGCAATGGATCTTCGAGAAAGCTCCCTTTTTGAGACAGCGGCGTGAACGTGCAACGAAAGCGTCGCGAGCATGGGCTGAGGCTATGCTTGCGCTTCGCGGAAAGGCTATTGTCGGGGTAGTGCGGGGCGACCATGAGGTAAACGAGGAAAAGCTACGCGGAGTGGTGCCTTCGCACTTCGAGTTGGCGCAAGCGGATATGGTAAAGGTCGTTACCCCTGGAGGTGCTGGTTTTGCTGGACCTATGGGCCTAGCTGATCGCGTAGGGCAAGTTGTAGTGGATGCTTCTGTCGCGGCGATGGTCTCCGGCGTGACGGGGGCGAACAAGACGGACTATCACGTGCGCAACGTGGTGCCCGGGCGGGACTTTCCGCTGGAAGGCGATAACGTGACCGTGGCCGACGTCCGCAACGCCGTCGAAGGCGACACGCACGACGGTGCGGCGCTGGCGTTCCGCCGCGGGATCGAGGTCGGGCAGGTCTTCAAGCTCGGCACCAAGTACAGCGCCAAGCTCGGCGCGACGGTCCTCGACGAGAACGGCGCCGAGACGCCCTGCCTGATGGGCTGCTACGGCATCGGGATCAACCGCATCCTCGCCTCGGCGATCGAGACCGGCCACGACGCCAACGGCTGCATTCTGCCGGCGGCGATCGCGCCGTTCGAGGTGGAGGTCGTCCCGCTCAACAGCGACAAGCCGGACGTGATCGCCGCGGCCGAGGGAATCTACGACGCCCTGCGCGCCGGCGGCGCGGACGTGCTGCTGGACGACCGGCCGGTCCGCCCGGGTGTGAAGTTCAAGGACGCCGACCTGATCGGCATTCCGTTGCGGATCGTCGTCGGCGAGCGAGGCCTGCGGGACGGCAACGTGGAACTCAAACGCCGCACGGACGACAAGCCCGCGCTGATCGCGGCGGACCAGGCCGTCGAAAAGGCGACGGAGGTTCTGAACGAAATGCGCGGCGGCTTGCACGGTGCGGGCGGGACGCCCGCGCTACACACGGGCGAGACGCCCGTGCCACGGCACTAGCGACGTCCGCGGACACGGCTGCATGCAGCCCTCAGCCCTTGGGTGTCATGTCCAAACCGCGAAACAAATTCATCGACTACGTTCAGTACCTTGGCGTGCGGCTGTTCGCCATGTTCGTGCACATGTTCGGCTGGGAGGCGAACTACCGCACCGCGCGATGGATCGGGAACCTGATGTACCGCTTCGACGCGCGGCACCGGCGCCGCGGGCTGGAGCATCTGCGGCGAAGCTTTCCCGAGTGGACGGAGGACAAGCGCCGCCGCATCTGCAAGGCCTCGATGCGCAACACCGTTTACCTCGGGCTGGAGGTGCTCTTCACGCCGCGGCTGATCACGCCCGGGCGCTGGCAACGGCATATCACGCTGACCCGCATGAGCGAGTTCGTCCGCATCATGGTCGAGGGCAAAACCGGGCTGATCTGCGCGACGGGGCACTTCGGCAACTGGGAGGTGGCCGGGTACACGATGGGCGCGGTCGGCTTCGACTGCTACGTCGTGGCGAGGCCACTCGACAATCCCTACATCAACGATTACATCCTCGGGGTTCGCGAGTATCGCGGCGTGACCGTCCTGGACAAGAAGGGCGCCGCCGAGAGCGTGGACCGCATTCTCGAACAGCGCGGCATCGTCGCGTTCGTCGCCGACCAGGACGCCGGGCGCAAGGGTCTGTTCGTGGATTTTTTCGGGCGGGCGGCGAGCACGTACAAGTCCATCGGCCTGCTGGCGATGCGCCACAACGTGCCGATCGCCGTGCCGTACGCTCGCCGGCTGGACGAGGCGTTTCACTTCGAGATCGGCTGCCGGCGGATCATCCGTCCGAACGAATGGGCCGACAAGCCCGACCCGCTGCGGTGGATTACGCAGGAATACACCCGCGCCCTGGAGGACGTGATCCGCACCGCACCGGAGCAATACCTGTGGGTCCACCGACGGTGGAAGCACCGTCCCAAGGGCGAACAACCCGGCCCGGACGGCGTGGCGTAGCGAGAGTAGCGATCAGCAGGTACCGTGGTTTGCGAAGAAACCACGCGCCGATCGCTGATTGCTGAAAGCTGACAGCTCATTGCTGAACGCTGACAGTTGAACGCTATCGCGCTCTCGGTCTGGCCAGGCCGCGTTTGTGCGGCGGCTTGGCGGTGTGTACGGCACGCATGAACTCGCGGAACCGCCCGGCCGGGGCGCCCCACTCGCTGTGGGCGTCCATTTCCTCGATGGCCCGACCCAGCGGGAGCCCGCGCCGATAGACGAGGTTGTACGCCTCCTTGATCTGCGCGCGGTCCTCGTCGGTGATGTCGGCGGCGCGCTTCAGGCCGACGACGTTGAGACCGACGACGCCGTTGATGTTTCGGCCGATCACGAACGGCGGCAGGTGGGCCGAGAAGCCCGAGTTGCCCCGTGTCATGACCCGCTCGCCGATCCAGGTATGCTGGTGGACCAGTGTGCTGGCCGACAGGACGGCCCCGCGTCCGACGGTCGCGTGCCCGCCGATGGCCACGGCGTTGGTCAGGATGCAATCGTCGTTGATCGTGGCGTCGTGCCCGGCGTGGGCGTTGGCCATCCAGTAGGTGTTGTTGCCGACGGTCGTGGGGGTCTTGATCTTAGAGCCGCGGCTGATGGTGACGCCCTCGCGGAAGGTGTTGCCGTTGCCGATGTGCAGCTCGGTCTCGGTCGCCGGATCGAACTTGAGATCCTGGGGCTCGTCGCCGAGCACGCAGAAGGGCCAGATGGCGTTGTCGGCCCCGAGGCGCGTGCCGCGGCGCAGGATGACGTACTCCCGCAGGCGGCATCGCGGGCCAACTTGCACGCCGCCTTCGACGACGCAGCCGGGTCCGATCGCCGCGTCGTCGGCGACCGTCGCCTTCGGGTCCACGCAAGCGGTCGGATGGATTGTCGCCATAAAGAACCTCTGCGTATGCGCCGCGGCATAGTATCGCGCGGCGCAATATCATAGAATGATCGGTTGCGTTTTTCAGGAGTTTCCTGCTGCGCCCTTTGGACCGAGACCACCGTGTGCCCTGAAGCATCCAACGACGAAACCGCCCGGCTCGAGACGCTGCTTGCGGCGGGCCAGCGCTGTTGTCGGGAGGATCTGGCGCGCTGGCTCGTGCCGCCGGGAACGCCGGAGGCACTGGCCGAGGCGACGCGTTACGCCGCGCTGAACGGCGGCAAGCGGCTGCGTCCGGCACTGGTGCTGCTTTCGGCGCGAGCGGCCGGCGGATCGGACACCGACGAGCCCGCCCGCCGCGCCGCGGTCGCCGTGGAACTGGTCCACACGTACTCGCTGGTGCACGACGATCTGCCGGCGATGGACGACGACGACCTCCGCCGCGGCCGGGCCAGCGCGCACGTGCAGTTCGGCGAGGCGATGGGCGTTCTCGTCGGCGACGCGTTGCTGACGCGGGCGTTCGAGGTGCTGGCCGAACTCGGCGGCGCGCTGTCGGCGTCGCTGGCGGCGGAGCTGGCGCGCGGTGCCGGACCGGCCGGCATGATCGCCGGGCAGGTCGCCGACATGGGTCTGTGCGCCCTACCTGCCGGCGAGGCCGCCGCGGACTACATCCACGCCCGCAAGACCGCCGCACTGCTCCGCGCCGCGGCGCGGATGGGCGGACGGTCCGCCGGCGCCTCGGACGACGTGTTGGAGGCCCTCGGCGCGTTCGGCGAGGCGATGGGCCTGGCGTTTCAGCTTATCGACGACATCCTGGACGTCACCGGCAGCGCCGCCCAGCTCGGCAAAACGCCGGGCAAGGACGCCGACACCGACAAGCGAACGTCCGTTTCCGAACTGGGTTTGGACGGCGCCCGCCGACGCGCCGACGCGTTGACGCGGCGCGCCGTGGCGGCCGTGGCGCCGCTGGGCGCTCCGGCCGGACCGTTGGCGGATCTGGCGGCCGCGCTGGGCCGACGCGAGCGATGAACAGCAGTGAGTGGTGACATGGCACAAGAGCCCTTGTTGGATCATATCGACTCGCCGCGCTCGCTGCGGCGGTTGTCGTCGGAGCAGTTGCAGCAACTGGCCGGCGAGGTGCGCCGGCGGATCGAGCAGGTCGTCAGCGGGCGGGGCGGGCACCTGGCGAGCAACCTCGGCGTGACGGAACTGACGATCGCGCTGCATTACGTGTTCGATTTCGCGCGCGATCGCCTGGTGTTCGACGTCGGGCATCAGTGCTACCCCCACAAGCTGCTGACCGGGCGCGCGGGGCGGTTCGACACCCTTCGTCAGGGCGGCGGGCTCAGCGGCTATCCCGCCCCCGTCGAAAGCCCCTACGACCCGTTCGCCACGGGCCACGCCGGAGCGGCGATCTCGACCGCGGCCGGGCTGGCGTGGGCGGATGGGGCGGCGACCAGCCGCGTCGTCGCCGTCGTCGGCGACGCCAGCATCGTCAACGGGCTGGCGCTGGAGGGCATCAACAACGCGGCCGTGTTGCGGCGGCAATTCCTGATCGTGCTCAACGACAATTCAATGGCGATCGACCGGACCCGCGGGGGTCTGGCGGGCGTGCTGGATCGCATCCGCATGACGGAAACCTACGACGAGTTGAAGCACTCGACCGAGCGCTTCCTCCAGCACGTGCCCTTCGGTGGCGAGGTGTACGACGCCCTGCGCCACCTGCGCGACGGGCTCCGCAGCAGCGTCCACGGCGGGCAGATCTTCGAATCGTTCGGGCTGCGGTACTTCGGACCCGTCGACGGGCACGACATCGACGCGCTGGTCGCCGTCCTGAGCCGTGTCGCCAATATGAAACGCCCCGTGCTGCTGCACGTCCACACGCAGAAGGGCCACGGCGTCGACTACGCCGTCGAGGACCCGACGACGTTCCACAGCCCGTCGGCGTTCGAGCTGCGCGACGGGCGCGCCGTTTTCGCCGGCAAGACCCGCCCCACCTGGAGCCAGACCTTCGCCGACGCCCTCTGTGCCCGGGCGGACGCCGACGAGCGGATCGTCGCCATCACGGCGGCGATGCCGGACGGGACGAGACTGACCCGCTTCCGCGACCGCCACGAGGACCGCTGCATCGACGTGGGCATCAGCGAGGCGCACGCCGTCGCCTTGGCCGGTGGACTCGCCAGGGCCGGCAAGCTCCCCGTCGTCGCGCTGTACGCCACCTTCGCCCAGCGCGCCGTCGATCAGGTCTTCCACGACGTGGCGCTGCAGGACCAGCACGTGGTGTTCTGCCTCGACCGCGCCGGGCTGGTCGGCGCCGACGGAGCGAGCCACCACGGCTTCATGGACATCGCCACCCTGCGGGCGATCCCGCGCGTGACGCTTCTGGCCCCGGGCGACGCGGCGGAAATGTCCGCGGCGATGGACTTCGCCTTGGCCGCCGACGGGCCGGTCGCGATCCGCTACCCGCGCGGCGACGTACCCGCCGACCTGCCCGGTGACTGCCCGCCATTCGAGCTCGGGCGGGCGCGAACCGTTCGCGATGGGGCGGACGGAACGTTCCTGGCCTACGGGGCGATGGTCGCCCCGGCGATGGAGGCCGCCGGCCTGCTCGCCGAGCGCGGCCGGGATGTCGGCGTTGTCAACGCCCGCTTCGCCAAGCCCGTCGACGCCTCGTGCGTCGCGCGATGCCTCGCCGGCGGGCCCGTGCTGGTTTGCGAGGACCACGCCCGCACCGGCGGCTTCGGCTCGGCCGTGCTGGAGGCGGCGGCCGAACGCGGGCTCGATGCGTCCCGCCTCCGCCTGCTCGGCCTGCCGGACCGCTTCGTCGCCCACGCCGCTCGCGGTGAGCAGCTCGCCGACGTCGGCCTGGATGCGTCATCACTGGCCGAAGCGATGGCAGCGATGGTGAGTTCAGCCGCCGCCCCGCACCAGTCAGGTAGCCGGTAGCCGGCAGCCGGTCGCTCGTGGACCGCAGCCGGTCGCTGTACATGTACGTCAGCAGCAAGGCGCTGGAAAAGCCGCACGTCAAGGCGTTCGTCGAGTTCTACATTCGCAAGGCCGCGACGGAACTCATCTCGGACGTCGGGTACGTTGCGACCACCGACCAGGAGATGCAGAACAACCTCACGGCCATCGGCCTGGAATAGCGCGCTCATACGGTGCAGCGCGGTCCGACTGCGGCACCCCGGACTACCGGCTACTGATCAGCGGCTACCTCCGCCAGCACGGCCGGGACGATCTCCTCGATCCTCAGCGTGCGGAGCTGCTCGCCGTGGCGGTAAAGCATCGCCTTTCCGTTGCCGCAGCAGACGGCCACGTCGGCATCGGCGGCCTCGCCGGGCCCGTTGACCACGCAGCCCATCACCGCCACCGTCAGCGGCGCCGCGACGCCGGCCAGCGCCTCGCGCAGTTCCTCGACGACGGGCTGGATGTCCATCTGCAATCGCCCGCACTGCGGGCAGGCGATCAGCTCCACGCCGCGGCGCTGTCGCAGCCGGAGCGAGGCCAGCAGCTCCACCGCGTCGCGGACTTCGGCGACGGGGTCGCCCGCGTAGGACAGGCGGATCGTGTCGCCGATGCCGTCGGCCAGCAGCGCCCCCAGCGCCGCCGCCGACCGCACGGCCGCGGTCTGCCGCGGACCGGCGTGCGTCACGCCCAGATGCAGCGGCCAGTCCCAGCGCGCCGCCAGCCGCCGGTTGACGGCGACGGTCGTCAGCGCGTCATGGCTCTTGGCCGAGAGCACGAGGTTCTCGAAGCCGGCCGCGTCGAACACCTCCAGGTACGCCGCCAGCATGGCGACCATCCGATCGACCAACTGCGTGTCCTTCTCGGCTGCCGTCGGCGCGCCTACGGAACCGGCGTTGACGCCGACGCGAATGGCGACGCCGACGTCGTCGGCCGCGGCGATCACCCGCCGAACCTCTCCGCGGTCGCGGATGTTTCCCGGATTGAGGCGGATCTTGGCGACGCCCGCGTCGATCGCCTCCAGCGCGCGGTCGAAATGGAAGTGGACGTCGGCGATGATCGGGCACGGCGCCGCGGCGACGATCTCGCCCAGTGCGGCCGTGTCGTCGCGCGTCGCCGCCGCGACGCGGACCAGTTCCGCGCCGGCGTCGACCAGCGCGCCGATCTGTGCGAGCGTGGCGTCCGCATCGGCCGTGCGCGTCGTGGTCATGCTCTGGACGCGGACCGGCGCGTCGCCGCCGAGCGTCAGGGCCCCGACGCGGATGCCGCGGCTGCTTCGGCGGGGGATGTCGGGGGCATTTGCTGCGTTCATGCCCGCGATTGTACGGCTTGTAAACGCCGCCCGCCAACGTACAATGCGTGGGCGTGAGGCGGCCGTACCACACGGCAAAGCGCTTCGCGCTGGGACGCATATTCGCTTCGACGCAAATTCAGCTTGGCTGCCGTTTCCGAAAGGTGATCGCTATGGTTGGTCCGATTCTTCTGCAGATACTTGTGGGCACGGTGCTGTCTTGGGTATTGCTGTTGGTTGTGCTTCTGGTTTCTCAAGGTCTCGCGGATCTAAGCATGCCGCTCTGGCCTGAGCTTCTCTGGAAGGTGGCCGCCATCGCGGCGGCTGGCACCGTTTCGGCAGCGTTGCTTTACCCGGTTAACTGGCTTCTAGCCGAACTGGTCAGCGCGGCGATCTTCTGGTACCTGCTGTATAGGTGGTTCGATGTGGACTTCTTCGGCGCGATCATCATTGCGGTTGCGAGCCGAGTCGTCTATGCCGCGCTTATGCTGGCGGGTGTCTTGACGTTCTTGGGGATGAGCTAGTCTGGGTTGTTACTTCATGCCTTGAACGGCGGCGCGAAAGCGATAGACTGTATGCGTTGGCGCCCGTAGCTCAGTGGATAGAGCGCCTGCCTCCGGAGCAGGAAGTCGCAGGTTCGAATCCTGCCGGGCGTATCGCGCCCCGCGCCGGCGGGGTGTTTCTTTGCGCGGCGTCTGCCGTCGCGCCAAGGGGTTGCATCCGTCTGCGTCCTTGGGCGACAATCGGTGGTGTCGTAGGAGGTCGGCGCCCGCTTCACGCGGCGGCGCTCATACAATAAAAGCGGAATGACACACGACATCGGCGACATCCTGGACAGCTGGCCCTACGAGCCCGGGCAGATCACCGTCCGCAAGATTCGCGGCCGCGACGGGCGGGAGAAGATCCAGCTTCGCCTGGACCTGGGGCTGCTTCAGATGGAGACGACCGGCCGACCTGACGGCGCGCGCCCCCACGGCTGCGAGAGTTTGCTGGCCTATTACGAGCAGCAGCTCAAGCAGTACCGTGCGGATCACGACGGGGCGGACGAGGGCTTCGAGTTGGAGGAGGAGGCCTGCGAGCTGCTGCGGGCCGAGGCGGTGATGTACTACCATCGCTACCTGGCCGAGTTCGTTCTCGAGGAGTTCGACGCGGTCGAGCGGGACGCGGCGCGGAACCTGCGCCTGCTGGATTTCTTCAACGCCTACGCGGCCGAGCCGTTCGACCGGGTCGCGCTGGAGCAGTACCGCCCGTACATGATTATGATGCGGACCCGCGCCCGCGGGCAGCGGGAGCTGGGCCACGACCGCCCGCGCGAGGCGCTGGACGCCGTCCGCAAGGGCATGGAGGCGGTCCGCGAATTCTACCGCAGCCACGGCGAGGACGAGATGGCCGAGTCGTCCGGGGAGCTGTCCGTGTTGGAGAACTTCGCAGAGCAGATCGCCGCGCATATCCCGACTGATCGGCGCACGAAGCTGCGCGAGCAGCTCGACGAGGCGCTCGACGACGAACGCTACGAGGACGCCGCGCGCCTGCGCGATCAACTCCGCGCGCTTGATGCCGAGGTGTGAGCCGTCGCCTCGCCGTGCCACCCACAGGCCGGCGTCACGCGCCGCGGCGCTTGTGCGCCGTGGTCCACAGCGGCTACAATAGCAAACGATACGTTCGCTAGGGGCGTCCCGACGCCGCGTCGGGGCTGAGAGCGACCCTTCGAACCTGATCGACGAGCCCGCAAGGCCAGTCGCGTAGGGAAGCGGACGGACATTGCACCCGTTGCGATTCCGGCCGCCCCGTGCGGCCGGTGTCTTGCGCGGGGGGTCGCCGGAGATGGGCAGACAACCATGACACAGTATGAACAGGCACGCAACGGCACCGTTACCGACGCGATGCGCCGCGTCGCCGAGCGCGAGAACATGCCGGTCGAGCGGATCCGCGAGGAACTCGCTAGCGGGCGGCTGGTCATCCCCGCCAACCGCCGCCACCTCGCCGGCGCCGACGGCGGCGCGCGGCTGGACCCGGTCGGCATCGGCCGGGCTGTCAGCACCAAGATCAATGCCAACATCGGCGCCTCGCCCGTGACCAGTTGCAAGGAGCAGGAGCGGCTCAAGCTGGACTTCGCCGTCCGCTACGGCGCCGACGCCGTGATGGACCTGTCCACCGGCGGCGACCTGGACGAGACCCGCAGGCACCTGATCGCCTCGGCGACGGTGCCGATCGGCACGGTGCCGGTCTACGCGATGATCGTGGACCGCCCGGTCGAGGAGCTGACCTGCGAGCAGATGCTCGCGACGATCGCCAAACAGGCGGCCCAGGGCGTGGACTTCTTCACCATCCACGCCGGCGTGCTGCGGCGGCACCTGCCGCTGGTCACCAAGCGAAAGCTCGGCATGGTCTCGCGCGGCGGGGCGCTGCTGGCAAAGTGGATGACCTACCACAACCGCGAGAACCCGCTCTACGACATGTTCGACGAGATCAGCGCCATCTGCCGCGAGCACGACGTGACGTATTCGCTGGGCGACGGGCTGCGCCCGGGCTGCCTGGCCGACGCGTCCGACGACGCGCAGTTCGCCGAACTCGAGACCATGGGCGAGCTGGTCGCCCGCGCCCGCGACGCCGGCGTACAGGTCATGGTCGAGGGGCCCGGGCACGTCCCGTTCGACCAGATCGAGATGAACGTGACCCGCCAGCGGGAGCTCTGCGACGGCGCGCCGTTCTACGTGCTCGGGCCCATCGTCACCGATTGCTTCCCCGGCTACGATCACATCACCTCGGCGATCGGCGCCACGGCCGCGGCGTATCACGGCGCGAGCTTCCTGTGCTACGTCACGCCGACCGAGCACCTCTCGCTGCCCCGGCCTGAGGACGTCCGCGCCGGCTGCGTGGCGTACAAGATCGCCGCGCACGCCGCCGACGTCGCCCGCGGGCTGCCCGGCGCACGCGACCGCGACGACGCCATCTCAGACGCGCGGGCAAACTTCGACTGGGCCGCGCAGTTCGCCCTGGCCTTCGACGGCGACCGCGCCCGCGAAATCCGCGACGCCGACGACCTCGACGCCGACAGCGACTACTGCGCCATGTGCGGCCGCGAGTGGTGCGCCGTCCGCATCAGCCGCGACGTCGCCCGACAGACCGACGCCGCCAGGCGAGTGGATCCGTGAAGCG
>JAGXKT010000017.1:26174-50657 GCA_018335035.1 Phycisphaerae bacterium
TGGCCGCCATGGATGAGGCCGCCGCGGACGCTACCGCCGCCGAGCCGCCCGACGAGCGCCCGCAGGGCTTCACGCCGTGGCGGCAGCGTGTCGGCCCGGCCTATCCGGACGATTCGCTCCGCAGCTTCGGGCGATGGGCCAAGGAACTGCCCGCCACGCTCTGGGACGACACGACGTACACCTTCACGAACCCCGAGACGCTGCTGCTGTTGACCCTGGCGGCCGGGGCGGGCGGCGCGGTGCACTGCTCGGCCGACCACGACGTCGCCGACCATTACGCCGAGGAGGGCTCGTGCCTGTCGGACGATCTGGACAACTGGACCGACGCGCTCGGCTCGCCGGCCACGCACTTCGGCATCGGCGGGGCGATGCTGCTGACCTCGCTGCATCGCGGCGACGTCAAGAACTACGAGCGGTCCAAAACGCTGCTCAACGCCCTGGCGATCAACGGCATGCTGACGCTGGCGCTGAAGGGCATCGTCTCGTCGGACTCGCCCAACGGCGCCGGCTGCGGCTGGCCCAGCGGGCATACGTCCAGCAGCTTCTGCTTCGCGGCGGTGATGTACGACCAGTACGGGCCCGAGATCGGCATCCCGCTGTACGCCTTCGCCGCCTTCGTCGGATACGAGCGCGTCGACGCGCGGAACCACGACCTGTCCGACGTAGTCAGCGGGGCGCTGATCGGCGTCGCCATCGCCCGGGCCGTCTGCCGGAACCACAACCAACGCCTCAAACTCCTCGGTATGGACGTGATCCCCTACGCCAGCCCCTCCACCGGCGGCGTGGGACTGGCACTGACCAAAAGCTGGTGAGCGGATGAGCGCCTTGCGACTGTCGCTTGTGGGCATGGGCGACAGGCCGTAGCGACAGAGCCGCGTACAGGCGCCGTGCAGGTGCCATGCTTCCGCCAACAACGGGAAAGCGTGGCACGGGGCTACGCTTGTGGGATTCTCTGGACGCAGGGCGGGGCGGTCTCGCCGCCGCCGGTTCACCCGCCGCCTTGCCCTTCGGGCTGCGGCCTCGCATGAACCGCCACACGACCAACGCATCAAAACCGCCATGGGGGAAAGACACGAGGGTGGGAACTTGTTTCCCCACCATTACGGCTTTCAATCAAGTGGATCCTGGTGGGTAAGGCACGCCCCAGCGCGCCGGGCCGGCGGGCGCTGCTTGCGTCATATCACGGGCAGGATGCCCGTGCTACACACGGACAGGACGCCCGTGCTACACACGGACAGGATGCCCGCGCTACACACGGACAGGATGTCCGTGCCACGGCGAAAGGGCTTGAACGTCGGCGCCGTGTCGCTACGATGGCGCGACCATTCGTCCGTCCGGGCGGATGGGCTAACGAGCAACCCTCCCCCGAGACGATAGGAATGAAGGAACCCACGATGTCCACGACGATTCAGGCGATCCACGGCAGGCAGATTCTCGATTCGCGCGGCAACCCGACCGTCGAGGTCGACGTGACGCTCGACGGCGGCGTCGTCGGGCGGGCGGCCGTGCCGAGCGGCGCGTCCACCGGCGAGAACGAGGCCGTCGAGCTGCGCGACGGCGACAAGAAGGTCTACAACGGCAAGGGCGTCCTCCATGCCGTCGCCCACGTCAACGACGACCTCGCGCAGGTGGTCGTCGGGATGGACGCGGCCGACCAGGAGGCGGTCGACGAGGCGATGATCTCGGCCGACGGGTCGGACAACAAGGCCACCTTCGGCGCCAACGCGATCCTGGGCATCTCGATGGCGACGGCGCGTGCCGCGGCGACGGCGGCGGGCAAGCCGCTGTACGCCTCCCTCGGCGGCGACGAGGCGGTGACGCTTCCGGTGCCGATGATGAACATCCTCAACGGCGGCAAGCACGCCGACGGGACGGTGGACTTCCAGGAGTTCATGGTCCAGCCGTGGGGCGCCGAGAGCTTCGCCGAGGGGCTTCGGATGGGCGCGGAGGTGTTCCACGCGCTGAAGAAGGTTCTGAAGGACAAGGGCTACAACACTTCCGTCGGGGACGAGGGCGGGTATGCCCCGTCGCTGCAATCGAACGACGAGGCGCCGGAGCTGATCCTGCGGGCGATCGAGGACGCCGGCTACAGGCCCGGCGAGGACATCTGGCTGGCGTTGGACCCGGCCAGCAGCGAGCTGGTCAACGAGGCCCGCGCGAAGGGCAATGAGGGGTACTGCTTTTTCAAGTCGGACCCGGACCGCATCGCCACGAGCGACGAGATGATCGACATCTGGACGCGCTGGTGCGGCAAGTACCCCATTCGCAGCATCGAAGACGGGCTCGGCGAGGACGACTGGGACGGCTGGAGCAAGCTGACCGATGCGCTCGGCGAGACGGTCCAGCTCGTCGGCGACGACCTGCTGGTCACGAACGTCAAGTTCCTCCAGAAGGCGATCGACGATGGTTGCGCGAATTCGATTCTCATCAAGGTCAACCAGATCGGCACGCTGACCGAGACGTTCCGCGCGATCGACCTGGCGCACGCCAACGGCTGGACGGCCGTGGTGAGCCACCGCTCCGGCGAGACGGAGGACACGACGATCGCCGACCTGGTGGTCGCCAAGAACACCGGGCAGATCAAGACCGGCTCGGCCAGTCGGACCGACCGCGTGTGCAAGTACAACCAGTTGCTTCGGATCGCCGAGCAGTTGGGCGACCGCGCCCGCTACGGCGCGGAGCTGTGGAACAAGGGATAGGTGAGCACGAACCGCGACAGGCACGGACGCCGTGACCCGGCCGAGACGGATGAGCGGTCGGTGCTGTTCGCCTTCGGGCGGATGGTGGGGTTCGTGCTGTTCGCCGCGGTGGGGCTGGGCCTGCTGGGGGTGATCGTTCTGGTGCCGGCCTATGCCCGGGCGGAACGCGCCCGCTACGAGCGGGACTGCGCGGCCGGGGCGGTCGCTCGCCTGGAGGCCGAGGCATCCACGAAGGTCCGCCTCGCGAAGGCCCTGCCGCACGACCGGACGCTGACGATTCAATTGATGGCGTTGCAGGCGGGGCGACAGCCGGCCGGGGAACGCGTCCTTGCCGAGCCGGCGGCGGGTCGTCCGACGCTGGAGCAGATGATTCGCCTGCCGGAATCGCCGCCACCGGCGCCGCCGGACGGGCCCGTGATCGCTACCGCCGAGCGCCTGAAGAAGCCGGCGATGCGCCGTGGCGTGTTTCTGTTGTCGGCGATGTCGCTGGCGACGGCGCTGCTGCTATTCGCACCGCCGAGCTGCCGCCGCGAACAACACGGGGTCACCGCAGAGGACAGAGAACCACACAGGGGTTAGCAGCAGGGGGCTGGGCGCAGGCCATTCGCCGCGTGCTCAGGGTACGCCGCCCGGACGGCCCGCTGAGCCGCGGAGGTGGCAGAACCAGCAGAGGGGCGTAGATGCCGTTCTCGCATGCCTCGGCAACGCGTGGCCGTGACAGGAAGCGCGCCGCGGTTCTACCGCGCGAAACGCAGACAAGGCATACGTCTGTCGCCTCCGCGTCTTCTGCGGCGGCTTTCCCGGCCTCACCGACGGACGAGGACGTTGTGGAGTTCCTTGAAGCGCCAGTTGAGCTGATGCAGCAGCACGCCGACCAGCACGCTCAGCGCCGAGAGGATCACCAGCCCCGTCGCCAGCACGGCGCGGGGAAAGTGCGGCACCTCGCCGGTGGTGATATAGTCGTGCAGCGGCGCGACCCCGGCCGCCAACCCCAGCGCCAGCAGGACCAGCCCGGCGGCGCCGAACGTCGTCAGCGGTTTGGCCGAGCGCATCAGCGAGAAGATCTTCCACAGCACGCGCGCCCCGTCGGGGACGGTGCGCAGCTTCGAGCGGCTCCCGGCCGGCCGGGCCGTGTACGGCACGGGCACCTCGGCGATCACAAGCCGGTAGTAGAGCGTCTGAACGGTCAGCTCGGTCTCGACCTCGAAGCCGGACGAGACGACCGGCACGGTTCGCGCGACGCGGTCGTTGAACGCGCGAAAGCCGGAGAGGATGTCCGTGAGCTTCGCGCCGAACAGCCAGTTGATCAGCCGCCGGACCAGCCGATTGCCGGCCGTGTGCAGCGGGCGGAAGGCCTCAGCGTCGTCGGCGGGTCGGCGCGCCCCGACGACCATGTCCGCCCGCCCAGCCGTCACCGGCTCGAGCAGCGCCGCGACGTGATCGGCGGGGTAGGTGTCGTCGCCGTCGGCCATGACGTAGTAGTCCGCGCCGACGCGCTCGAGCATGGCGGCGATGACGTGCCCCTTGCCCGGCTGGGGCACGGGGATCACCGTCGCGCCGGCGTCGGCGGCGACGGCGGCTGTGGCGTCCGTCGAGGCGTTGTCGAACACGTAGACCTCCGCCGACGGCAAGGCCGCGCGGAAGTCGGCGACGACCTTGGCGACGGTGGCCTGCTCGTTGTGACACGGCAGCAGCACGGCGATACGCGGCGAGTCGCTCATGGTGTGGCGTATCCTACCGGCCCGGCCTGTAGTGTGCCACGTGCGATGTCGCGGGCCGTGATCCTATGCGCTTCGGCAGCTCGCCTAACCGCCCTCGCGGCTGTAACGGCTCCCCTCGACGAGCAGATCGGCGCCGTCCCGGCGGACGTTGATGAGCTTGGACTCGTCCTGCGGGAGGTGCATCTTCAGCGTCATCTGCTTTCCGTTACGCTCCAGCACCTCGTATTCCCGCGTCGGATCGTAGACCCGCTCGCCTTTCGAGGGCAACCTGAGCTTGCCGCGGCGTCCTCCCATCTGGCGGGTCATTTCAACCAGTTTGCGGTCGGCATTCAGGCCGCGAAAGATCTTGCCCGAGGCGATGGTCTTGTCCGTGAAACGCAGTAGAAGCTGCCACTTCGTCGCGATCGGCTTGTCATTGATGGTGCCCCCGATGCGTTTGGAAATGGTCGGGCCCAGCCAGGTGCCGCTCAGCGACGCGTCGGTCTGGTCGGGTTCGTCGGCCTCAGGGGCCTTCTCCTGCTCTGTCTGGCACCCCGCTTGGTGCAGTGTGAGAACCACCAGTGTCGCCAGCACCAGCCAAGCCACGCTTTTGCGCCCCAACGCCGGATGCGTCGAGGCATGGCTCTGATAACCGTTGTGCATGTTCGCGCCCTTTCTTGAACGTAGAGAAGCAACCCGTTGACCAGCGTGGTGGCGAATGCGGCTGCGGCCCGCCTGGATGCGAAGCCGACGGGCACAATCGCCACCCTCGCCGACGCCGCCGACCAAGCATAATGCGGGGATTCGAAGCGAGCAACGCGAAAAAGCACGGTGGGCAGGCCGGTCCGGCGGCCCAGCGCTGTCGGCGACGCCGTAAAGCGCGTCGCCGGACCCACGGGGGGTGCCCACTGGCAGCCGGCGACCGCACGGCGCCTGGCTCCCCCATTGACATACTCTGCTCAGCGCGGCACATAAGATGGCTGCATCGCGCGCAAGGAGACCGGCATGTTTGACATACGCCAGCGCGGTTCGACCGTCGGGCGCGAGATCGTCGGCGGGACGACGACCTTCATGGCGATGAGCTACATCCTTTTCGTCCAGCCGGCCGTCCTGAGCAAAACCGGCATGGACGCCGGCGGGGTGTTCATGGCCACGGCGATCGCCGCGGCGGCGGCGTGCTTTCTGATGGGCCTTCTGGCGAACTACCCGATCGCCCTGGCGCCGGGGATGGGGCAGAATTTCTTCTTCGTGTTTACCTTGTGCGGGATCGGTGCGGCGAGCGGGGCGTTCGCGCTGACGTGGCAGGAGGCCCTGGCGCTGACGTGCGTGACCGGGGCGCTGTTTCTGGCGTTGTCGGTGGTGGGGTTCCGCGCGCGGGTGCTCAACGCGATTCCCGACGCGCTGAAAAGCGGCATCGCGGCCGGCATCGGCCTGTTCATCGCGCTGATCGGCTTCGAGTGGGGCAACCTCATCGCGCCCGACCCGGCTACCGGAGTGACCCTGGCGCCGCTGGACGGCAACTACGTGGCGCTGCTGACGCTGGGCGGGCTGGCCGTGATGCTTGCCCTGACGGCGTGGCGCGCCCGCGGGGCGATCCTGATCGGCATCCTGCTGACGACCGCGGCGTGTTGGGGCGTCGGGCAGCTCTGGGGCGTCCCGGCCATTCAGTGGCAAGGGGCGATCGCGATGCCAGATGGGCTCGGTGCCACGGCCGGGGGATTCGTCAGCGGCTTCGCCTCGCTCGGCGACAAGCTGCTCAGCGCCAACTGGCTGGACGTGATCGTCTTCGCGTTCATCCTGCTGTTCATGGACCTGTTCGACACGGTTGGCACGCTGGTCGGCGTTGCCGGCCGGGCCGGACTGATGCGCGACGGGCGGCTGCCGCGCGCCGAGCGCGCCCTGGCCGCCGACGCCGGCGGAACCGTCCTCGGCGCCGCGCTGGGCACCTCCACGGTCACCAGCTACATCGAGTCGGCCACGGGCGTCTCCGACGGCGCGCGGACGGGCCTGGCGCCGATCGCCACCGGCGCGTGCCTGCTGGCGGCGCTGCTGTTCCAGCCCGTGGTGATGATGGTCGGCGGCGGCGTGCCCGTCGAGCAGACGCTCATCGTCGGCGGGCATCCGGTCTCGCAGACCGTCCTCCGCTACCCGATGATCGCCCCGGCGCTGATCCTGGTCGGGGCGATGATGGTCCGATCGCTGCGCGGCATCGCGTGGGACGACGTGACTGAAGCGCTGCCGGCGTTTCTGACGGCTGTGGCGATGCCGTTCGCCTATTCCATCTCCGACGGCATCGCCCTGGGCTTCATCACGTACGCCGTCGCCAAGGCCGTTACCGGCCGGCTGCGCGAGTGCCCGCTGGTTGTCTACATCTTCGCGGCGCTGTTCGTGGCGCGGTACGCGCTGGCGGCGCTGACGTGACGGGCGCGCCGTGTGCCGGCTACTTGCGCAGCTTCGGAGCCCCGAGCGCCTGGCGAACGGTTTTCGCCCGACCGTGCCGAAGGACCACGATCTCGATGGTCTGCATCGCCCGCAGATGCCCCAGAACCTCGTACAGGGCGTCGGCATCGGCGATTCGCCGGCCGTTGAAGGTCGTGATGACGTCCCCGACGTGCAGGCGATTCGCGCGGTCGGCCGGACCGTCGGAAACCAACTCCGTAATGGCGGCGCCGTCGTCGTCGTCCTCGACGCGCACGCCAAGCATGGCGAGGTGGCGCAGGTAGAGTCCCTCGGCCGGGCGAAGCTTGAGCACCCACTCGCGCCAGGCGTGGTCGATGCGGTCGATGTCACCCGGCAGCAGTCGGCTGACCGCCTTGATGCCCTGCGGGTCCGCTGCCGGCTTGTCCTGAAGCCGACGCCAGAAATCCTTGAGTCGGTCGCGCTGATGGAGGTAGTACATCACGTAATGGACCTGCGCATAGGCCAGCGCGGTCCGCTCGGTGAACACGCGACGGTCGTCGGCGAGCAGTTCGCCGAGCGGGACGCTCCGGCCGCGAACGACCGCCTGCTGCACGGTGCGCACGTCGTAGTAGACGAACGGCTCAAGCCCCCCGGGCGTGATCGTGCTGGCCTCGAACAGCGTCGCCAGGCCCTCGCGTACCCACAGCGGCTGGGCCGCGCCGCCAACGTGGGCATCGTGCAAGGCGTGGGTGAACTCGTGCAGAAGCACCTGTCCCCGATCCAGCGCGATCAGCCGGCGGCCCCTAGGGTAGTACCACCCCGCGCAGTTCTCGCGGGGGACCAGCTCGGCGAAGTCGCCGGCCGTTGGCAGAACGACCGTGATGTTCCACGGCATCTCGAAGTCGCCCATCGTCCGGCCGTAGGCGTCGTGGAAGTCGCGCAACAACGCCATGGTCTCGCGTAAGTGGCTGTCATCCAATGCGCTGATGTAGATCAGGTGTCGGTGTCGGTCGATTTCGGCGTCGTAGCCGTCGCCGAGCGTCTCGACCTGGTCGTCGGCGATGCGCTCGGCGCGGACGGTGAGGTCTTCGGCGGCGCGGGCCTGTCCGGTCCGTGCGAGGGGCGTTGCAATGCAGGCGCCCACAATGGCCCCGGCAAGCAGCAGCGTATTGACGGTTCCTATGCGCATGGGATACGTCCTTATACCCTATCGGCGCTCGCGAGGTGGTGGGTGAGTGCCGTTTGGCCCCGGACGCTGATAATGGCGGCGCGTTTTGCCTTGCGGCGTTTGACGCCCAAGATATGGCCTGCTACAATTGAGAGCGTGCAAGATATAGGCGCGCCGGCGTCCCGGGAGGCCGTGGGCCATGCAGTGTCCGTATTGTGGGCACAATGACGACAAGGTTGTGGACTCCCGCAGTTCCGAGGGGGGGCGCTCCGTTCGTCGTCGTCGCGAGTGCCGGAGTTGCTCAAGACGGTTCACCACCTACGAACGTCCGGAAGAGGGCATCCGCCAGGCCGTCATCAAGAAGGACGGCTCGCGCGAGCCGTACAACCGCCAGAAGCTCATCGACGGACTGGAGAAGGCCTGCTACAAGCGACGCATCCGGCAGGAGCAGATACGCCAGATCGTCGAGCGGACGGAGGACGCGATATTCCGCGGTTTCGACCGTGACGTGCCGTCGACATTCATCGGCGATTGCGTCGCCGGCGAGTTGCAGAAGCTCGACAAGATCGCCTACATCCGTTTTGCCAGCGTCTACCAGAACTACGCGAACGTGGAAGACCTTATCCACGAGGCGACAGACGTGCAGCGCAGCCCGGTCGTCGGACCGGACCAGAGAGACCTGTTCGAGGAGCCGGACTGACCGCACGCGGATGAATCGCGGCGAAGGAGCGCAGCGATGGCAGGATCAGGGACGAGCCAGGTACTCAAGCGGGGCGGCGAGGTCGAGCGGTTTGATGCGCCCAAACTTGCGGCCGCGATGCATCGTGGCATGACCGCTGCCGGAGAGGGCACTTTCGACGATGCCCGCCAACTTGCCGCGGCGATCGAGATCTACCTCACGCGTCTGGAGCGGTCCGTCGTGCCCGCCACGGCCGTGTTCGAGATGGCGGTCCGCGTCCTGCGGCGCGTGCGGCTTTCCGCGGCCGGCGAAGCGATGGAACGCCACCGCCTGTGGCGCCGCCGGCACCGCGCGGCGCTGCGCGTTCGCCACGTCGACGACAAGATCACGCTGTGGGACAAGGATTGGCTCTGCGCGCTGGTGTGCGGGAGCTGGCAACTGGGGCGCACCGTCGGGCGGATCGTAGCCGGGTGCGTCGAGGACGAGTTGCTGGACGCCGTGGACGCCGAGTACACGCCCCGCCTCGTCGCGCGCGACGAGGTTCAGCAGCGAATCAACCGCTGCGTGGCGCGCTGGGGCCTGGTCGAGCCGGTCGGCGTCCGCGCTTGAGCCGGCACCCGACGGCTTCTGGCAGGCGGCAACCGCGGCATCCGAAGACGGTCGCAGATTTGCAGGGCGGCAACTAGGCCGAACATGCTGCTTGGTCCGGGCCGTGCGGGTGTCTTCCGGTTGTCCGCGTCATTCGTGTCGTCTGTGGATTCCGCTGTTTCCGTTTCGTTCCCTGATTCATTGTGGATGGATGCTATGGCTCGCAAGAAAGCAACCCGCGCCGGCAGGAAGACAACGCGCCCCAAGAGCGAGGTGCTCGAGCGCATTGCGGCCGAGGCGGACAACGTCTACCGCCGCGTCCGCGGGCGCAAGAAGCCGCAGATGAAGCTGCCCGTCCGGTCGCTGTCGAACGTCCGCTACAGCCCGCGGCCCGGGCATTTCCAGATCGGCTCGAAGAACAAGACGCGGACGCTGACGGTCAACACCGTCAAGACGTTCGCCCAGTCGCTGAAGATGCTGGCGATGAGCAAGGACCTCCTGGGCACCGGGCGCCACTCGACCAAGCGCGAGGCGTACTACCAGGCGTACAACTGGGGTGCCGCGGCCTTCGGCGGACAGGACGAGTCCGACGCGGTGATGGACGACGTCGAGGCGCTTCTGAGCGTCAATCGCGAGCAGTTGCACTTCCGCGCCGACGAGCACGGCGGCGAGGTCGCCGGTAAGCTGATCGTCGTCGATCGCGACCGGCGGACCGGCAAGCCGATCGACATCGACTGCACGCAATTCGGCAGCGGCGCTTACAGCGTGCCCACCGTCGTCGAGGAGCTGAAGTTCAAGACCGACGCCACGTTCGTCCTCGCCGTCGAGACCAAGGGCATGTTCGAGCGACTCGTCGAGGAGGACTTCTTCGACACGCACGCGTGCATCCTCGTTTCGATGGGCGGTGTGCCCAGCCGGGCGTGCCGACGGTTCATCCGCCGCCTCGCCGACGCGAAGAAGATGCCCGTCTACGTCTTCACCGACGGCGACCCGTACGGGTATCTCAACATCTATCGCACGCTGAAGGTCGGCTCGGGAAACGCGGCCCATCTCAACGAGTTTTTCTGCGTGCCGCAGGCGCACTTCCTCGGCGTCACGCCGGGCGACATCGAGGCCTACGAGCTGCCGACGCACCCGCTGAAGGACGTGGACATCAAGCGGGCCCGCGACGCGCTGAGCAACGACCCGTTCATCCGGCACTACAAGGCCTGGCAAAAGGCGCTGGAGACAATGCTCGCAATGGGCGTCCGTGTCGAGCAGCAGGCCCTGGCCAAGCACGGGCTGGAATACGTCGCGGGCACCTACCTGCCCGAGAAACTCAGCGCGGCCGAGAAGTTCCTGCCGTGAAGCCCGGGAGTCGGCCCGCGCAGGGCGTTTGTTCATAGCCCGGGGCGCCGCCAAGCGGGCGTGCGACCCGAAGCCGGCGCAGCGGAGGGCCCCTACGGCTCTTCGACATGCATGCCCGCAGAACGGGCTCGGCACGAGGTCATGCAGTCAGTCAAGTGGTTCTGGCATGTCAGGCGTGTGCCGCATGCTGCCACCAATTGACCAGGTGACCCATTGACTCATCGACCAGTCGTAGGCATAGAAGCTGTGAAGACGGGGTCTCCCGGCCTGCGGGCATTTGCCAAATCATGTCCCAGCGAGCAGGCCCGGCAGCGCTGCCCCGCAGGGCGGGTCGCCGGTGGAATCGTGCGCGGCGTTCCGCCGGCCGCCGGGGGCAGGCCCGCGTTGCCGCGTCTTGTCGAGAGGTGGTGAGCACGCATGAGAGGTTGGCTTTCATTCCGCGTCTGGCGGCAACTCAGGCCGTTGCGGTTGGTCGGGCTTGGGCTCGGCCTGCTGGTAGCGTGCGTGTTCAATCGCGGCTGTGCGTGCGTGCACCGCGAGCGGTTGCGGGCGGAGCTGCTGACGCCGCGGCACTTGCGGCCGCAGGGCGAGGAACCGCCCGCGCTACACGTCGGCGGCGGCGCGCCGGGCCAGCCGCGATTGGTCGTCGACGAGCATATCCCGGTGTTGCACCTTTACGGCACGGGGCGCGAGATGGCGCAGCAGTACGGGCGCCTGCTGGGCGCGGCGATTCGTGCGTTCGTCGCCTACGGCCGTGCGATGCTGCCCGAGAAGACGATGCAGCCGTACATCGCGCATGCGCGCACGGCCGCCGGGGCGCTGCCGGAGGATTTTCGCGAGCAGATTCGCATCATCGCCGAGCAGGCCGACGTGCCGTACGACTACCTGCTGGCGCTGAACGTGGTGCCGCGCGTGGCGTGCAGCACGCTGGCAATGTGGGGCGAGGCGACGCGCGACGGGACGCTGCTGATGGGGCGGAACGCCGATTACTTCGACTTCGCCGTGGGCGACCGCGGCAGCGTGCTGGTGGTCTACCACGCCACGGATGCCCGCCCGTTCGTGGCGATGGGGTTTGTGGGCATGGTCGGCGCGTTTACGGGCATCAACACCGATGGCGTGGTGTTCGGCAACATGCTGGTGTTCAACGCGGCCGATCCCGTCGCCGCCGGGCCCCGCGGATTGCCGATTCAACTGGCGATGCGTCTGGCGGCCCAGCGCAGCGGCTCGGCGGCTGAGATGGTCGCCGCGCTGGGCGCGATGAAGCACGCCATCGCGATGAACGTGATGGTCGCAGACGCCGGCGAGGCGCTGGTCTGCGAGCTGCACCGCGACGCGCACACCGTCCGGCGGGGCAAGCGCGGTGTGTTGGCGGCGACGAACAATTTCGTCGCGACGCCGGCCCGCAGCGGCGACCGCAGGTGCTCGCGCCTGGACCGCCTGCGCCGCACGGCGCGGGCCCGCCATGGGCAGATGACCGTTGACGACATCAAACGCGTCCTGCACGCCGTGCGAGTCGAGCGGTTCGGCGTGATTCACAACGTCCAGTCGGTGATCTTTGAGCCCGGCTCCATGCGGATGCACGTCTCGCTGAACCGCATCCCCGCCACGGCCGGGCCGTGGAAAACCTACGACCTGCGCGACCTGTTGGCGGCGTGAACTGCAGGGCGGCAGCTCTGCTGCCGGCGTCTGCTGCGGACGAGGCGTGCGCGGCCTTGCGGCGGCGCGTGTGGGCTCGCCCTGTATGCTCGCGGAGTGAGCTAATCGTCGTCGGCGTTCTCGGGCAATTGCTTTCCGCGGTAGTCGATCATCGGCACCGGCGAGACGACGCTGGTGGCGATATTGGCCAGGTGGGCGGCGACGCGCTTGTAGAACCGCGCCAGCAGGACGTAGGCGACGGCCTCGTCGGGGGCCATCTCGCCGTGAACCTGGAGCAGTTGGCGGATGACGACGTCGCACCGGCCGCGCTGCTTGCCGGCCTTGTCGAGCACCTCGTAGGCGACGTCGCGGTCGGCGGCGGTCAGGGCGATTTTGGCCTGTTCGAACAGCGGCGCCGTGTGGTTGCGGATGTCATCGAGCGTGGCGGCGTATTCCGGGTGGGTGTGGGCGCGACGGTAGAAGCGCGCGACCTCGAAGATGTTCTTGCAGTAGTCGCCGATGCGCTCGGCATCCTTGACGACGCTCATCAGCACCAGGCAGCCGCTGAGGTCCGCCCGGTCGCTGACCGACAGATGCGTGACGATCCGCTCACGGACGCTCTGCTCGATCTCGTTGATTCGGCGGTCCCGGGCGTAGAGTTCCTCGGCCATGCCGTCCCAGTCCGCCTCGGTCATCAGGGCTTCGGCGGCGCGCTCGAACATCCATTGGCCGCTTTCGAGCATCCGCCCAACGTCGGCGGCCAGCTCGTTGATGGCGTCTTTGCGCCGCAGTGCGTTGATCAGTTCCTTGAACATAGTTCACCTCCCGACGGCGCCCCGGGCGCCTCGGTCACATCGTGCCCACCGCGATCAGCGCGATGATCGGCAACGCGAAGAACAGGACGAGAATGTAGGCCAGGGCGATCAGTCGACGGCGCGTGGCCAGTTTGGCGTAGCCCTTGGCCAGTGAGATCGGAATCCATTGCAGCGGCCAGAACACGGCCGTGCCCATCAGGTTGAACAGCAGATGCGCCACGGCACAGCCCACGGCGGCCGCATTGGCCGTTGCCAACGCCGCGATCATCGCCGTCATGGTCGTGCCGATGTTGGCCCCGAGCGTGTAGGGATACACCTGACGCAGCCGCAGAATGCCCGCGCCGACCAGCGGCACCATCAGCGAGGTCGTCACGGATGAGCTCTGCACGCAGACGGTCAGCAGCACGCCGACCAGCAACCCGACGCCCTGGTTGCGGAAGAACGTCCGCTCGAACAGCCCGCTGAGGCGATTCTTGACCAACCCCTGGAGCAGATTGACCAGAAGCAGCAACGCCGCGAAGAGAATCGCCACGGCGACGGCCGCCTGGACCGCCCCGGCCACCGTCGGCGAGAGGCCTAGAACGCCCATCAGAAGCCAGTCCAGGGCTTCGTTGATCGGCTTGACAATCATTTTGACGAGGTTGAACTTCTTCGGGTCATGTGCGAAGTAGCCCCAGTGGCTGATCGCGTTGGCGACGGCCTGGGCGGGGCGCGAAATCGCGCCGAACGCCACTTCGAACGGCATCAACAGCGTCACGGCACAAAGGTTGAAGAAGTCGTGCACCGTCGCGGCCGACAGCGATCGGCGGAAATTCAGCGGGCGGCGAACGTACGCCAACGAGGCGATGGTGTTGGTCACGCTCGTGCCGATGTTGGCGCCCATGACGATGGGCACGGCGTGGATCAAACTGATCTGCCCGGCGGCGACCAGCCCGACCGTAAACGATGTGGTGAAGCTGCTGGATTGCACCAGCGAGGTCATGAGCACGCCGACGGCCAGGCCCGCCACAGGATGGCAGACGTAGTCAAACAATGACGTGAGAAACGCCTCGGACTCGGGCACCGTGGCGATGGTCTTCAGCCCGTGGCCCATGATTTTCAACGCGGCCACGAACGCCAGCAACGCCGCCACGGCGAGGATGGCTCGCAGCCAGACGTGCTCCGGCGGGCGCTGTCGGGCGGTGACCTCCGCAAGTTCAGCTGAAGGCGTACTTTGGGGCTTTTCCGGCCGGTCCATGCCACCTCGCTTGGCTCGGGATTCCTTCGAGGCCGCAGAACATAGCCCACCCGTTGGCCGCGCACAAGCGCAATCTTAACACACGCTTTGCGCCGTCTTCATGGTTGTCTGCGCCCCACTCCGGGTGGCGCGAGGGCGACAGCGCAGGCCACGCCGGGCGGGGTCGGAAGCTCGCTCGCCGGCGGAATCGCGCTACTTGGCCTTCATCCAGTTTTCGCCGACGCCGACGTCGACCGTCAGCGGCACGTCGAGCTCGGCCGCGGCGCACATCTCGGCGACGATCATCTCGCGCTCGGCGTCAACAGCGTCGACCGGCACTTCGAACAGAAGCTCGTCATGGATTTGCAGCAGCATCCGCGCGGGGCGCTGCTCGTCGCGCGTGCGACGGTCGATGCGGAGCATGGCGCGCTTGATGAGGTCGGCGGCCGAGCCCTGCACCACGGAGTTGATCGCCAGCCGCTCGGCCAGGGCGCGGCGCTGCGGGTTGCGCGAGTCGATCTCGCTGATCCTGCGCCGCCGGCCGAACAGCGTCTCGACGTAGCCGTCTCGCTTGGCGCGTTCGACGCACGCTTCGAGGAAGGCGTCGATGCGTCCGAAGCGGCTGCGGTAGCGCTCGATGAACGCCGCCGCCTCGCTGCGGGGAATCCGAAGCGTCACGGACAGCCCGAAGGCCGTCTGCCCGTAGATGATGCCGTAGTTGACCGTCTTGGCTCGCGCGCGTTGGGCGTCGGTGACGTCCGCGGGCGGCACGTCGAACACCTCGGCCGCGACGATCCGATGAATGTCCTCATCCCGCTCGAAGGCGTCGATAAGCGTCTCGTCGCCGCAAAGGTGCGCCAGGACGCGCAACTCGACTTGCGAGTAGTCCGCCGAAAGCAGCACGCAATTCTCGCAGGCGACGAACGCCGAGCGGATCTTGCGCCCCTGGTCCGTTCGGATGGGGATGTTCTGGAGGTTCGGGTCGCTGCTGGACAGCCGTCCGGTCGCCGTGCCCGCCTGGTGGAAAACCGTGTGAATCCGTCCGGTTCTCGGGTGGATAAAACCTGCCAGCGCCTTGAGATACGTGCTGAGGAGCTTGGTGAGCTTGCGGTAGTCCAGCACGAACGCGGGCAGGTCGTGTGAGACGGCGAGCTGTTCGAGAACGGCCGCACTGGTGCTGGCGCCGGTCTTGGTTTTCTTGAGCACGGGCAGCTCCAGCTCGTCGAACAGCACGGCGGAAAGCTGCTTCGGCGAGTCCACGTTGAACTCGTGCCCGGCCGCGGCGACGATCCGCTCGCGCAGCGCATCGGCCTGGGCGGACAGCTCCGTCTCCATGCGCTTCAGCGCGGTCGGATCCACGCGGATGCCGCGGCGCTCCATGGCGACCAGCACCGGCAGCAGCGGCATCTCCAGCTCGCCCATCAACGTCGCGAGCCCCTCGTCGCGCAGGCGCGCACGGAGCACCTCGGCCAAGCGAAACGTCACGTCGGCGTCCTCGGCCGCGTAGGGCGCGACGACATCGACGGGCACGGCGTCCATGGTCACCTGTTTGCGTCCGCGACCGATGACCTCTTCGATGGGAATGCAGCGATGGTTGAGCAGCTCGGCTGCCAGGGCGCCGAGGCCGTAGCTCATCCGCGCCGAGTCCAGCACGTGGGCGGCGACCATGGTGTCGAATACGGGCCCGGCGACCTCGAAGCCCGCCTCGGCGAGCACGATGAGGTCATACTTGATATTCTGCCCGACCTTCTCGACGCTCGGGTCGGCGAGGATCGCGCCGAGTGTGTCGCGCACGAGTTCGACCGGCAGCACCCGGGCCCCGAGCGGTCCTCGCACGGGGACGTAGACCGCCTCGCCGGCTTCGGCCGACAGGGAGATGCCGACCAGCTCGGCCCACATCGCCCGACGCGAGGTCGTCTCGGTATCGACGGCCAGCCGCGTGATGCCGTCGAGCGCCGCGACGAGGGCGTCCAGCGCTTCGGGGGTGTCCACGCACGTGTAGGTGAAGTCCGCGGCCGTGGTCTGCCCGTCCGGCACGCTGATCGTCGGCGCGTCGGTCGATGACGCGCTACCGGTGTCGGCGTGCGAGCGGACGGGAGTGCCGGTTGCATCGGCACGCTGGGCGTCCGGCAATTCGTCCAGCCGGTCGAGCAGGCGGTTGAAGCCGAGGTGCTCGAACATCGGCCGGAGGGCGTCGACGGGCACGCCGACGAAGCGCATCTGTTCCGGGTCGAGGTCGATCGGCACGTTCCGCTCCAGGGCGACCAGCTGGCGCGACAGGCGGACCTGCTCGGCGTGTTCGGCGAGGGTTCGCCCGGTCTTGCCGCCGATGTCATCGGCGTGGGCGAGGACCTGCTCGACCGAGCCGTAGCGGGCGACGAGCTTGGCGGCCGTCTTGGGCCCGATGCCCGGCGCGCCGGGGACGTTGTCGGTAGAATCGCCCATGAGCGCCTGGGCCTCGACGGCCCGGTCCGGCCCGTAGCCGCGGTGGCGCCGCACGGCGTCGGCGTCGATGACTTCGTCCTTCATCGGGTCGTAAAGCGTGACGCGGTCGGTCACGAGCTGATCGAGGTCCTTGTCGCGGCTGACGAGTACGAGGTCGCGCTGATCGGTAAGCCGCTCGGCGGCCGTGGCCATCACGTCATCGGCCTCGTAGCCGTCGGCTTCGAGGATCGCGACGCCCATCGTCCGGACGATCTGCAGGATCCGCTCAACCTGCGGGGCGAAGTCGTCCGGTGGCGCTTCGCGCGTGACCTTGTAGTCTTCGTAGAGCTGTCGACGGTGCAGATCTTCGGTCGGTCCGTCGATCGCCATCGCCAGGTACGCCGGTGATCGCTCGGCGATGAACTTCAGCAGCGTGGTGCAGAAGACGTACGTCGCCCGTGTGGGCTCGCCGGAGGGGCTGGTCAGGTCGCGGAAGGGCGCGTAATAGGCACGGTAGATTTGCCAGTGCCCGTCGATAATGTAAATCGGCTCGCCCATCGGCGTCACGCTACCGCCCGTGGGGCGGGGCGTCAACGCTTGCGCCGCCGTCGCAGCGCGAGCGCGATGGCGCCCTCGCCGATGCCAACCGCCGCGACGGCGCCGCCCACGTCGGCCAGCCAGTCGGCCATGCTCGCCGCGCGCCGCAGGGCGGGCAAGGTCTGGGTGGCCTCGTCGAGCGCGGCATAGACGATCATGACGCAGATCACCAGCGTCGCCCGGCGCGGCGGCCAGACGCCGCGGACGGCCAGCGTTGCCCACAGAAGCCCCGCCAGGACGAAATAACCGATCGCGTGGAGCGCAGCGTCGCCGGTGCCCAGGTGGGGAAGTTTCTCGGCCGGCACGTGCGTCAGAGCGAACGCCGTGCACCAGGCGACGACGGTTGCGACCGGCAGCCCGCGGCGCAGCAGCGGATGGACGCGGCGTCGGCTCATGGCGTCGGCGGGTCCTGCCGGTCCGGCGGCTTGGACGAAGGCGGCTGCGGTGTCGTGGGCGCAGGCGTGTCGGGCCCGGGCGGGGGCGTTTCCGTCACGTTCTGGGACGAATCCGCGGGTTGCGGCGGCTTGGTCGGCGCTGGGGAGGCAGAGGCCGTCGGCTCCGGCGTAGCGTCGACGTCGGCTGGCGGTGCGCCGGCTCGCGCGAGGAACTCATCGGCGAGGGCGTTGTAGTCGGCCGCCCCGTGCGATCGCGGCTCGTAGTCGAAGATCGTCACGCCGTACGACGGGCACTCGGCGAGCTTAACGTTGCGGCGGATGACGGTGTCAAACACGGCCATGTCCGCCCAGGGCACGTCGGCACCGCGTGCGTCGGCGACAAAGGCCTTGAGGTCTTCGAGCACCTCGGCGGCCAGTCGGGTGGTGGACTCGTACATGCACAGGATCACGCCGGCGACGCGGAGCCGCGGGTTGATCCGCCGGGAGACCAGGGCGACGGTCTCCAACAGTTTTCCGAGCCCCTGCAGCGCCAGGAAGTGTGCCTGGAGGGGGATGTAGACCTCATCGGCGGCGGCCAGGGCATTGAGCGTCAGCAGCCCGAGCGAGGGGGGGCAGTCAATCAGCGCGATCTCGGCCGCGGGCGGCGCGTCGCGCAGCTTGTCGGAGAGGATCTGCTCGCGCCCGACCGTTCCGGACAGTTCCATCTCCGCCGCCGCCAGGTCGATCACCGAGGGGACGAGGTGAAGATTGTCTGCGAGTTTGCGCGCGGCCTGGTTCGGCGTGGTCTCGCCCGTCAGCACGTCGTAGATGCTCGACGCGCCCATGTCCGGTTCGATGCCGAAGTGCAGCGTCAGGTGCGCCTGGGGATCGAGATCGATCAGGCACACGTCGCGTCCGCGGCGCCCCAGCGCCGCGCCGAGGTTCGCCACGGTCGTGGTTTTGCCGACGCCGCCTTTCTGGTTGATTACGGCGATGGTGCGCACGGCGGGCATTATAGGCCCGGCGCGCCGGGCGGGCAATGCCGGCGCTTGACGCGCCCGCGTTTGGCGAGTATAAGGTTCGGGCCGCTATGAAATAGACGGGTGGATCCCTGCGCGCTGCGCGGCTGCGCAGGGCAACCCGCCCGCCCGAGTTGGCGTCACCGGCATGCCTTAGGGCTGTGCGGCGTGCGCCTCATCGGCCGAACCTGCCCCGTCGCGCGAAAGGACGTTCTGTACCATGAAGGACGAATACGCGAACATTCTGACCGACAAGATGGACGCCGAGAGCTTCGCCAAGCTCGACGCAATCGACAACGAGGCGCTGCATACCTTCGTCGCTGACGCCGTCCAGCTCGGCCGGCCGGACTCGGTCAAGGTCTGCGACGACTCTGACGCCGACGTGCGCTACATCCGCGAGCGGGCGATCGAGATCGGCGAGGAAGTCCCCCTCGCCGTCGACGGGCACACCGTGCACTTCGACGGCTACAACGATCAGGCCCGCGACAAGGAGCGGACCAAGTACCTGGTGCCCGAGGGCATGGACCTCGGCGGACGGCTCAACGCCGTCGGGCGCGACGAGGGCCTCGCCGAGGTGCGTGACATCCTCGACGGCGCGATGGAAGGCAAGCAGGCCTACGTGCGGTTCTTCTGCCTGGGCCCGACGGATTCGCGGTTCAGCGTCTCCTGCGTGCAGGTGACCGATTCGTGCTACGTCGCCCACAGCGAAGACCTGCTCTACCGGCCCGGCTACGAGCAGTTCAAGAAGGTCGAAGGCGGCGATTTCTTCCGCTTCATGCACTCGGCCGGACGGTTGGAGAGCCCGCACGGCCATCCCGTCAGCGCGGACGTGGACCAGCGCCGCGTCTACATCGACATCGTCGACGACCGCGTCTACAGCGCCAACACGCAGTACGCCGGCAACACGGTGGGGCTCAAGAAGCTCGCCCTGCGCCTGGCGATCCGCAAGGCCGACCGCGAGGGCTGGCTCGCCGAGCACATGTTCGTCATGGGCGTTCACGGACCCGGCGACCGCGTGACGTACTTCACCGGTGCGTTCCCCAGCGCCTGCGGCAAGACCTCCACGGCCATGCTGCCCGGCGAGACCATCGTCGGGGACGACCTGGCCTACCTCCGCGGCGTCGATGGCGAGGCGCGGACGGTCAACGTCGAAAGCGGCATCTTCGGCATCATCCGCGACGTCAACGGCGACGGCGATCCGGTCATCTACAACGTCCTGACCACGCCGGGCGAGGTGATCTTCTCCAACGTACTGGTCAAAGACGGCCGGCCGTACTGGCTCGGCATGGGCTGCGAACTGCCCGAAGAGGGCGTCAATCACTCCGGCCCGTGGCACAAGGGCAAGACCGACGAGCAGGGCAACGAGATCACCGCCTCGCACAAGAACGCCCGCTACACGGTGCGGATCGCCGACCTGTCCAACCGCGACCCGCGCGCCGACGATCCGGCGGGCGTGCCGGTCGGCGGCGTGATCTACGGCGGACGCGACAGCGACACGTCCGTGCCCGTCACCGAGAGCTTCGACTGGGCCCACGGGATCATCACCATGGGCGCGGCGCTGGAGAGCGAAACGACGGCCGCAACACTCGGCGCCGAGGGCGTCCGCAAGTTCAACCTGATGAGCAACCTGGATTTCCTGTCCATGCCGCTGGGCAAGTACATCCAGAACAACCTCGACTTCGCCGCCGATCTGACGGCCGTGCCGAGGATCTTCGCGACCAATTACTTCCTCAAAGGCGAGGACGGCAAGTACCTCAACGGCATGCTAGACAAGGCCGTGTGGGTCAAGTGGATGGAGTTGCGCGTGCACGGCGACGCGGAGGGGATCGACACGCCGACCGGACGCATCCCGCGCTATGAGGACCTCAAGCGCCTCTTCCGCGAGGTGCGCGACAAGGACTACTCGCAGGAAGACTACGTCGCGCAGTTCACCATCCGCGTTCCGGAGAACCTCGCCAAGATCGATCGGATCGAGAAGATCTACCGCGAGGTGAGTGACGCGCCGGACGTGCTCTTCCAGACGCTTGCCGCCCAGCGGCAGCGCCTCGAGGCCTTGCGCGACGCCAAGGGCGACTACGTCTCGCCGCTGGAGCTATAACGTATCGGCGCTGCCTGTGCCGGACGAACGAAGCCGAGGCACGGCGGTGCCTCGGCTTTCCTTTGCGGACGCGGTGCGGGTGCGCTCAGTCGTCGATCACGACGACCTCGTGCAGTTCGAGGCGCGGCAGCGTGACCCGCAGCAGACCCTTGCCGTAGCGCCAGGTGACGCGCCCGCCGCGGGGCACGATGCGGACCGCCTTGGGTTTGCGCCCCAGGCGGACGGTCAGCTCCAGCGGGCCGACGACGGGCACCTCGTCGAAGACGAACACCGTCGGGTCGCCGTGCGGACCGGCCGTGTTGATCAGGTTCACCCGCAGCGTGCCGTCCTTGCGCATCAGCGTCACGTCGACGTTGTGCGAGCCGGCCAGCTCGACCAGCAACTTCTCGCCCATCAGTTCCCGCGCCATGTCGCCGAGCATGTCGCGCACGACCGTCGTTCGGCTGGCGGCGTAGACTTCGCCGAGATCGGCATACACGCCCGCGATGCGCCCTTTGCCGAAGCGGGTGATCGTCGCGACCGGCTCGGCGTCCGTGCGGGGGTCGTTCTCCACGTGCCGCCGGGCGAAGGTTCGCACCCCGGCCGCCGGACGGACCGACTGGACGTCCAGGTTCAGCCCGGTCATGAAGTCCGCGTGGGCGAGGAAGGCCAACGCGTTGTGCACCTTTCCGGTGGGGCGGACCTTGAGCGGCTTGGCGAACGGGCGACACGCCCGCGCGCCGATAACCAGCAGGTTGCCTCCGCCGCGGACGTACGCGAGCAGTTCGCGGCGGAAGTGCGGCTCGAGCCAGTCCCACTCGGGAATCACGATCAGCGGGTAGTCGTCCATGCGCCCTTCAAGGTGGTGCTCCATGGCGATCTCGACGGGCAGCCGGGCGTCCAGCAGAGCGTGCAGGATGCCCGTGGTGGCTTTGCACTCGCCGTTCCACGGCGCGAAGGTACGCTCAGTCATCCGGTAGAAGCTCTTGCCCGGGTAGACCAGCGCGATCTGCGGCACGGGCGTCGCCTCGTGGCACGCGTCCTGGCGGGCACGGCAGAACCGCGCCAGCTCGCCCATCAACGCCACCGTCCAGTCGTTGATCGAGGCGTCGGCCTTCTGCTTGAAGTACGCTTGAAAGCCCCCGCCGAGAGCGAGCACGACGGCCGCCTCCTGCTTGAGCTGGGCGATCGGCTTGGTCGACCAATGCGCCTGACCGAGGATCGTCGCGCAGCTCCAGGCCATCAGGTCCCACGGCTTGCCCTGCCGGCTGAGGCAGCGGCCCTCGAATCGCGCCGAGTTGACGCTGTTGAGCCAGGCGTAGTCGCCGGACAGGAAGTCCACGTCCGCGCAAACCGGTTCCGGCATGTTCGAGCTGAACGCCCAGTTGCTGGCGATCTGGTAGTCGCCGTCGTGGGCGTGCATCGCGTCGACGTAGTGCCGCAGATACCGCCGGAATCCCTCGCGGCAGAATTCCAAGAACCGCCCGTAGTCCGCATCGCCGGGGACGGGGAGCTTCTTTCGGCCGGTCTCGGCGGTCCAGGCCTTGCGCGCCCAGCGGGAGTAGTCCGGCTCGACGCCCCAACATTCGCCGTCCAACCAGATGCCGTCGACGTGGTACTCGTCGCGCAGCTCCTTGAGCTGGGGGATCAGCAGCTTGTCGACGTACGGGCCGAAGACGCTCGTAGTACGCCCGTGGCGCTTGCCGTCGGCGTTGCGGGCGGCCCAGCTCGGGTGGCGCTTACAGGCCTCGGCGTCCAGCACGCCGGAATAATGCATGTACAGCGCCACGCCCGCCTCGGCCGTCACCTCGCGGAAGATCCGCACCGGATCGCGCACGAATCCCGGCGCCGGGTAGGCGACCCGCGTGGGGTAGCTGGCAATGCCTTTGTGACCCTTGCAGTCGATCTGGATGTAATCGGGGCGGGCTTCGTCGATGATCCGGCGGACCATCCGGCGGGTGACGTTTCGCCCCACCTCCGTACAGCCCATGTGCATGTGGTAGTCGAAGTGCAGACCAAAGAAACTTTCGTCGCGGCGCAGTCGCTTGGGCATCGTCTTACGGCGTGGCATGGGGGCTCCTTGGCTGGGGTCAGTGTGATGGCTGGTCGCCCTGTTGCGGGGCGTCGGCGCGGGCGCCGGGCTTGCCCTCGGCGAGATTGTTATAGAACCGCTGCGTCGGATAGGCGAAGTCAATGTCCTCGCAGGCGGCGAATTCAACGAGCACGGCCTCCCAGATGCGCCCGGACGAGCTGCGCCGCCGCCGGGGGGCACACAGGTAGCGTGCCGTCAACGTCACGCCGGAGGCGGCGACCGACGTCCACACGATCGGCGTGAGGTTCTCGTAGTGAATCAGGAACTTCTGGGCGGCGCCGCGAATCTGAGCGGCCGCGTGCTCGGACTTGATGATCGACTGCTCGCCGGCGATGCGGGTGAGGATGTCCTTGGCCTTCCGCCAGTTGCTCTCGAACGTGATGGTGATCGCTACCTCGTTCCAGATGAAGTTGAACCCCTGCGTGTAGTTGGCGCACGGGTCCTTCCAGATGCGGTTGTTGGGCACGTGGATGATTCGGCCGGTGCTCTGGTCGGCGTTGACCCAGTTGCCGATCTCATTGACGGTGAACTGGAACAGGCGGATGTCGATCACGTCGCCGGCGCGATCGCCGATTTGAATCCGGTCGCCCGTGGTAAACGGCTTGGACGCCAGGATGTACACCCACCCGGCGAGGTTGCTCAGCGGGTCCTGCAGTGCGATCGCGACACCGGCCGAGACCAAGCCCAGATAGGTCGCCAGCCCGGCCGCTCCGCCGAGCCAGATCCGCACCAGTGCCACCAACGCCACCGCCCCCAGAAGGTAGCTGATCGTCTTGCTGGCGATGTACTTGCGCGCGACGTCCTTGATCCGCCGCCCGGTCAGGCCGATCACCAGCTTGCGGATCAGGAAGTAGCCCAGCAGGACCAGCAGCGTCCAGAGAAGCTTGGCCAGAAGCTGCGGCGAGATGCTGAGATACTGCTCCACGAACTTGGCGATGGTGTTCCATAGTTCGGTCATCTCATGTGCTCCTGCCGCTCAACGTGCCGACCGGTGCCGGCTTACGTGTCGAGCACGCGGACCCGGCCGTCTTCGATCCGCAGCCGACCGGCCGCGAACAAACGTACCGCCTCAGGATACGCGATGCACTCCTGCTCGAACACCCGCGCGGCCAGGGCGTCCGCGTCGTCGTCCTCGCGGACGGGCACGCAGCGCTGGGCGATGATCGGTCCGGCGTCGTATTCGTTGTTGGCGAAGTGGACCGTGCAGCCGGAGACCTTGCACCCGGCCGCCAGCACCGCCTCGTGTACGTGGCGCCCGTGCATGCCCTGCCCGCCGAAACTCGGCAGCAACGCCGGGTGAATGTTCATCACGCGCCCGAGGTAGCGCGACGGAATCCGCCAGAACGACAGCAACCCCGCCTCGAGGACCAGGTCCACGTTCGCCTCGTCGAGAGGCGCGACGATCGCTGCCGAGTAGCCGTCCACGTCGGCGCCGCCGTCGGCCACGAACGAACGATACGCGACCACGCGGACGTCCAGTCCGCGGGCGCGGGCCCGCTCGGCGCCGGCACACGCGCGCGAGGCGATCACGACGGCGACCTCGGCATCAAGCCGGCCGGCGTCGATCTCGTCGAGCAGGTTCAGCAGCGTCCGCCCGCCGCCGGACAGCAGCACGCCGAGACGCAGGTGACGTTGGGCACCAGCCATGGCCGG
>JAGXKT010000081.1 GCA_018335035.1 Phycisphaerae bacterium
TCGCCGGGGCCGCCGGGATCGACCCCCGAGAGCTGACGTTGCGCGAGCTGCTGGACGCGGCCGACGGCCGCAGCCGCCACGACTGGCAGCAGACGGCGAGCGTGCTGGCGATGCTGGCCAACTGCCACCGCGACCCGAAGAAGTCCAAGCCGTTCCAGCCGGACGACTTCAACCCGCACGCCCCGCGACAGCGCGGACCCGCGATTCGCGTGACGAAGGAGAACATCACGGACATGAGGGCAGAGTTCATCGGAGAAACCCCAAGCACGGAGGACTGAGACGATGGATGCAGCAGCGATTCTCGAGGCGATCTGGACGGCGGCCAACAGCCCGCTCGCCATCGCGGCACTGGCGGCGGTCCTGGTCTGGGCGCTCAACAAGCTCTACGCCGCCAAGCCCGCCTGGCAGGCGTTCGAGGGGACGATCATCGCGGCCGTGAAATGGGCCGAGAAGGAGATTCCCGACGACACCCCGAACAAGGCGCTCAACCGGCTCAACGCGGCGCTGAACTACGTGGTCAAGGTCTACGAGGAAGCGCGCGGCAAGCCCGCAGACGCGAAGGTCCAGGCCGAACTGCGCGAGGGCATTCAGATCGTGCATGCGGAACTGGAGGCGTCGGGCAACCTGCCTTCGCCAAGACTGCGGCAGGCAGGCCTGGACAAGCCCGTACCGACGGAGGCCTGCCCTGAGCGCGTCGAAGGGGCTGAGCCGTGCAGTGGCTGATCACCCTCATCGCCGCCGTCGTCCGTGTCCTTCTGCCGTGGGTCGTGAACCAATCGCGGCCCACGGCCCAGGACGCCCACCCGGACCGCCAGACCCGCGACCGCTTGCGGGCCAAGGTCCGCGAGCATTGGAGAGAGCCATGAACCTCCTGAAACGCCTGATTCCGTTCCTGATCCCAATTCTCCTGCTGACCGGCTGCGTCCGGACGATCTACGTCCCGCACGGCACGCCCGTGCGCCTGCGGGAGACCGTCGAGGACGTGAAGGTCTGGGTCAAGGACGCCAACGGCGAGCCCGTCGCGGGCCGCATGGACCTGTACGAGGGCTGGTTCGCGCTGCCGGTGGACGACAAGGATGAAACACGCCCTGGAGCACGGTAGCAAGGATATCAGCAGCCCGGGCAGGCCTGTTCGCTCGACAACCGTTTGGGCATACCGCGCCTGCAATAGCGGACAAGCATCAGCCATGTAGCGCCATAGACAAGAAGGCCCAGGAGGCCGACGAGACGGAGGTGTCTACCGAAATCGGAGAGCCATCGGTGTTCCTTGAAAAGGAATTGGTCTTCATAGGCATAGCAATAGGCCCACCAGGAGAAAAGAGGAACGGCAACAAGGATGGTTCCTAATGCCACGCCCCATAACGAGCGACCCGACGTGGTCTGGACGGGTTGTGTCTCAGGTGCAACGGGTTTCTGGCGTGATCGACGGAGACCAGACAGCCCAATGACAATGATCGCAGAGACGATAGAGGCGACGGCGAAGTTCACGCCAAGTCTGCACAAGTCCAGGTTGGCATACCAAGTGCCGTCCTGTGGGCAGCTATCGGTCCGAAGAGCTTTCAAAGGCCAGCCGAGATCGTGGCGTTCGTAGACGCGGACCTCACCGGATAGCCCTGCACTGCGCACGGAGACGAACCGGAACCGCGAGTCTCGGCTTGAAAGACGGATTGCTACGTTGTCAGAGGCGGAAGTCGAAATTCTCTGGCTGCCTTCGGTCCGCACAACAGCGAAGGACGCGGCAAGAATCACAATTGTGAAGAGTAGGACACAACCTATGAGCTTCTTCATGCAGCACCCCGATTCTATGTCATTCCGTGACAAGGAGCATGTTACCCCGGCAGCGGGTGTTAGGCAAGACTAGTGGCAGCTACTGGTGCAATCCGAGCTGGCCGGGCCTTCGTCGAGCTGTTCGCCGACGACAGTAAGCTCGTGCGCGGGCTGCGCCGGGCCGAGAAGCGACTCAAGGCCTTCGGCGACCGCATCCGCAACCTGGGGCTGAAGCTCGCGGGGCTGGGCGCGGCCATGCTCGCGCCGATGCTGGGGGCGACCAAGGCGTTCGGCTCGATGGGCGACCAGGTCGCCAAGATGGCCAAGCGCACGGGCTTCGGCGTCGAGGCGCTCAGCGAACTGACGTTTGCTGCCAGCCAGACGGGCACGTCCCTGGAGGCCATGGAGACCGGCTTCCGCCGGATGCAGCGGAGCATTTACGACGCCGGGCGCGGGCTGAGCACGCAGACCGACGCGTTGGCCGATCTGGGCCTGGAATACAAGGACCTCGCCGGCCTGGCCCCCGAGCGGCAGTTCAAGATGCTGGCCGAGGCGATCAGCCGCGTCGAGGACCCCACCCGCAAGGCGGCGCTGGCCCAGGCCCTGTTCGGCCGAGCGGGCACGCAACTGCTGCCCATGATGGCCAGTGGGGCCAAGGGGATCGAGATTCTCCAGGCAGAGGCCCGCCGCCTGGGGCTGACGATGTCGGGTGAGGACGCCCAGGCGGCCGAGCAGTTCACCGACGCGCTCGATGCCCTGTGGAAGGTCGTCAAGATGGGCGTCTTCCACGTCGGCGCGGCGCTGGCCCCGGTGCTTGAGGAGATTGCCGAGACATTTACCGGCGTCGCCACGAAG
>JAGXKT010000005.1 GCA_018335035.1 Phycisphaerae bacterium
CAGACCTTCAGCCAGGTGCCCGAACCGGCGACGATGACGCTTCTGGGCCTCGGCGGGCTGGGCGTGCTGCTGCGACGCCGCAGACGCTAACCCACACGCTGCCTTGAATTCATCGGCGGCGGTCCGCTTCAGGACCGCCGCTTTGTTTTGCGCGGAGGGCGCCGGGGTACTGCCGCGGTTACGTCAACCACAGCGCCCGGACGGCCTGGAGCGTCAGGTGGCCCCCGGCCAGCGCCAACAGCCCATAGACCACGCCCGCGAACGACCGCTCGCCGATGCGATGGTGCAGCGTCACGCCGAGCAACGCCCCGCCGATCACGGCCGGAATCAGCACGGCCGAGGACGCCAGCGAGCCGCCGTGGATCATCCCCAGCCCGACGTACGGGATGAGCTTGATCTGGTTCGCCAGCCAGTAGAACAGCACCGTCGTGGCGACGTAGCGGCTCTTGCCGAGCTTCTGGGGCAGCAGGTACATCGCGGTGACGGGCCCGGCTGCGTGGGCGAGCGTGGACGTCACGCCCGCAACGCCGCCGAAGCCCAGTCCGGTCGGACGCCCCGGACGATAGGCCTGCGTCGTGCGGCGCGCTGATCGCAGGAGCTGCAACGCCACGAAACCCAGCGAAATCAGGCCGATCGCCAGCTTCAATGCCGCGCCCGTGGCCGCATGCGGCTTGCCGGCGTCCGGGCCGACATGGCGAAAGCTCCACAGCAGCGCCGCCCCCGCCCCGATACCCACGACAGTGCCGGGCAACAGCAGCAAGACCTGACGCAGCTCCCACTGCCCGCGCCAATGGATGAGGGCGACGTAGTCGCACAGAATCAGCAGCGGCAGCATAATGCCCGTCGCGGCGGCCGCATCGCCGCCGCAGGCGTAGATCATGATCGGTACGGCCAGCAGACCGACGCCGCTACCGAAGCCGGACTTGGCCATGCTGACCAGCGCCGCCGAGAGGCCGCCCAACGCGAGGAACACGGCCGCGTTGACGCCCGGATTGTCCAGAATGAATGCGGTTTGGGCAAACATCCGGTAATGTCCTGTCGCATCGTCCGAAGGCCGTGATGATACGGAGGCGTGCGGCAAATGTCGAACCGCCGCTGGCGGAGAATCGCGTTGACAGGACTAGGTGCGTTGCGTTGACAGGTCAGCCGGCCCCTCCTAAAATGGCGGGGTTCGGGCCAAGAAGCCGCCGAGGGACCAACCCGGGAGCCGCACATGACCGAGTCGCTCCATACAAGCGTCAAAGACCTGATCGCCAAAGGCAAGCAGCGGGGGTACCTCACGTATGAGGAGATGAACGAGGACCTTCCCGAGGAGGCGGTCAGCCCGGAGAAGCTCGACTCGCTTCTGATGACGTTGGATGAGTTGGGCATTGAACTGCTCGACGAGTCCGACGTGCAGAAACGCGAGGATTTCACCGACACGGACGCTGAGGAGGAAGAGCCGGAAAAGCCCAAGAAGGCCAAGAGCGCCGGCGAGGCGGCGATCGAGGACCTGGAGGCCGAACCCGGCCGCATCGACGATCCCGTGCGGATGTACCTGACGCAGATGGGCGAGATCCCCCTGCTGACGCGGAGCGAGGAGATCGCCCTGGCCAAGAAGATCGAGACCACGCGGATGCACTTTCGCCGTCGCGTGCTGGAAAGCGACTACTGCTGCCAACAGGCGATGGAGATTCTCGCGCAGGTCCACGCCGGCGATCTGCCGTTCGATCGGACGATGAAGGTCTCCACCGCCGAGAACCTTGCCAAGGAGACGCTGAGCGAACGGATGCCGGTGAATCTCAAGACGCTTGAGCGGATCGTCGAGGCGAACGCGGACAACTGGCAGAAATTGCGCGCCTCGCGGACGAGTGAGCGTACGCGGAAGGTAGTTCGCAGGCACCTCTGGCGCCGACGCCGGCGCGCCGCGACGCTGCTGGAGGAGCTGTCCTTGCGGACGGCGAAGGTCCAGCCGCTGATGAAGAAGCTCCAGCACATCTCGGCGAAGATGGGCGAATTGCAGCGCGCCATCGCCAGCGCCGATAAACGGGACATCCCTCCCGAGGACGTCGAGGTGATGGAGGAGGAACTCCGCGGGCTGATGGACCTGGTTCGCGAGGAACCCGAAACGCTCCGCAAGCGGGTCAAAGCAATCGAGAAGGTCTTCAACGATTACGAGCAGGCCAAGCGCGAGCTGTCCGGCGGGAACCTTCGGCTGGTCGTCTCGATCGCAAAGAAGTACCGCAACCGGGGGTTGAACTTCCTGGACATCATTCAGGAAGGCAATACGGGTTTGATGCGAGCGGTGGACAAGTACGAGTACCGTCGCGGCTACAAGTTCTCGACGTACGCAACGTGGTGGATTCGCCAGGCGATCACCCGCGCCATCGCCGACCACGCCCGGACGATCCGCATCCCGGTACACATGATTGAGACGATGAGCAAATTGCGGAACATCTCCAAGCGCCTCGTGCAGGAGTTGGGCCGCGAACCGACGGTCACGGAGATCGCCAAGGAAGCGGGCATGAGCATCGCCGAAACGCGGCGCGTCATGAAGATCTCGCGCCACCCGATCTCGCTGGACCGCCCCGTCGGCGAAAGCGAAGACAGCTACTTCGGCGATTTCATCGAGGACGACTCGGCCGAGAGTCCTGTGGAATCGGCCGGGACGGAGATGCTCAAGGATCGCATCGAGGAGATCCTCAAGACGCTGACCTATCGCGAGCGGGAGATCATCAAGCTGCGGTATGGCATCGGCGACGGATACACCTACACGCTGGAGGAGGTCGGACGGATCTTCAAGGTTACCCGTGAGCGGGTCCGCCAGGTCGAAGCCAAGGCCATCCGAAAACTCCAGCACCCAGTTCGTGCTCGCCGGCTGGAAGGATTCCTGGAATCCGACAAGGTCTCCGAAGAGGCCTGACCGCTCGGGCGGCACTGCGAAAGTCACGGGGAGTTCCTGCCGATACGGAAAGCGACGGTGTCGGTACGTGGCCGACCCGACGGTTGACCGGCAAGAAGGCACGATCATGGAATCGCCCCGCCCTCGCCCCTCGTTCGGCATGATTCTGTCGCTTCCCGTGTCGTTGGCGCTGATTGGCGCGTTTTTCCTGCCGTGGATCGAGGTGTCGTGTGGCGCGATGGAGGCGCCATTCGCGGCCATGAACGAATTCGGGCCCGGACCGGGTGAGATACTCGATCTGCCCGGCGCGGACGAGCCCATCGCCACCACCAGTGGGTGGCAGCTCGCTGAAGGCACACTCGAGCCGACCGGAGCATTGCCAGTCGATCCGGAGGCCAATGAAGGCGCAGACGATGCCGAGATCCCGCGGCCGCGGCGTTGGGTCTTCGCGGGGCTGGTCCTGCCGATACTGATGGCATTACTGTCGCTTCTTGGGCTCACCGGACATCTGACGCGCGCCGGATCGGGCAAAGGTGTGGCCGTGTTCGCTCTGGGCGGGCTGGCGTGCATGGTGGCCGTTTGGTCAGTGGACTACATCAGCGACGACATGGTCACCGCCATGACGGAACGAATGGACGCGTCGGGCAACAAGCCCTGCCCCGTCACCGTCAAGCAGACGGAGGACGCGATCAGCGAATTCATCGCCACGCGGCACACGCCGTGGTTCTGGGCGACGATGGGCGCTTACGGGTTCACGGCGCTTCTGGGTTTGGGCGTTGCCGCCGGACCGGGGCAATCCAGGACGCCGACGCACTACCACGTTGACACCTGGGCCGACGCCGAGCAACCGGAGAAGTACAAGGCCTCTTCGACGCCGCTGCCATCCGGAAGTCGCGCCCGTCAGCCGTCGTTCCGCACCTCGCCAGCGCAGGCCACCGGTGAGATGCGCACGCCGGCGCATCGCTGCGGCGACGAGCGGCAGTCAGACAGCGACTTGAGCTTCGGCGAAGATCTGTAGCGTCGTAGCGAGGAACAAAGTGCTTCCCGCGCTTGCCTGAGCCGTCGGGCGGCGGCTACAGTAACATGATGAAGCCGCCGGCGCTGAATCCGACTGGCAAGAAGTGGCGGCTCTTCCGCGCCTGGTGCGGAGGGCATCCTGTCTGGTGCTCCTGGCAGGTGACGTATCGCTGCAATTTCCGCTGCCGCTTCTGCGGATACTGGCACGATGCCCTCGGGCGACAGCCCGAACCGTCACCAAGCGCCTACGCCGAAGGATCGGTCAAACTGGCCTCGTTCGGCACGCTGCTGATCTCGCTGGCCGGCGGCGAGCCGATGCTGCGAACCGACCTGCCGGAGATTGTCCGCGTCGTCGGCCGGCATCACTTCCCGTTCGTGACGACCAACGGGTGGTTCGTCACGCCCGACAGCGCCGCCGAGTTGATGCGCGCCGGCGTCTGGGGCGTCTCGGTGAGCATCGACTACGCCGACGCAGACCGCCACGATGCGCGCCGCGGCATGGTCGGCGCATGGCAGCAGGCGTGGCGCGCCGTCGAACTGCTGTCGGCCGCGCGCGTGCACCGCTGGCAACGGGTCAACGTCTTGTCCGTGCTGATGGATGACAACATCGACCACATGGAGCCGCTCGTGGCGATGGCGGCCGAGCGGGGCGCGTATTTCATGGTCCAGCCGTACGGCATGCGCAAGACCGGGGCGGCCGGCTATGCGCATCACGACGGCGCGGTGGCGCCGCGCTTGCTGGCGCTGCGCCGGCGCTGGGCAAACTTCCTGTCCAACCCGTGGTACCTCCGGCAATTCGACCGGTTTCTCAACGACGGCGTTCCCGGCTGTCGTGCGGGGCGTTCCTTCTTCAACATCGATTCAACCGGCGATGTCGCCCTGTGCGTCGAGCAGAAGGACCGCCCGGTGGCCAACCTGTTCCGGGACGACGTAGCCACGATCCGCCGACGACTGACCCGAGCGGCCCGGACGAATACCTGTCGCGACTGCTGGTACAACTGCCGCGGCGAGATTGAATCTCTCTACCGCCCCGACGGGCTGGCCGCTTCGCTGCCGACGCTGCTGCTGGATCGCGGCGCCGCGCGAACGCGCCCGAAATCACTTTGACGCTGCGGCGGCTTGCCTTCGCTGTGCCGATGCCCTAGCGTGTGGCTTTCCTCCGCGAGGTTCGCGCCATGGGAACGCTGCTCAAGATCGCGCTGTACGTGCTGCTGCCACTGGTTTGGGGCGTTGGGGTTGAATATGCCTTCGCACGGCTGCGCCGGTGGCGCTATCGGCGCGCCATGATGCGAAAGGACACGCCGTGCACGTGATCGGCCTGTCGATGGCATCGCTTCTGGAGCTGCCGCAGGCCGAATTGGCGAACGGCGGACCGCTGGTGGTGCTGCTGGTGGCGCTGGGGCTGGGCATCGGCACTCTGACCGGGCTGTTCGGCGTCGGCGGGGCCTTCCTGCTCAACCCCATCCTCATCATCGTCTTCGGCATGAGCGAAGCGACGGTCATCGGAAGCTCGTTGAGCTTCACCATCGGCACCGGCGCCGGCGGCACGGCCCGCCACATGCGCCGCGGCAACGTGGAGTTCCGCAGCATGTTCATCATCGGCGTCGGAGCGATCGTCGGCGCCGTGCTCGGCGCGGATCTGCTCGTGTGGCTTCAGAAATCCCTCGGAGCCACAGCTTACGAGAGCACCATTCGCGCCTCGTATCTGGCCTTGCTGCTGCTGACGGCGTGGGTGACGTTTCGCGACCCGTCCGCGACGGCCAGCCGTCACAGCGTGCTCCAGCGAACGCCAATCCCCCCACACGTCAAGCTTCCGGCCGCGAAACTCGCCGGCGTGTCGGTTCCCGGCCTGGTCGGTGTCGGCGTGCTGATCGGACTGACAAAGGGGCTTCTGGGCATCGGCGGCGGCGTGCTGTTTATGCCGTTGCTGTTGCTGGTGGTGGGCTTGTCCGCCCACCAGGCCGTCGGTACCAGCTTGGGCGTGGTCCTGTTCAGTTCGGCCGCCGGCACGATCCAGCACGGACTGCACGACAATGTAAACCTGGTGATGGTGATGGCGTTGGTGGTGGGTAGTTCGGTCGGCGTTCAGGCCGGCGCGTGGATGTGCGAGCGACTCGCCGCCCGCCGGCTGCGACGCTACTTCGCCGCGATCGCTTTTCTAGCGGCGGTCATGGTCGCCGCCGACCTGATCCGAAAGCTGACCTAGGTTTTCCGTTGACTGGGAGCTGTCTGCAGCGTAATTTATGGGCTGTTGGCGGGTTCAATCGGCCGACGGTGTCCCCGCGCCGTCCTCTGCAGGAGTACAAGACATGAGACAGGCACTATACAGGGTCTTGGCGTCGGTGATACTGTTCGCGCTCGTCGGCGACAGCACAGGCGAGACGCCCCGCCCGTCGGTCCTCGAAGAGGACTGGCAGTTCGAGTTCAAGTTCAAGAACCTACAGCCGTTGCGCCTGAAAGTCGGTAGCGAGATCAAGCTGTACTGGTATTTGCGCTATACCGTTATGAACCGGACGGGCGCCGACCGCACGTTCACGCCGGAGTTCGTGCTTTACTCCGAAAGGGGCACACTGCTGAAGGCCGACGAGCACGTCCCGCCCGACGCGTACCGAATCATCAAGAAACGGCACAACAACCCGCTGCTGCGACGCAACGCCGCGATGAACGGCAAGTTGCTTCAGGGCGAGGACAACGCCAAGCACGGCGTGGCAATCTGGCCGGATTTCGACGCCGCGAGCGGTAGCGTAGATATCTTCATCGGCGGCCTCAGCGGCGAGAACAAGCAAATCGTGCTGCCGGTGCCCATCCGCAAGACGCTACGGACGGCCGAGGGCACCACGCGCGAGTCCGAAAAACGGACGATCGTGCTGTCCAAGACGCTGAACCTTCGGTTTGAGATCCCGGGTGAGGCGGCCGCCCGGCACCGCGTCACACCGAAGCTGACCGCTGCCAAGTGGGTGATGCGCTAGGTTGACACAAGCCGCGCCGCTCAGTATCCTAGAAGGTTCGACGCGTAGGCGGCAGGAGTAGGATTCCATGGCACACAAGAAGGGACAGGGCTCAACCCGGAACGGACGCGACAGCCAGGGACAGCGTCGCGGCGTCAAGCGCTACGGCGGGCAATCCGTTCGCGCCGGGGGAATCATCATCCGCCAGTGCGGCACGCCGCTCAAACCGGGCGCCAATGTCGCCCGTGGCCGCGACGACACCCTCTACGCGCTGAGCGAGGGCATGGTCACCTTCCGCGGCCGTTTCGTCGACGTGGTGTAGTGGCGCTGCGGCCAACAGACGCCCGCGGCGCGGGCGCAATTCGCTCCAGTCGGCATCGCGTTGCCCGTCTTGTCCCGTGATGTCGCGGCACGGCATCGGCCCGGACAACCCAAGGAGACCGAGAAATGCCTCCCTTGACATCCGCATCGCGCACAAGACTGCTTCTCGTTCTCGTGGCGGCCGGGGTCATCGTGGTCGTCTGCCCGCCTTCGCTCAGCGCCGCCGACGACGCGCGACTCATCATCCCGGCCGAGTTCGGCGACAGCACCACCACCATGTGGGCGCCCACGCTGGAATGGACGCTTCCCAACGACGACTCCTACGACGGCAACCCGTTCGACCTCGTCGCGCGGGTGACGTTTACCCGCAAAGGTGGCGGAACCCGCGTCACCGAGATGTTCTACGCCGGCGACGATGCGTGGAAATTCCGCTTCACCGGCACGCGAACGGGCACGTGGACCTTCACCACGCAGGCCGACGGGAACAACGGCACGACGAACGACCCCGAGCTTCACGGCCGGGGCGGCACGATCACCGTCAAACCGAACCCCAACGCCCGCATGACCGGCTTTCTGACGAGCCAGGGCACCAAGTACGCCGTGCAGGTCGGAAACGACGCCCACTTGGAGGGCTTTCGCTTCAACGCGTTCATGCACGGCAAGCTGGCCGAGGCATACGACATCGAGAAGGCCGACTTGTTCGAGCCACTGACGACGGACGCCGACCGCGCCCGGCTGCAAACCTACCTCGACACCTACGTGCGAGCCGTCGCCGAGCACGGCTGCAACGCGGTGTTCCAGGCCGTCCACTGCCGCTGGTTCGAGATGGACCCCGACAAGAGGGGCCACGACAGGTTGGATGATCGTTCCGACAACGCCAGTCCGGACCCACGCACCTTCGAGCGGTTGGAGATGCTGTGGGCGACAGCGCGACAGCACGGGCTCCGCGTACACCTCTGGGCCTGGGGCGACGAGGCCCGCAAGTGGACGCCCATCGGCGTCGGCGGGCTCAACGGTGTTCCGGATCGCCGCCTCCAGCGCTACATCGCCGCGCGGCTGGGCCCCCTGCCCGGCTGGACCATGGGTTACGGCTTTGACCTGCAGGAATGGACCAAGGAAGAAGACCTCAGGAAGTGGGCCGCGTACCTGCACGAGCACTTCGGCTGGCAGCACATGCTCTGGGGACGCGGCCGCTCGAATGAGGAACTCGACGTCAAGAGCTACTCCGGATATGGCGTCAAATCCTACGATCGGATCGTCAAGGACCTGGCTTCCGACCCGGACCGCCCCCACCTCTACGAGGAGCGCGACAGCTATCGCCGGCCGCGTGGCGGGCTGACCCAGGACGGGTCGCGCCGGTTCATGTGGAACCAGACGCTGGCCGGCGGCATAGGCGGCTTCTGGGGCCACTACAGCGGACGCCTCTACAAGGGCGAATACCCGAACCCCGAGCAATTTGCCTGCTGCCGCGAGTTCTGGCGTGGGCGGTTTCTGCTGGAAATGGAACGGGCCGAGGACCTGACCGACGGGCACGCCCTGGCGACGCCGGACGGCAAGCACTACGCGTTCTACAAGCCCGACGCCGAGCGCATCACGCTGGACTTGTCCAAGGCGAGCGGCACGCTGCGCGCCGTGGCGGTGGACGCCACGAAGGCCTATCGCGAGATCGACCTCGGCCGGCTCAAGCCCGGCAAGCACACCTGGAAGGCGCCGCGCAAGAGCGACTGGGCGATCGCCGTCGGCGTATTCCCTACCCGAGATGACGAGGACTAGCCGCGCCGACCGGCCAGCGGGCGAGCGGGCCGCGTGCACCCATGTTCGTTGACGAAGCCCAGATCGTCGCCATCGCCGGAAACGGCGGCAACGGATGCGTGGCCTTCCGACGGGAGAAGTTCATCCCGCGCGGTGGGCCCAACGGCGGCGACGGCGGCAACGGCGGCAGCGTGTTCGTGGTCGCCGACGAGGCGTACACGACGCTCCAACACCTGGCGGGCAAGCACCACTGGCGGGCGCAGCGCGGCGGACACGGCGAAGGCAGCAACCGTCACGGGCGCAACGGTCAGGACGTCCACGTCCGCGTACCGCCGGGGACGGTCATCCGCGACGCGATCACCAAGGTGACGCTCAAGGACCTCGCCGAGCCGGGCGCGTCGGTCTGCCTGGCCCGGGGCGGACGCGGCGGACGGGGAAACACCTTCTTCAAGAGCGCGACCAACCAGGCGCCGAGGAATGCCGAGCCCGGAGAGCCCGGAGAGCAGCGCACATGCGACCTGGAACTCAAGCTCGTCGCCGATGCCGGGCTCGTGGGCAAGCCCAACGCCGGAAAAAGCACACTGCTGTCGCGGCTTTCGGCAGCCCGCCCGAAGGTCGCCGCCTACCCTTTCACGACGTTGGCGCCGTGCCTGGGCATCGTCGAGTTGGTCGATTTCCGGCGGTTCGTTCTGGCCGACATCCCCGGCCTGATCGCCGGCGCCCACGAGGGGGCGGGTCTGGGCGATGAGTTCCTCCGCCATATTGAGCGGACCCGCCTGCTGGTCCACGTGGTGGATATGTGTCCGCCGGACGGCGATCCGGTCGCCGCCTACCGGACCATCCGCGATGAATTGGCCGGCTACTCGCCCGTCCTGACCGAACGTGAGGAGCTGGTGGTGGCCAATAAGATGGACCTGACGGGCAGCGACGCCGCGCTGGACCGTCTGCGACACGACGTTGGCGCTGACGTCATCGCAATCAGCGCCGTGACCGGCGCCGGGTTTGAGGCATTGACCGAGCGGATCTGGGCCGCACTTGCCTCCACGTGAGCAGCGCGGACAATGACATGCCCTGGCGCACCGGTGCGCCGCCGAAGGGACAACATGGTCACGCCCAATGAGATACCGCACGTGCTGGCCTGCGACGTGGGCAACGCCACCGTCGAGCTCGCCGCCGTCCACGGGGAGCAGACCACGCCACCGACGCAACACCGCATCGGCGACTTGGGCGACCTCGGCGCATCACTGGCCGTGCTGTGGGAGCAAACGCCCGAACCCAAGAAGCTCGTCGCCAGCAGCGTCAACTCAACGGCGCTGAAGGCACTGGAAGCCGCCGCCGTCGAAGCCGCCGGCACCGCGCCGCTGGTGATCGGGCGCGATCTGCCGCGCCCTCTCGATACCGACCTCGCCGAGCCGGACAGCGTCGGAATCGACCGCCTGTGTGCGGCGGTAGCGGCCTACGACCGCATCGGTACCGCCTGCGTCGTGGCGGATTTCGGCACGGCCGCGACGATTGACTGCGTCAGCGACGCAGGCATCTTCCTTGGTGGCGCAATCCTGCCCGGGCTCGCGCTCGCCGCGCAATGCCTGACCGAACACACGGCCGACCTGCCGCACGTCACGCCGCGCGAAATATCGGGCACGTTCGGCCGTACCACGGAAGAGGCGATCCTCAGCGGGCTCCTCCGCGGCGCACGCGGCGCTCTGCGCGAACTCACCGAGGCCTATGCCACCGAACTGGGCCACTGGCCGGCCGTCATCGTCACCGGCGGTGACGCCCGTTTGGTCTGTCCGAACGCTTCACAAGGCGGGCTGGTTCAGGCAATCGTCGACGATCTGGTGTTGCGGGGCATCGCGTGTGCGTACTACCGAACACTGCTGCGATGATTCCGACCGCCCACGTCACTGTCGCTAGTCCACTGACGCCGCCCGGCCGCGGCGGCATCGGCGCGATCCACTTATCCGGCCCACGATGTGAGCGGATTCTCGCGGCCGTGTTCCGCCCGCGCGTGCCCGCCGAGCGGTGCGGCGAGCTGGCGCTGGGGTGGCTGATCGACCCCGCCGACGGTGAAGCGATTGACCAGGTTCTCGTCGCGCGCGGCAAAAACGAGGCCGAGATCAACCTCCACGGCGGGCCGGCCGTCCAGACCGTAGCGCTGGAACTGCTGGCCGCATACGGCGCCGACGTCGCCGCCGCAGACGCCACGGAAGGTCTGGACGCCAGCCATCCGCAGTGGGACAATCCCGCCATCGGCCACGAGATGCTCCGCCATCTGCCGCAAGCAGGCAGCTTGCTCGCCGCCGTGGCGCTCAGCGCACAATGGGCCGGTGGGCTCAGCCGCCTCGCCCGCCACGTGCTGGAGACAGGTGCTTCCGAAACCACTGCCACCGATCTGCGTGCGGCCGCGCGCGGCGTTGCCGCGATGCGGCGCCTTCTGGCGCCGACGGAGGTCGTCATCGCCGGGCCGCCCAACGCCGGCAAGTCTGCCCTGGCCAACGCGCTCGTCGGTCGACAGGTCAGCATCGTCCACAATCACGCGGGCACCACCCGCGACTGGGTCCGCAGTCCGGCCGTGATCGACGGCGTTCTCATCGGCCTGACGGATACCGCCGGCCTGTGGAGTGCGCCCGAGAGAGAGAGCGTCGATGCCGAAGCGGTGCGGCGCGCCCGCGGCCGCGCCGAGCAGGCCGACCTGGTCCTGCTTGCCTCGCCCGGCGGGACAGCGCACGTGCCGGACTGGCTCGGCGACGATCCCGTCCTGCGTGTAGCGACCAAGGCCGACGTCAGCGATGTAAGCCCGATGGCCGACGTGGCCGTTTCGGTACGGACGGGCGCCGGGCTGGATGCGCTGCGCAAGGCAGTCGTGGCCGCGTTGGGACTTGCGGCGTTCCAGCCAACCGACCCGGCCGCGTTCACGCAACGGCAACAGCGCCTGCTGGACCGCGCGGCCGAAGCGATAGAATGCGACGATCCGGACTCCGCTCACGCCGAACTGCAAGAGCTGCTTGACGGACCGCTCTAGAGCAGCTCCAACTCAACGTGACGGAGGACGATCTTCTTCGGACCGACATCGTCGAAAACGATCTCGGCCCGCGTGTCCGGCCAACGCCGCTGGAGATGCATTACCGTTCCGAATCCGAATTTCGGGTGCTGCACCCGGCAGCCGGGCCCGAGGTACTGGTACTCCGGTGGCGGCTGTTCCGCCTCTTCGTCAGCCATCGCCTCGATGATCATCCGCTCCTCATCCGCAGCCGTTTGTGCGCCGCGCGCCACCTCGCCGGAGAAGAAGCCGCCACGGTGGCGCACGTTGAGCGGCCGCTGGGGCGTAGTCAGATCCTCGATGCGGACACCCTCGGCGCCCAGTTCGCTTAGGAAGCACGATGCCGCGCACGGCTTGTTCTGCCCCCGCATCCGCCGGCGTCGCGCGCAGCTCAGTGTCAACTCGTCCTTGGCGCGCGTCATGCCCACGAACGTCAGCCGCCTCTCCTCCTCCACGTCGGACTCGCCCGCGTCGCTCGGTCCGAAATCGCGGCGGAACGGCAGAAGCCCGTCTTCGCAGCCGACGACGAAAACGGCCGGGAACTCCAGCCCCTTGGCCGCATGGAGCGTCATCAGCGTCACCGCCCCGCCCGTGCCCTCAAAGTGGTCGAGGTCCGAAACGAGCGACACCTGGTAGAGATAGTCGCTCAACGTCCCGCCTGCCAGTTCGTCGAACTCCGCGGCCGTATTGATAACCTCCTCGACGTTGGCCCGTTGCTGGCGACGCTCTTCGTCCTCGGCGGATAGCGCCTCAGCGATTCCGCTGCGCCGGTACACGTCCTCGGCGATCTCGCGGACGGAGTGGTTCAGATTCCCTGCCAGCGCGTGCATCATCTCCGCGAAGCCGCGGACGCGCTTCGCCGCGGCGGCGCCCAAGTCGTCCGACTCGGCCTGCGCGGCGGCCTCCAGAAGTGAGACGCCCGTCGCGCCGGCACGTGCGGTCAATCGGCTCAGCGTGGTGTGTCCGATGCCCCGCGTCGGCGTGTTGATGATGCGCCGGCAGCTCAGATCGTCGGCCGGGTTCACCAGCAGCTTCATGTACGCCAGGAGGTCCTTCACCTCGCGCCGGTTGAAGAATTCCACGCCCCGCGCCACGCGATAGGGAATCGACGCCCTAAACAGCGTCTCCTCCAACACGCGCGACAAGCTGTTGACGCGATAAAACACGGCCATGTCGCCGTAATCCAGCCCGCGGCGCGCGGCGGCCTCAATCCGCTCGGCGACGGCCTGCGCCTCGGCCCGCCCGGTATCGCAATGCACGACGCGGACATCCGCCCCGCCGGTGCGGCTTGTCCAGAGGTCCTTGTGCTTTCGCCGGCGATTGTGGGAAATCAATTGTGACGCCGCGGCCAGGATCGCCCGCGTGGATCGGTAATTCTCTTCGAGCCGAACCACGGTGGCATTGGGGTAGTCGGCCTCGAACTCTAGAATGTTGCGCACGTTGGCGCCCCGCCAGGCGTATATGCTCTGGTCCGGATCGCCGGTGGCGCAGATGTTCTCGTGATGGAGCGCGATGCCGTGAGCGATGATGTACTGGGCGTGGTTCGTGTCCTGGTACTCGTCGATCAGCACGTACCGATACCGTTCGCCGAGCAGGCGCCGCAACTCCGGCCGATCGCGCAACAACAGGGCCGTCTTGAGCAGAAGATCGTCGAAGTCCAGGGCGTTGTTGTCGCGTAGAAGTCGCTGATAGGCAGCGTAGGCCTCGGCGACCTGCTCGTCGCCAAACGAGGCCGCCTCCGCCGAGACCTCGGTCGGTGTCTTCAGCTCGTTCTTGGCGTTGGAGATGCGCGCGTGGGCAACGGAGGGGGTCAGCCGTCCGCCTTTGAGCCCGGCGGCCTCCAGCGCCTGGCGCATCAGGCGCAGTTGGTCGTCGCGATCGTAGATGCTGTAGCCGGCATCGAGCTGCGCCTCGGTTGCGAACTCGCGAAGCAGCCGCGCACAGAGCGCGTGAAACGTGCCGATCGTCGCGCCCCGTGGCGTACCTAGCGCCGCAATGCGCTCGGACATCTCGCCGGCGGCCTTGTTCGTGAACGTCAGCGCCAGGATGTTCTGCGGCGCCACGCCACCGGCGATCAGGTGCACGACGCGCCGCGTGATGACGCGAGTCTTTCCCGAACCCGCCCCGGCCAGGACGAGCAACGGACCGTCGCGATGGGCAACGGCCCGGCGTTGCGGTTCATTGAGGTCCGAAAGGATATCCAACACGGCGCTCCGTATGCGTGTGCGTTCACTATACCGCCCGAGGCCGCCCACGTCCAAACCCGCCGCAACGCGAGGGCGGTTTTCGCTGACCGGCTGCTAAAGCGGCATCTCCAGCAGCCGATGTAAGGAACGGAACGATGCCGGATGCCGACCAAGAACACCACCGCCGGGTACTGCACAAACCCGTCCTGACGACCGGGGAGGTCGCCCGCCTCTGCCACGTCGCGCCGCGGACCGTCAGCAAGTGGTTCGACAGTGGCCAGTTGCCCGGATACCGCATACCCGGAAGCGGCGACCGGCGTATCCCTCTGGCCCAGTTGATTACCTTCATGCGCGATCATCGGATGCCCATGGACGGCATCGACGGTGGGACCTGTCGCGTGCTTCTGATCGATCACCATGCCGCCTGCGGCCTGGCCGAAGCCCTCAACGAAACGGGGCATTACGACGTGCAGATCGCCTCGACGGCGTTTGAGGCCGGGGCGATCGCGGAGCGTTTCCGCCCCCAGGTCATCGTTCTACACGTCACCGTTGGTGACGGGCAAGCAGCGGAGGTGTGCCGCGCCATCAAGCACAACAAGGCGTTCGCCGGCGCCCACGTCATCGCCACGGGCACCGGCCTCAATGCCACGCGCTACGAGTGGTTGCTCGACGAGGGGTTCGACGCCTGTCTGGAAAAGCCCTATTCGCCAAGCGAACTGATCGGAGCCATCGAGGTCGCCACCGATCTGAGTCGGTAAACGCGGCCGAACGGATACGGGCCGACCCGGAGGGAGCCCGCAGGCCTGCGGCGATCCGCGCCTGCAGGGCTACGGGCGGCCCGCTCATTATGGGTGCAGCGGACGGAATGGGGCGGCCGGTTTACGCTGGTCGCCCTGTTCGTGCGCACGCGACGCCCGGTCGCAAAGACGCGGAAAGCGAACGTGACCATTTTCGCAGCGAGCCGTCGGCGCCGTCGGCCGACGACCCCGTCCCGGAAAAGTTTCTCTGGATTTCGCCCCCATCGGCCGATATAGAATGCAGGTGATCCCATGACGATCCGTCACCGTGACAGCTTGGGCTTGGCGCTACAGCTTGGGCTTCTGCTGCGCTGACGGATCGCGGACCGAAGGTAATTGGCCACCGGCCCCGCGATTCTTGGATGTCGCGGGGTCGTTTTCGTTTGGCGGCAGGGCTGCCGCCGGGAGTGGACGCCATGATTCAAAAGACCATACCCAAATACGCGCCGACGGCGGCGATCGACCTGATGGACCGCCAATGGCCCGCGCGGCAGGTGACGCGCAGCCCGCAGTGGTGCTCGGTAGACCTGCGTGACGGCAACCAGGCGCTGCCCAATCCGCTCGACTCCGACGACAAGCTGGTGTACTTCGAACTGCTCAAGCGGATCGGCTTTCGCCACATCGAGGTGGCGTTCCCTTCGGGCAGCCAAGCCGACTTCGCCTTCACGCGGCGGCTGATCGACGAACGCCGTCTCGATGACGACATGTTCATCATGGTGCTGACACAGTGCCGAGATGCACTGATCGATCGGACGTTCGAGGCGATCGCCGGCGCCCCGCGAGCGATCGTGCACGCCTATTGCGCCGCCAGCGAACTGCACCGCCGGCAGGTGTTCGACACCTCGCGCGACCAGCTCCTGACGATGGTTCGACGCTCCGTGGAACAGATCCGCCACTTGGCCGACGCCGCCGACGGCGACATTCGGCTGGAATTCAGCCCGGAGGAATTCACGGACACGGACATGACGTTCTCACTGGAGCTTTGCCAGGCCGCGTTTGACGCCTGGGGCCGGGCCACGCCCGACAAGCCGGTGATTCTCAACCTGCCCGCCACGGTCGAGCGCCGCCCGCCCAACCAGTACGCCGACATGATCGAGTGGTTCTGCCGGAACTTCCCGAATCGCAACGAGGTGACGATCTCGGTGCATTCGCATAACGACCAGGGCATGGCCGTGGCGGCGACGGAACTGACGCTGCTTGCCGGCGCCGACCGCGTCGAGGGGGCCTTGTTCGGGCACGGCGAGCGCACGGGCAATGTGGACCTGGTCACGGTGGCGAACAACCTGCGATCGCGCGGGGTCGAGACGGGCCTGGACTTCTCGAATCTTCCCGAGATCGCCGAGACAATCCAGCGGCTGACGGGGATGCCGATCGCGCCGCGCCAACCGTACGCGGGGGAATACGTGTTCACGGCGTTTTCGGGCTCGCACCAGGACGCCATCCGCAAGGGGTTCAACCGCCTCGACGAGGCGCCGGCCAAGTTCGCCGCCGGGTGGAAGGTCCCCTACCTGCACATTGATCCCACGGACCTCGGGCGCAAGTACGAGGGGCTGATCCGCATCAACGCCCAGTCGGGTAAAGGCGGAGCGGCGTGGGTGCTGGAGCGGGACTTCGAGCTGGAGCCGCCGCGCGCCATGCAGACGGAGATCGGCGCCGCCGTCCAGCGGTACAGTGACAAGGTCAGCCGTGAGGTCACCGCCACCGAGGTGTACAAGGTTTTTCACAAGGAATTCGTCACGCCCGACGGGCCATACGAGTTAATCGGTTACTGGCCCCGGCCGGACGATACCAACCCCACGGAGATACACGGTGAGGTCCGTGCGCGGATCAACGGCGTGGAGAAGCAGGCGGGCGCCGACGGCAACGGGCCGGTGTCGGCCTTCGTTCACGCAATGCAGGCGCTCGGCGCCGAGCCGTTCAGCGTGGATGACTATCACGAGCAGGCCGTCGGACGCGGCGCCGATGCGCGAGCGGTCGCCTACGTACCGCTGAAATTCGACACCGGCGAGGTGCTCTTCGGGGTGGGGATGGACACGAATATCGATCAGGCGGCCGTGCGGGCGATCATCGCAGGGCTCAATCGCAGAGCCCGGCGTCAGGACTGATTTTCGTCCGCCGTTTCGACACGGTCCGTCGCGTCGGCCTCATGTTGGACGCGGTCGGCCCGGCTCTCGGTCTCCGCCGACGGCGGGCAGCGCCGCTGGCCCATGGCGATCATGCCGCAAACCACGACCATCGCGTACATGCCGATCGACAGCCACAGCGTCGCCAACGGCGTCGAGGCAACCCCATCGCGAAGTTCCTGACGGAGCAGAGTGTACTGTTGCGTGCCCTGCTCCAGTCGTCGCTGTTGATATTGCTCCCATTCATCGCGCGAGATCGTTCCCGCAGCGGGCGCCCGTGTGTTCTCCGGCCGCGTGGCCGGCTGCGTCGCCGCTCGCGTAGCTGGCGCTGTGGTCACAAGACCGGGCGGCGGTTCCTGCGAAGTCAACGCCTCCTGGATGCGATTCCATCGCTCATCGAGCCGTTTCGTCTCGGCGTCTGCGTAGCCCGCGAAGTCCACGTTCATGGCTGTGACACACAGGAACATCCCCCCCAGCGCCACGACCGCCAGAATGCGACCACTCAGTGCCGCCGAGATCTTGCGCGCCAACCCGGCAATACAGACGCCAAGAAGCACGACGGGCACGACGAGACCCAAGCCGAACCAGGCCCGCGGCGCAATTGCCTCGTCGATCCACTTGCGACGCGCCGTGACGTTCGCATCAGCGCCCATAAGACGTCCAGGTAGGCCTCCGGGCTGTTCGTGCAGCACAACTTTGCCCTCAGCCAGGTTCCAGGCGCTGGCATCGCCGATCCGGTCGCGGATGCCCTCGTGAATGTCGACGCCGCGCAGGGAGACCCACGGCAGGAAGAACCCGACCAGCAGCAGGACCGTCAGCGGAACGATTGCAGCCAGGGCGTAAGACGGCAGATCAACGCGGCGGGGCATAAACGTCCTTTCAGCTTGGCGAAGGCCGCTATGAGATCGTCTCTCAGTTCTCACGGCTCATGTGTCGGTTGATGTAGGCGCGGTGGGCCTTGACGTTCTCGACGAACGCATAGGCGGGGTCGTTCGGATCGTGCTCTGGAACGGTCACGAGAAGTTCGCCGAAGGCCTCGTGCGCCTCCTCCCAGAGGTGCTGGCGTTCGAGATACCACGCATTGGTGTAGCGATTGAAGACGCGGTCGATCAGTTCCTCCTCGGCGCTTGTGAGATGGTCACTGTCCAGCACCGTGGGCGGACTCTGTCGCCCGCTGTACGCCTGTGCCAGCTTGTAGGCCTTGACGCAGCGATACAAGCTGTCCGGGGCGGCGTGGCGGTCGGCGTAATATCGCCGGGCCTTCTTGAGTTGATTTCTCGCCATCGCCGTATGCAACGCCTCGCGGCGCGGTGCCGTCAGCGCGTCCTCGATCTGCTCCTTGCTGAGCACAGCAGGCCGCCCGCCGGAATCGATGGAATTGTCGCCGCTGCTTGTCGACAACCAAAGCACCAGAGCCAGCACGCCCAGGAGATAGACGGCCGTAAATACAAGATATCGCCGGCGCTTGCGGCTGCGCTGCTGCTGATCGACGTGGTCCAGGCGCTTCGTTTCAGGACCTTCCGGCTCGGGCGGCGGCGTCTTCGGCGGCTCGCCACCGCTCTCGGCCGGCGCCGTCGGCGGCGGGGGCGGGCTCTGCGCATCCTGCTCGGTCAACTGCCCATCGAGATGGTACGCCTGAAGGGCGGCCTGCGGATCGTCTCCCGGCGCGACGTACAGGATCTCCGTAGAGACGCCAATGCCGAGCAAGTCGCCGGTTTCAAGCAGCACCTGCTTCTTGCGCTTGTACTTCTTGCCGTTGATTCGGATCGGGCGGCTCGAGAGATTCTCGACGACCCACCCTTCCGGCATCAGCGTGAATTGCATTTGCCGCCGAGAGACGTACTGCTCGCTGGCCTGTATATCGGTCTCGTCCGAACGGCCCAAAACAGCCTTGTCGCCCATGATTACGGCGCGCCGTCCGCGTTGCGGGCCAGTAAGGAATACGAGTTCGGGAGCAGCGGATGCAGCCATCAGAACATCCCTCCGCGGACGATCTTGAGGATCATCGGACCGAGCACGGCCAACAGGCAAGCCATCATGATCAGCAGCGTAGGAAAAAGGACTTTGACACTGGCCCCGGCGGCCTTGTTCTCCGCCTCCGCGGAACGCTGGTCGCGCAGCAGCGAGGCCTCGTCGTGCATAACGTCACCCAACGGGGTACCGAGCTGTTCGGCCTGGATGACGCTGGCAACGATGTTCTGAAGGGCTTCGATCGGCAGGCGCGCGCTGAGATTCTGCAACGCCTGGCGGCGCGTGGCGCCGAGTTCCATCTCGGCCAGGACCGTACCCAACTCCGCGTTGAACGGATCGTCCGGGTCCTCATGGACCACGGTTTCCATCGCCTCGGTAAATGTGGCGCCTGCGCCCATGGCCAGAGCGATCAGGTCCAGCGAGTACGGCACACGTTTGGATATCTCCCGCAAGCGCTTTCTGGAGCGGCTTCGAAGCTGAAAAAGCGCCAGGCCGACACCGGCCACCACACCGAGAATCAGCACGGGAATGCTGAGTTGTCCGTAGATGATGAGCACGATAAGTACGAACCCGCCCCCGGCGGCCAGCCCGGTCGCCATCGTCACGGCCAGATACTCCTCCGGCGTGTAATACTGGCGATTGCCTTCCGTGACCAATGTGCGACGAAGCCAATCCTTCAGACGCGGAACCGCCAAACGGTGCGACAGCGAGAGCAGCACCATCATGAACGGGCGCAGGTACGGATGCTCAAAAGCAGTCCTGCGGTCAGTGTGCCCCGTTGCCAGGGCAACCTCGCGCTGAGGCGAGAGCTGTACACGTCCGGTTTGCGAGAAGACCGCCATCACAAGCATGGTCGTGGCCAGCCCCATCACGGACGTCAGCGCAGCATCCATCCATTCCCCCACGAAAAACCACGACGCCGCGCCGGCGACCAGCCAGAACGGCACAGCCGCCGTCAGCACCAGCCGCGGGGCGGAGCGACCGCCTACAGATCGACTGCCATGATCTTGCGAATCCATAGGAATCCCAGAATCGTGAGGACGGCAATGGCGACCAGAACGACCTTGCCAAGACTGTCCGTGAAGAGCATCTCAACGGCCTGACGGCTGATGAGCAGCCAGATCATGCCCAGCAGAACCGGCGGCATGGCGCCCAGGGCCATTGCCGTGTAGCGCCCCTGAGCGGTCAGGGCATTGAGACGCCTGTGGAGATGCTCGATCTCGCGAATGCTGGCGGCAATACGGTCCAGCGTCTCGCCCAGATCGCCGCCTCGCTGGCGGTGGGTCAGCAACGCCGCGAACAGAAGACGATAGCGCTGCGAGCCGATACGATCAGCGGCGTTGCGCATCGCCTCATCAAGCGACATGCCGTACTCGTACTCATGCAGCAGGTGAGCGAATTCCTGGCGCAGGGGGCGGGGGCCTTCATTGGCGACCAGTTCCATCGATTGGACCAGGTTCAGCCCTGCCCGCACGCCGGAGCCCACCGTACGGATGCCGCCGACGAGCTGCTCCTCCAACTGTCGCAGCCGTCGGCGACGCAACCACCACAACAACCATCGTGGCGACAAGGCCGCCAGGGCGCCGAAAACCACCAGTCCGAAAAGGCCGAACAGCCAGAGGTAGCCCAGAAACATCGCCACCGCCACGGCGACGAGCCACAGGATCGTCATCATGCGCGGATTGACATCCAACAGCAGCGCGCCGCGCAGCACGCGGTTGAACTGCGCCTCCTGCGCGGCGATGGCACCGATCAACGGCCGGGCGCCCAACCACACCGCACCAATCACCCCGACCAGCAACGCAAGCGTGGGGACGAGGTGCTCGCCAACCAAATCGACTTGAACCTTGGCCACGACCATCACGTAAACGCCTCCACACCCAGGAGCCCCTGCTCGATGAGATCCTCGGCGAAGCTCGGAACGTAACCCGTATGACGAAGCGTGGCCTGCTTCCGCGACTGGCCGTATATGCTGCGAAGCACGAAGCAGTCCTCGGTGATGATCCGTCCGGTTTCAGGATCGATGCTGAGGATTTCGCTGATGTGCGTAATGCGCCGCCGTCCGTCGGGCATGCGTGCGATTTGCACGATCAGGTCCAGCGCCGAGACGATTTGCTCGCGAATCGCCCGGATGGGCATCTCCACGGCCATCAGGACCATCATCTCCAGGCGCGTCATCGTGTCAGCAGGACTGTTGGCGTGAATCGTTGTCAGCGAGCCGTCGTGCCCGGTGTTCATGGCCTGGAGCATGTCGAACGCCTCCGGCCCGCGCACCTCGCCGACGAGAAGCCGGTCCGGCCGCATCCGCAGGGCATTACGCACCAGGTCCCGGATGGTGTACGCCCCCTTGCCCTCGATGTTCGCGGGGCGCGTTTCCAGCGAGGCCAGGTGCTCCTGCGGAAGCTGAAGCTCGGCCGAGTCCTCGATGGTAACGATGCGTTCGGAACCGGGGATGAAGTTGCCAAGCACGTTAAGTGTCGTCGTCTTCCCGGAGCCGGTTCCGCCGGAGACAATGAGATTCTGCCGACCCAGGATGCAGGCTTGGAGGAAGTCGGCCGTCGACTCGGTCAGCGTGCCGCGCTCGATGAGGTCGTCGATGGTAAACGGGATGCGGGCGAACTTCCGGATCGTCAGCGTCGGCCCGGACAAGCTCAGCGGATTGATGATCGCGTTGACGCGCGACCCATCCGGAAGGCGCGCGTCGACCAGCGGCGTCGAACGGTCGATGCGTCGCCCGATGGGCGTGATGATCCGTTCAATGATGCTGTGGACGATTTCGTCGGAGAAGAAACTGCGGCCTGTGTTCTGGATGACGCCGTCCTTCTCAATGTAGATCTTGTCCTTGCCGACCACCATGATCTCGTTGATGTTCGGCATCTCCAGAAGGTCCTGAAGCGGTCCGTAGCCGAGGACGATATCCTCGATGTCCTTCGAGAGCATTCTGCGGACGATGTAATCCCGCAGTTCGGGCGTCAATTGCGGAGCGATGCGCTTGACCTGCTCAGACCAGTCCGCTTCCACCGTTGCCACATCGTCCTTCAGCGTGTGCGGGCGTAGTTGAAGGGAGAAGAAGCTGAGCACGTTGCTGACAAACCGCGTGATCTGTTCCTCGTGCCGCGGCTCAAGCACGTCGGAGTCCTCGAAGCCGTAGCTGTAGAGGAGCTTACCCGCAGCCCGGCGCGAAATCTCCGTTACCACACCGCGCCACAGATACTCGCGGATGAGGTGCTCGGCCATCTGGTCGTCGACCTTGTCGATATGCTCGGAGACGATATCCGCAAGCTGACGCTTGATGACCGCGACATACTGCTCGTCCGCGCCGCCCACCTTCCCGGTCACGCGAAGGTTCATCCGATCAAGCAGTTCGCGATGAACGGCCTCCTCCAGCGCGTTGACGCGCCGCCGCGGCGTCGCGCCACCCCGCGCGCCGCCGACGCGCCGCGCCGCCGGCTCCATCATGTACACGCTGAATTCGCCGATGCGAATCTCGTCGCCGAAATCAATCTTCTGCCGCTGATGGCGCCCCAGACGGCGGTTGGCGACAAGCGTTTCGTTCATGCCGAGCGATTCGACGTAGTAGCTGCCGTTCTCGCTGAAGATGCGAGCGTGCTGCCGCGATACAAACGGACTGCGCAACGCGACGTCGTTGCTCTCCTCGCGGCCGATTGAGACAGGTCCATCGCCAACCGGCACCACATCGCGCTGGTCGCTGTATTGGTTGTAGACCCAGATCTCCACGCGCTGTCCTCTGCCTGCCGCCGGTTCAGCCGTATCGGCCGCGCTCTAGCGACTGTCGAACGCCTCTGTAAACTCCCTGGCGAACCCGCCGGCATCGTCGCCGTAGTCGGCGTCGGGGTGGCTGCTGACCAGATGCACACTCAGGCCCAATCCCTCGGCGATGTCCTGGCGAAGGTTCTCCCATCGCATGGCGTCGTCCGGGTCGAGTTCGATGGTGATCTTGCCGCGCCCCCTGATGCTGAAGGTCCGACGCGAATCCGACTGCGTCTCCGGCGGGACGACGCGCACCGCACTGAACACCTTGGTCCGCTTGACACCCTCGTCGCCGATGTAAAACGGAGCGATCACGTCCACACGATCCCCGTAATTCACAGCGTCGGGAACGTTCTGCGCTTCCACCGATAAGGGAACGGCCTTCTTCTTGGGGTCGATCCACTGAGACGGACGGTCGCCCGCCGTCTCGGAAATGTGCTCGTAGCGGATGTACTCATTGGCCCTGACGTCCGCAAGAAGCTCTTCCTGCTCGTAGTCGTCCGCCTCCTCCCGATTCTGCAGACGGATGAACGGCCCCAGCCCCTGGCCGTACTTTCGCGGGATCGGCTCGATCATGATGCCCCCGCCGAGCTCCTGGCTGATCTGTGTGCCCGCATCCAGATCATCCGTCGCCTTGAGCAAGTAGATCAGGTCGCCCTTGCCCGCCTCACGGATGCGCTTGACATGCACGTTGTACACGATAGCCACCAGCAGACCCAGCCCCAGGGCGATCAGCAGTAACTTGGTGTTACGTACGACTGGTGTTTTCTCCGCCATGCGCTCAGTCCTCTCTGTCCTGCCCGCCCACCGGCGGCGCGGACAACTCCGTGACGGTCACATTCATCTTCGCCTTTTCCGCCGTCGGACGCAAGATCACGGTGACGTCCCGCGACCCGTCCGTGAAGACCAGCGTGCGACGATTCCGATGGACGACGTCGCTTCGCGCCTCGAAGCCGCTTTCGGAAAGCACACTTCTGTAGTGCACGGCGACCGCCTCGGCATCGCCCGGCACGTCATAGCCGGCCGCGTGAATCATGCACCCCCGACCCGGCGCCATGCGGTACGCATAGCGCCGGGTGGCGCCGCGCGGCGGCGCAAGCGCCGCCGGGTCGGCGTCGACCACACGCACCTCATTGGCCAACGCGTCCAAGGCGAACGGCCTGCGGGACGCCGCGGCACCGGCCCGAGATTCCGGCAGGCCTCGGTTGCGTCGCTTCGCGTATCGCAACACCGACGGAAACGGACGGGCGTGACGACGCTTTTCGGCACGGTCGCTGAGAAACACGCTCACCTGCCAGGCGGCGAACGCGCCCACGATCAGCAGCGCCGCGTACAACGCAGCATGGCAGGCGATCCTACGACGATTCCAACGCGAGGGGGTGCTCATTCTGTGCATCCTGGCCGGCGGCTACCATGTTGTGTCGTAGAGGTGACGCAACACATCGCCCAACCGATTTGACGGCGAATCCAACCTGCGTAACCTCTCGTCCAGCGTGTCCAAGAAGGATTCTCGTACGGCGGATTCGCAGGCGGCCTCGTCGCGTCGCCATTCGCGCCCCTCGCGCACGTGACGATTGACGATGCCCTCGACCATCAGGCGATTCCATAAGGGGATGTCCGACGGAAACTGCGCCCGAACGCGGGCCGAAAGGTCGCGTGGAAGGCGATCCTGCATAAGGCGGCTCGAATACCCCCGCCCCTCGCTGCTGTATCGCCCGGTGAATGCGATCAAGTCTTGGACCGTCTCGTCGCCCGGCCCGCGCGCGTGCCGGATGCCGACTTCGCCGGCCTTGTCCGCGAAGAAGCGTTCATTCAGAGCGGCCGGCCTGCAGCGCCCCGCACCGCGGATTTCTCGCCACGCCGCGTAGCGGTCAGACATGACAACGTGCTGATGGTGCATCATGGCCCAGCCGAACATCCATGTCGCCAGCAGCACAAACAGCAGAAGCGGCAGCGACATGATGAACTCGACAACGGCCGTGCCCCGGCGCCGCCGGCGCCACGACAAGCAAGAACAACATGTTGGCGGGGTTCCACGTCGCATTCGTCAGTGCGTCAAATACATCTCGGTCAGCACGCCGTCCAATCGGCGCATGTAGTCGCGTATGGCCTCGGCCTCCGCCGTGTTTATCATACTATCCGGTCTCTCAGTGTGCACCAGACCTTCGTGCAGCCGATTTGCCCACCGGCCCCACTGCCGCACCGGCGTCAGTTGCACCTGCCAGTCCTGAGTCCACAGGTCCCAGCTTTGATTATTGAACACCTTCGCCTGCGAAACGGTGACCATGGATTCAAGGGGATTGTCCGAGGCAAATCGCGGCTGCCAGAACGGCTCGGGGCCGTCGTCCTTGACGACGCCGAGCACGCTGAAGTACGCCCGACGCGCGCCGACGTCCGGATCGGGGCCGTATCCTTCGCGCGCCGTGTCGGTCAGAAGCATCGGCGCGGGCACCTGGTCGTCGGAATCCCAGTTGCACGGGTTGGTGATGACCGTATCGCCGCCACAGTCCAGCCCGCCGAAGATGAAGTACCACTCGAAGTAGACCGGCCACTCGTCGACAACCTCCCCGTCGGGGCTGAGACGCTGGCGAATACCCTCGGCCGTGAACTTGAACATCGGCAGGTCCCCGACCTGCTCCATCTCCGAGACGTCGGGTTGGTTCCCGAAGAAACGCCTGCGGAGGTCTTCCGGCGCGACCCAGCCGCCCAGGTCCCGCGCGACGGGGTCATGCAGATTGTCGCTGGTGACACGGCGGTTCGGCCCGTCGCCTTCGTAGATGATCTCGAGGTAGTAGTACTTCGTATAAGACTTCCTGATGGTCGGATCGTCGCCGTAATCACGCGCCGTGGGCAGGTCAGTCACCCACCACGGCCGATGCAAGGTCTTCAGTGTGTCCACTGACGCGGCGAACATGTACTCGAGCTTCGTGTCGCTGATCTTCTCGTAGTACTCGCGGAAGCGGCAGTCGCGCAACCGATGCGATGCCAGATCCTTGATCCATTTGGTAGCCCAGAAATAGGGGCCGAAGGTCGTGTAACCGTGGGGAATCGTCGTATGGGGGCGCCAGGTATGCACGCCTCCGCGACGAGCACCGCGATGCCGCGAGGCGCCGCGCCCGGCACGTCCGCCGCGTGCCGATGGGCCCTGGATGCGCCACCCCTCGCGGGGCGAGACCCGGCGGGTTCGCGGCGGGCCCGTCGGCACGCGAACGCCCCAGACCCGCCGCCAGCCGCGGCGACTCCAGTTCGTGCGCCGGCGGTACCAGACCGGCGGGTCGAACAGCCGCGCCCACGGCCCCAGGCGATGGGGCCAGGCGTAGTTTGGAATGCTGCCACCAATGTCAGACGTGTTCTGCTCGCGCGCCTTCTGCTTCCTGAGATCAACGCGGAGTCGTTTGCGCAGGACCGGTTCGAAGTCCTGCAGTTCGCCGCGCTCAGCGGGCATTTCCGGCATGACCGGAACGAGCAGCGCCACCTGTGCGCCGTTATCTTCGCCGAAACGGACGGCATTGGACTGCGCCAGCGTTCCGGCCGAGTCGACCGTGGCCTGATTGAACTCGTCGAGGACCCGCGCCGCCCGCCACAGCTTGCCGTGGGGCTCCCCGTGCGCGGCATCGCGAACGGACCACGTGGTGATCCCGGCCCAGTCGATCACACCGCCTTCGCTGCGGCTGCGGAACGGCGCCAGAAGCTCGCGCTGCTCGCGCAGGCGCTTCAACAGCGACTCGACCCCCTTGCGAACCTTCTGCTTCGTCCCGGCGTCCAGGTCGGGCACCGGCCGGCTGAGTTGATCGGCGATTTCGTCGAGCCCCCCACCGGGTGCACGGGGCGCCTCCGGATAGGCGTCATCGCCGATCCAGTCATTCAATTCTCCGAACGCCATGTTCGCCGACTGGGGGATCGCATCGAGCGAGGGGACGAGGGCGACCATGCGGCTCTGGGTGACATTGTTCATCGCCACGACGTTGAAGCTGCGCGCCAACCAGCCGCCGCCGCTGACCGCCACGGCGTCGGCGGCGTTTTGCATCTCCACGCGGCGGCTGACCTGAGCGCCGGCGTTATACACATAGAACACCAACCCCACCAGCAACCCCGCAGCCAGCAGGACGATCACCAACACCTGTCCGCTTCGCCTGGCGCGCCGCCGCGCCCAACCCGGTGCTATCGGCGCCTGTGCGGATCGTGCGATCGCTGCGACGGACCTTGTCTGCCGCCGGCACACTGCGATTACTCCTGATCCTGCATGCCACGCTCGGCCTCGGCAATCAACTCATCGGCGCGCTGCTTCTGGACGTCGGTTACGGCGTGTCTGCGAGCATTCCTGAAATACGCCCGCGCCGAGACGAAGTCCTCCGCCGCCAGGCGCTTCTGGCCCTTCTCCAGCCACTCGTAGTAGATCGCTTGTTCGAGTCCTCTGCGCGCCTCCGCCGCTCGCTTGGAGTCCTCGGGGTATAGTTCAGCGGCCTCCTGGAAGGCCATGCGGGCGTCGTACCACTCGCGCTGCTGTAAGGCCTGCTGGCCCTTGGTGAGCAGTCTTTTGAACTGCAGTTGCCTGCGAACACCAGCAATGCGCCTGTCGAGATAGTCCTGCGCCGACGGGCGCATCTCCTTGAGTTGTTCGTATTTCGCGAGCGCCTCGGCCAGCTTGCCGGCGTCGACGAGCTGCTCGGCTTCGGCACGACCCACGCGGTATCGGCATTCCGCGATTCTCTCCGAGACAAAGCGATCCTCGCGAATCTCGGCGGCCTGCCGAAACTTCTCCAGGGCCTCCGACCATTTCTTCGCCTTGGCGAGACTTTCCCCTTCATCGACAAGGCCGGCCCACGCGATGTTGCCCTCAACCTCTCCTTTTGCCGCGCGAGCCATTCGGGCGATGTCCTCCGGCGGGTCCTGCGCCAGGACCGACTCCAGAATCGACAAGGCCCTGACGTTGTTCCCCTTGGCCTTGAGCTCCGCCGCCTTCTCGACCCGGGCGCGCAGCGTCGCGCGACGTAGCCGCTGCTTCAGCGCGTCCACCTGCTCGGGCGCGACTTGCCCGGCCAGCGAGACGGCCTTGTCCAGCCAATTCCTGGCCGCCACCCAGTCGCCTTCGTTCTCGGCAACCCTGGCGGCCTTTGTCGCGTCGGCAAGGGCCTGGGTCTTCTGCATATTCGCCGCGGCCTGCTTGACATCCGTCTCCGCCCTGACGATTGCCGCACCGAGCTTGTCGAACGTCTCGTCACGGTACGTCTTCAACTCGCGCGTATACTCCGGACCGAGCATGGAGGCCGCCTCACGCGGAACGACCCAGTCGTGAACGTCCTCGCGCAGGCGCTTGGCCTTCTCGATGTCCTGTTCGCGGGCTGCGTCGATGTTGCCGGCGTTGGCGCGCTCAACGGCACGCGCCAAATGCCGCTGGGCGGTCTGGAACATCCCGTCCAACTGGCTCTTCAATTCGTCGCGCCGCTGTTGACGTTCGCGTTGCTGCTTGCCGGCCAGCGCCTCTTGCACGTCTTCTCTCGCCTTCCGTACGCTGTCGCTGAACTCGCCGGCGGCCTGCTCGGTGCCGGGGGGCGGCGGCTTCAAAAGATCCAGCATCTCGGTCGCCTGGAACACCACGTCGTCCCGCGCGAGCACCAAAATGTCCTGTCGCCGGGCAGGCGGTGCGGTGGGCGAAAGTTCGCGCAGATTCTTCTTCGCCCACTCCAGGGCCTCGTCGGCCTTGTCGACAAGGTCCGGCCATCTGCCTTCCGGGTATGCGTCCCGCGCTTTGGATATCAGCGTCTGCTGCGTGCGAACCACCAGGTCGACCGGATTGTCCGGCGCCCCTTCGCCAATGGCAGCACGGGCCGCATCCAGTTCATCGCCGGCCGCCAGAATCGCCTGCCCAAGTGCCAAAAGCGTCGCGAACTTTCGGCTTTCGATGCGGTGACTCTCGAGACTGTCGATCTCATCCCGCTTGGTGCGGACCCACTCCTGGAGTTCCTCCGGCCAGTCGTCGTCCGACCATTCGCGCTGGATGGTGCTGACGGCCTTTTCGGCCTGCTGCTGCTTGCTGACCGCCCGGTCCCATTGACCGTCAAGCACGGCCGTGTATGCTTCTGACAGTCGCAGAAGCACCCTGGCCCGTGCGGCCCAGTGCGACGGCGGCGATCGGTTGATCACCTGCTCAAGTCCGTCAATCGCCTTGGCGAACTCTTGCCGATCGTGCGGGGGCAAGGCCTCGTCGTACTGCGCCTTGGCCGTCTCGAAAAGCGACTGCACCTGGCGCCGTCGCTCTGCGGCCCGAATTTGCTGAAAGACCAGCGCCGTTACGCTGGCGATCAACACGAGTCCCCCGATCGCGCCGGCGAGAATCAGTTTCTTGCGGCGTGTGAGCTTCTTGCGCGGAATCGGCGCCGTGGCCGGGCCTTCACCCTCGTCGGGCGCAGTGTGCGCCGCGGCGTCCGTGTCGTTCGCAGCCGAGGCGGCGTCCGCCCGTTCGGCGCCGCCCGCATCGCCGCGATCCGGGCGTTCGGTCGGGGGAGCCGGCGACGCCTGCTGCCCTGTCGCGACCTTTGCAGCCGCCGGAGACGCTGCGCCCTCGCGAGTGCGGGACGAGAAGCTCTGCTTGATGGTCCGCCCGAGTTGCTCCATGCTCTCGAAGCGCTCGTCGACGTTCTTAGCCGTCATGCCCGCGACGATCTCGCTCAGGGAAACCGGCACACCGGGATTGACCTCGTGAGCCGGCGGGGCGTGCACGGACATGTTGCCGTGCCACTTCATCCACCGCAGGACCTCGCTCTGCGGGTCGCGCACGACGTCGGCGAAGATCTCGTTGAACTTCTCCCGGCCCAAGAGCATCTCGTAGGTGATGAAACCCAACGAGTAGATATCCGCGCGGGCGTCGACCGCCTGGCCTTCGAACAACTCCGGGGCCATGTACTTTGTCGTGCCCATGCGCATGGAGGCCTGGTCGGCACGGCTGGCCGCCACGCCGAAGTCCATGAGCTTCGCGTGAAGGCCCTCGGTAACGATGATGTTGGCCGGCTTAATGTCTCGATGGATGATGCCCGCCGCGTGCACGCTGTGCAGCGCCGCGGCAAGCCGCCAGAGCAGCCGCAGGACCGCCCCGGGCTCGACAGGCCCGCCGCTTTCGGCCAGAACGGCCTCCAGCGTCCGCCCCTCGACGTATTCCATTACGATGAACAGCCCGCGCTCGTCCTCGACCAACTCATAAATGGTGACGATGGCGGGTTGCTCGGCGCCGAGCTTCGCGAGCGTCTTGGCCTCCTCGCGAAAGCGCGTCAGAAACTCGGGATCGGCCGCCAAATGCGAGGATACCTGCTTGACGGCGACGAAGCGGTCCAGCAACGGATCGCGGCATTTGTAGACGATGGCCTGACCACCCATGCCGAGGCGTTCGACCACCTCGTACTTGCCGATCTTCGACCCCGGCTGCAACCCCACCTCATCCGAATGTTCGCGTTTGTCACCCATCGTTTCCCGTGAATCCGTACGCCCGCGCAGGCGACTACCGCCCGCCCAGATCCTCGTAAGATTCCATCTCCACGAAATCCTGCACGCCTTCGTTCGTCAGCGTGCACGTCGTCTCGACAACCGTGCCGTACTCGCCCGAAGCCCCCGCCAGCTCCGTTCCGCCGTCGAACATCTGGGCGAACAGCCAGTTGGCATAAGGGACGGACAAGTAGATCGTATGTTCCACGCGGACGCTGACGTCCTCGTTGGCGTTGTACGTCAGGCCGTTGGCAGGCGGAGAGATCGCCACGGCCGTGTGGTCCTGCGCGTACGCAAGCTTCCGGTCGAGGCGGCGGCTGACCCAGTGAGGCGTCTGCTGCCCGTACCGGCTGAAGAACGTCTCCAGCCCCTCCTGCAGTGCGGCATTGCCGGACGGAAACGCCTCGCCGGCAGCCGCAACGGGCAATGCCGCCCAGACCGCCGCCCGCCAGACGCGCCGGGCCTTCCACGATTCGCCGCGATAGGCCGAGTAATGCGTGTCCCAAATCACGTTCTGCGGCTCGTCCGAGGGGTCCGGCCCGTGCGTAGGATCCACAGGCCGCGGGCCGTCCGGCATCGCCACGATCGCCGTCCGCGCCCCGCAATAAGCTGCGTAATGAACGCACAAGTTGGCCCGCATGAGTAACATCGACTGGAACATAACCAATCCCAGGACGATCGCCAGCGGCATCACGAGGGCGAACTCGACCATCGCCGAGCCGCTGTCGGCGTCGAGGCGGGCGCTGCGACCGACGGTGCGAAGGACGCCGCCCAGCAGACCCAGCCCCACGAGACAGGCCGCGAAGAGCGCCAGACACCAAAGCGAGAGGGGGCTGACAAGCCCACGGGCCAGCCAGTCGCCTGACGCGGGGTTGATCAGGCGACGCCCAACCAGGGCGGCGCCGATTGCGACCGCCACAGCAGCGCACGCAACGATCCCTGCTATGCGTCGTCGCGCCGGCGATCTCGCCCTTGTCGCGTCCATCGTCTCATCCCTCAACGGCCCGTTGCAGCAGAGGTCTACCCCAGATCAGCCACTCGCCCAGCGTCACGACCCACCCGATCAGCAGCGCCAATCCCAACGGGATTTTCGGGCTCTCGTCGGTCGTCGGGTCGGCCGCCTTATGCGGGGTCAAACTCACGTATACGTATCGTCCGAGTCGCGCCAGCGTGCTCCGGAGGATGCCGCGATGCAGCATCACCCCCACCGCCATGACCGCCGCCGCCAGGAATCCCCAGAACATCGTGCCCAAGGCGAACTGCCAACCCGTCAGGGCGCCGATGGCGATCATCAGCTTGGCGTCGCCGCCGCCGATGCCGCCGGCCAACCAGGCCAGAAGCATCGTCGCGCCGAGCGCAGCTCCGGTCAGGGCTCCCAGAAGGCCCAGCCCGTAGTCCCCCCCGCCCAGTTGTCCTGCCAGCGTATGACCGATGAGGCCGACAGCAATTCCCGGGTAGGTCACGACGTTGTAGATACGCCCGGAACGGACATCGGTAACGCCCGCGCTGCCGGCCACCACCGCCGCAACGGCGACGTACCAGTACTGTGCGATCACACCCACGCTCTGTGCTATCACGGGCCCGTGTCGCCGGCTATCCGGTCCCACCAGTCGCGAACCCGAGTCCATAGCTCGTCCCGGAAGATCAACGCCACGGCGACGAGTGGCAAGGCGATAAACGCCACCAGCAGTATATACTCGATGGTATCGATGCCCTGCTCATCACGGTGTAGTCGCCCAAGGATCTGTCGCAATCGTCGAAGCATCGTCACTCGTGCCTTTCTCCGCCATAGTGTGCAAGCAAGCCGTTTCCGTTCTCGCATCACGGAAACGGAAGCGTTTCGAGAAACGTCACCATACGGTAGTCCGCCGCTATGACGTCAAGAACCATCATGAATACCCAGAACAGCGGCAAGCCGATCGCGGCCAACACCAGTGCCCACTCAACAGTCGTCGCACCGTCCTGTGCTGTGTGCAACTGCCGCCGCAGGGATCTCATCGTGTCGGCGCCTCCGGCTCGGCATCCGGCTCAAAGACTTCGCGTGTCAACTGCCACTGATCGCGCAGGACGCGCATCTTCGGCTCGTCCGTGAAGGCGGACCCGGTGCCCGTCCACGTCAGCGTGCCGTGGTCGATGCCGTCGCCCGCTTCCTCGCTCAACTCGTAGCGGAACATGTCCCGGAGGACGTAATGCCCATCGTCGTCAAGCGGGAGCACCTCGGCCAGTTGTGTCAGCCCGCGGCGCCCATCGGGGAAGCGGGTCACCTGGATTATAACATCAATCGCCGACGCAATCTGCGCCCGCAACGCGTGCAGGGGCAAATCCACCTTGCTCATCATCGCGAGCGTCTCCAGGCGGGTCATGGCGTCCGTGGGCGTGTGAGCATGAAGCGTGGACATGCTTCCGGCGTGCCCCGAGGTCATCGCCTGGATCATGTCCAGCGCCTCGCCGCCGCGCACCTCGCCGATGATCACCCGGTCCGGACGCAGGCGCAGCGCCGAACGGAACAGTTCCGTAATCGTCACCTCGCCACGCCCCCACCGGTCCGGGTGCCGCGCCTCCAGCGATACCACGTGGTTCTGCTGAAGATCCAGTTCGGCCGAATCCTCAATCACGACAATCCGCTGATGGGACGGAATGAAGGCCGACATCGCGTTGAGCAGGCAGGTCTTTCCGCTGCTGGTGCCGCCGGCGATGAGGATGTTCTTCTCCGCAAGCACGCACAGGCGGATGTATTCCATCACTTGCGACGTCCACGAGCCGAGTGTCAACAGGTGCTCGGCGTCGAAGGTCACGCGGGCGAACTTGCGGATCGTCATACACGTGCCGCCGCGCGACAGCGGCGCCAGAACGACATGCACGCGGCTGCCGTCCGGCAGGCGCGAGTCCGCCAGCGGGTGCTCCGGCGTCAACCGCTTGCCCGTGTACTGCAGAACGTTGTTCACGGCCGCGATCAGCGAGGCGTCGTCCGCGAACCGGGCGTCCGTCTTCTCCAGCTTCCCCGCCCGCTCCACGTAGATTTCCCGGTGATTGTTGACCAACACCTCCGAGACGCCGGGGTCCGCCAGCAGAGGCATCACCGGCGCCAGGAAGTGCTCGACCGTCTTCTCGAAGATATTCGTCCGTTCCATGGCTCATCCCGCGGCCGTTCGCCGCGTGCCCCGCGGTATTCATTGAACACCGCCCGAAGCCGCAGGAGGCACGGATTTACGTCACTTCCTGCGACGGGCTTCGGTCGGAATCAAGCCCCCCGGTATGCAGTCGGCAACTGCCCCGTGCGTGCCCCCGCCGGCTGGGTGCTGCCGTCCGCTTCGGCGAGGCGGTTGCGGGCCTTTGTGCGCAGCTTCTTCAAGGCCACGAGCTGCTCGACGGTCAGCCGAGGCGCCAGCTTCGTAATGCAGGCATCGGTCACAGCGGCGACAGACTGCCAGTCGTTGTCCTCCACGTAGGCATCCAGGCGTTGGCGCAGCTGTCCGTAGGCGCGGGCGAAGGCCTCCTCGTCGGGCTGGTCCAGCATGGCGCCGACGGCCGAGCCCGCATCGCTTGCGCACAAGGCGTCCAACCAGGCAACCCAGACGTCCTTCGCCTCGTCGCTGTCCGCGGCCTCCAACTGCTCATACGCCCGCCGAAGCTGCTTGGCGGCCTCGGCGTGCCGCTCCGCCGCACGCAACGCCGCAGCCAGTTCGCGCAACACGCCGGGCACCTCCCGACCGTCGGTTTGCGTGAGCTTCTCGGCGCGGGCGGTCAACACGCGAATTCGCCAGTCGCGCAATTGCGGGCGACCGACCATCCGTTCGGCAAGGCGCCCCAGCGCATCGGCATCGGCCCGCTCGATAATGCGCATGGCTTCGTCGTTCGCCTGCTGGCGAACGCCGGCATCGGCTTCGGCCTCCGGGAACGTCTGTTGGATGATGGTCCGGACGTACGTCGTTCCGTCCAGTGCACCCAGAGCGACGATTGCCGCACGGCGAATGCCGCGGTCGGCATCTTTGACCAGGGGCACGAGCGCCTCGGCCGCCGCGGGCTTGCCCAGCTTGCCCAGTCCGTGGACGGCCGCCAGACGCACAACCGCCGAGCGGTTCGTCAAGGCCTCCCTTAGCACGGGCAGGAACCTCTTGCTTCCGACGGCGCCCATTGCCCGCAGAAGCGCTTCGCGTGCGGCCGCCACGTCGGGCGTGTCGCCATCGGCGGCAGCATAGCGTTTCAGCAGCAACTCAACAGCTCGGGCACGCAGCGCATCATCGATGCCATTTTGGTCCACAGTCTTTTCCAGCGCCGTCGCCGCGGCAGCCGCCAGGCCGCTCTGTTCGGACGCCAACTCGTCCAGCACAGCCGGCAGGGCCTCCGGAAGTCGCGCGTGCGCCAATGCCTTCAGCAATGCCTGGCGCACCTCGGGGACGGACTCGGTCTCAAGCCGGGCCAGCAACGCCGCACCGGCCTCCGCGCCGGCCAGCTTGACCGCCAACGCCGCGGCGCGGCTGCGAACCAGCGCGCTTGGATCGTCCAGGAGTTGTCGCGCTTTGTCCTGAAGCGGCTTGCCGACCTTCTCGCGCCGGGCCAGCGAGGCGTCCAGAAGCTTCAGTCCGACGGCGCGCACTTCGGCCAGCGGGTCATCCAAGTACTCAGCCAATCGGGCGTCACGCTTCTCCGCGGGTGTGGCGTCGTAGAGCTTTTCGGTCGCCTCGACCAGACGCGAACGCAGCTGCGCGTTTTCGTCCTCCAGCTCCCGGCTGCGCTTGGCGATCTTCTCGGCCCATTCCTTGAGCATCTCGGAAAGCGGCTTGCGTTGATTCTGCCGCCACCAGAATCGCCACTGCTGCGGGCTGTACCCGTAGATCTTCGTCAGCTTGGGCAGCGTCTCCAGCGCCGCGGCGGCGACCTCGGCATCTTCGGCGCCGAGCAGCTCCACCAGTGCGCCAACGACACGCTTGTCCAGCACGCCGTCCAAGGCGCGCATCGTATCCAGACGTACGGCACGGTCCCGCTCACCGTCGCGCATCACGGCGATCATCCGCTCGATCACCCCGTCGTCGCGATAGGTCAACAGCGCCTCGCCCGCCGCCGCGCGAACCTCCGGCTCCGGACCGGCGAGCATGGCCATCAGCGGCTCGATAAATTCCTTACGCGCCCCGTCGCCGGCGGCAATCGCCTTGGCAATGGCGATCTTGGCCGGCTGATGATCCTCGGCCGTCAGCAAGCCCAGCAGCGCCTCCGTCGCCTGAGGATACGAGCGGCTGAGCAGTAGATTCGCCGCCTGCTGGCGGATGCGAGCCGGCGTCTCGGCGGCGGAGAGTTGCTCGGTCCAGATCTTTAATTCCTGCTGTTGAACGGAACTCAATCCGGACGGTGACGTCTGCCCCAGGAGCATCAAAAGCATCAGCCCCCCGAGTATCCCCCCGGCCGGAACACGTCGACTTTTCAGGTTCACCCGGAGCATCCTCAATGGTTTCGGGACAGTAACCACCATACCGTTTTATCGGCCGGCAAGTCAAACGTGCGCCAAGCCATTTACGTCAGATATCACCTGTTCCCCGCGATGATCCGCCCGTCCGGTCCGCTGACCGCCGCCCGCCCGCACCGTTGCATCCGCTGGAGTACCTGCTAGGATGCCTCCATGGCCGACGCGCCGCACAAGTCCGTAACCTATCACGACGCCGGCGTGGACATCGACGCCGCCGACGCCATGGTCCATCGCATCCGCCCACTGGTCGAGCGGACGTACGATCCGCGCGTGGTGGACAACTTCGACGGCTTCGCCGGCGCGTTCCGCATGGACTTCTCCGAGACGCTGCTGAAGCGTAACTACCGCGACCCGTACCTCGTCGCCTGCACTGATGGCGTGGGCACCAAGCTGAAGGTCGCCTTCCGCGCCCGTCGGCTCGATACGGTCGGCATCGACCTGGTCGCAATGAACGTCAACGACCTGATCTGCTGCGGCGCCGAGCCGCTGTTCTTTCTGGACTACGTCGCGGTGGGCAAGCTGGACGGCGATCGCATGACGGAGATCGTCCGAGGCATCACCGACGGGTGCGTCGAAGCGGGCGTGGCGCTGCTCGGCGGCGAGACGGCCGAGATGCCCGACCTGTACAAGCCGCGCCAGTTCGACTTGGCGGGCTTCGCCGTGGGCGTCGTCGAGCGGCGACGCGTCATCGACGGAGCCGACGTTGAGCCCGGCGACGTGGCGATCGGTCTGGCGGCGTCCGGACTGCACTCCAACGGCTACGGTTTGGCGCGGAAGGTTCTACTGGGCCGCAAGGGCACGCGCCTGAACGGCAAGCCGCCCGAGCTGGGCGGTGCCACGCTGGGCGAGGAACTGCTGCGCCCCACGCGCATCTACGTCCGCCCCGTTCTGGCCGTGCTGGGCAATTACCGCGTCAAGAAGCCCGTCAAGGCGATGGCCCACATCACCGGCGGCGGGCTGGTGGGCAACCTGCCGCGCGTGCTGCCCGAGGGCGTGACCGTCCGCGTCAAGCGTGACTCCTGGCCGGTGCCGCCGATCTTTGAGATGATCGCCTCGGCCGGTCCTGTTGACCAGATCGAGATGATGCGCGTGTTCAACATGGGCATCGGCTTCGTGATGATCGTCTCAAAGCATTTTGCCGAGCCGATCATGAACCGTCTCCGCCGCAGCGGACAGCGCTGCTGGCCCATCGGCAAGGTCGTCAAGGGCGGTCCGGAACTGACCTGGGCCTGACGCCGCAGCGCCGGGCGTCCTGCGACGCGTGCCTCGCCCCACGCACGTAACCCAGGTCCGACCAAGGTAGCACGCGTGGAAGCTCGCCCGCACAACACGTTTGAGCGGTCGAGAGCATCGTGGCCGCCGCCCAGGGGCCTACCGTATCCGTGCCCTGCGTCGCGGCGACCGGAAAGCGGGCCGCCGGGTTTGCGCTTCCTGCGCGTGGCTGGGCGGGGCCGACCCGACACACACACTGGACGCGGAGATCTGGGCGGAGTTCTGGACGCGATACTTCACCGAATGCGAACCACAGCATACCTGGGTGGTCGAGCGCGACGATTCCGTTGTCGGCTACCTGACCGGAACGACGAACGCCGCACGCGTGGATCGCTACATGCCACGTCTGATCCCCTCGATCGTGGGGCGTGCGGTTCGCGTACGTCTGCTCCGCCGGCCGGAACAACGGGCGATGGTCTGCGGCATGCTTACCAGCTTGGTGCGCGGCGAGTTGCCCGTGCCGCCGGCCGTGCGACGTGCGACGCCGGCAACGTTCCACGTCAATCTGCTCCCCGAGAGCCGTGGGCGCGGGTTGGGCGCCGCGCTGATTCGCACGTTCCCGGATCGCATGCGGCAACTCGGCGTGCCCGGCGTGCACGTGCAGATCATGAGCCCCAACGCGGCCGCGATCCGATGTGTCCGGCGTTTTGGGGTCCGCTCGGCGTGCGTGCGGCGTCTGACGGCCTACGCCAACGTGGACCCGCAGCCGATTGACGTGCACACGCTTGCACTGGTATTGTGACGGTCCGCCCCGTACGCGGGAGTTCACGTGCCGGACCAGCCGAACATCCTCGTTGTCGGATCGGTCAACATGGATCTGGTCGTGCGCTGCGCGGCCATGCCCGCGCCGGGCGAGACGGTCCTGGGCGATGCGTTCTGCACGTCGCCCGGCGGCAAGGGCGCCAACCAGGCCGTCGCCGCCGCCCGCCTGGGGGCCCGGTGCACGCTGATCGGCCGCGTCGGCGACGACGCGTTCGGGCGGGAACTGTTGGACAACCTGACGAGCGAGGACGTTGACTGTGAGCATGTGCTGCCGACGCCCGAGGCACGGACCGGCGCGGCCACGATCGTCGTCGACGGCAACGGCGACAACGCGATCGTCGTCGCTGGCGGCGCCAACCGCTCCGTCACGCCGGATGACCTGTTCACGCGGGCAGAGCTGTTCGCCGCCGCTGATGTCGTCTTGCTCCAACTCGAGCTTACACTGCCGACCGTCCGCGCCGCGATTGACCTTGCGCGGCGCCACGGCTGCCGGACCGTTCTCGACCCGGCGCCGGCGCCCTGCCGGCCCGCCCCCGGCCTGTATGACGTGGACGTTCTGACACCCAACGCCCAGGAGGCCGAAGCGCTGACAGGCGTTCCCACCGGCGACCAGCGCGCCAACAAGAACGTCGCCTCCGAACTGATCGCCCTCGGCGCCAAGGCCGTCGCGCTCAAGCTCGCCGGCCGCGGCTCGCTGGTCGTCTGTGCCGACGGCGAGATGGCTCGGCTGGGCGCCTACAAGGTCACCGTCACGGACACCACCGCCGCAGGAGACGCCTTCACGGCCGCCCTGGGCGTGTCGCTGGCGCGCGGCAGCACGTTGCGCGTCGCCGCGCGATACGCCAACGCCGCCGGCGCCCTGGCTTGCACGCGCATCGGGGCCCAGGCGGCCATGCCGACCGCCGACGAAGTCGCGATGCTCATGGCCGACCAGACCCCGGAGCCATGACGGCGGATCGAAGGTCCACGAGCTTCCTGCGATGCCACAGTGCCCCAGAGATGCGACAGGAGGCACGATTGCCTCGGACGCCGGGAGGCAGCAGGCGACGCACGCATCGCTCGCATCGGCCGCGGCAAAGGGGACCCGGCGATCTAGGCCTCGTCGAAGCGGACCCCTACGGCCAGGTGCCCGGTGCGGACCATCGCGATACGATCCACGCGGACGATCGTCGCCGGAAGCTCCTGATTGGCCAAGCTGGCGAACTCGGGGCGATAAACGCCGTCGACGCGCAACCGGATGGGCTGGCCTGGTCGAACAGGCGTCGCAGCGGGGACGTGAAGCTTCACCCCTCCGGCCGAGACGTCCACACAGCGCGCCGGAAACTGTCGGTGACTCGGGCCGTGATGGAACGTGACGCTCGTCGCCAGCGGGTGCCTCCGGTGACGGCGCCGCTCGATGGTCCGCCCGTCGGGCATTTACGGTTTCCTCGCGAGGCCTCTGTCAGTACTATCGGAACAATCGGCCAGAATCGTGAACGTATAGCGGCAAAGGCAAACCATGAGCGAACAGCCCCGACGCATCGGCATTCTCACCGGCGGCGGCGACTGTCCCGGGCTTAACGCCGTGATCCGGGCGGTCGCCAAGGCGGCGCTGGCCGGGGGGTTGGAGGTCCTCGGCATCGAGGACGGCTACCTCGGGCTGATCGAGGACCGCATCCGCCCGCTGAGCTATGCGGACGTCAGCGGCATCCTGACCCGTGGCGGAACCATTCTCGGGTCCAACAATCGCGCCAACCCCTCCGACTACGCCGTCCCGGACGGTTCTGGCGGCTGGGTGCGGCGCGACGTGCGCGACCAGGTCGTCGAGAACTATCACGACGCGGGACTCGACGTCCTCGTCGTCATCGGCGGCGACGGCACCATGAGCGGCGCCGCCAAGCTTATCGAACGCGGGCTCAACATCGTCGGTGTGCCTAAAACCATCGACAATGACCTGTGGGCGACGGAAATCACCTTCGGGCACGACACGGCCGTCGCCACGGCCACCGACGCCCTCGACAAGATCCACACCACCGCTTCCAGCCACCATCGCGTTATGGTCATGGAATTGATGGGCCGCAACGCCGGCTGGCTGACGCTCCGCGCGGCGATGGCATCGGGCACGGACGTGATCCTCATCCCGGAAATCCCCTTCCGCATGGAGGTGGTGGCCGAGAAATGCCTCGCTCGCAGCCGCAAGGGCAAGGGCTTCACCATCGTCGCCGTCGGCGAAGGCGCCGCGGCGGTCGGTGGCGAGCAGACCGTCGATAAGGTCATCGAGACCTCGCCCGAGCCGGTCCGCCTGGGCGGCGTCTCGCACCATGTCGCCGACGCCATCGAGAAGATCACCGGGCTGGAGAGCCGCGCCATGATCCTCGGACACGTGCAGCGAGGCGGCTCGCCGACAGCCCGCGACCGCGTGCTGGCGACGGCGTTCGGCTATCATGCCTTCGAGTTGCTCGTCGCCGGCCGCTTCGGACACGTCGTCGTCGAGCAGGCCGGAGCGATCACGTCCGTGCCCATCGCCGAGGTGGCCGACCGCGTGCGCACCGTGCCGCCGGACGATCCGTTGATCGCCGCCGCACGCGCGACCGGCGCGTGCTTCGGCGATGAGACCGAATGCCTCGATACGCCGCACAACCGCCCGGACGCACAACCAAGCGCGACATAGCGCAAGCACGCAAACCATGCCACGCTATACCCCGCATCGGCGCCGTCCGTCGCACCGCCCGCCCGGGCTCGGTCGGCTGGCGGTCATTGCGGCGGCGTGTTTTCTGGTCTCGGCGCCCGTCCACGGCGACGAACTCGCCAAGCGCATCGCGTCGCTCGTCGACACTTACGAGCAGCACAGCGCCGGCGCCGCAGCCGTGTCGGTCGTCGGGCTGGGCGACGGGCCGCACGTGGCCATCCGCGCCGACCGCACGAGCATCCCCGCCAGCAACCAGAAGCTCCTGACGACGGCGTTCATCTTCGCACGCTTCGGGCCGACCTACCGGTTCTGCACGGATGTCTACCTTCGCGGCGACGACCTGGTGATCGTCGGCGGGTACGACCCGCTTCTGGGCGACCCGGTGCTGGCCGACAACAGCGATCAAAGCATCTATGCCGACCTGGACGCCTGGGCCGCCGCCGTCGCTAAGGCGACCGACCGCACGTTGCGCGGCGACATCATACTGAGCGGCCCGGCGCCGGCCGGACCGGCGCGACCCCGCGACTGGCCCGCCGATCAGCTCCAGCGCGACTACGCCGCACCGGCCGGTCCGCTGAACTTCCACAACAACTGCATCGCCGTGTCATTCGCAGCCGACGCCGACCGCCCGGCGCCGCGCCTCAGCCCCCGCAGCCGCTATATCCGCGTGGTCAACAAGGTCCGTATCGGGCGGCGGAATCTGTGGCGGATGAGCACCAGCGAAGACGACGCCACCGTCACGCTACATGGTACGGTCACCGGCAAGAAGACCTGGCCGCTGCACGTCGCGATCGACCGTCCGGCGCTGCTTCTGGGGCGCGTGCTGGCCGAGCGTCTGGCGAAAGCAGGTGTAGCGTTCGACGGCGATATTCGCCGCAGCGACCCGCTCAACGCCGACACCGCCGACATGATGCACCTTCACCGCACGGCCACATCCCTGGCGCTGGTCTGCCAGCGCGTCAATAAGCGTAGCATCAACATGGCCGCCGAATGCATGCTGCTGGCGGCGGGCGACGGCACGTGGGCCGGCAGCGCCCAACGCATGACGCAAACGCTCATCGAGACATACGGCCTGGCCGAGGCCGACGTCCGCGCCGCCGACGGCAGCGGCCTGTCGCGTCGGAATCGCGTTACGCCGCGAGCCGTAACGGCGATTCTGGCCGCGCTGTCACGTGGACCCGGCGGCGCGGTGCTGCTGGAATCGCTTCCGACCGCCGGCGTGGACGGTACACTGCGCAAGCGCCTCGGCGAGCCGGGCGTCCGCGGCCGCATCCGCGCCAAAACGGGCTACATTCGTGGCGTCTCTTGCCTCAGCGGATACGTTCTCGACGACGAATCCGTTCCGCGCATCGCCTTCAGCGTGATGGTCAACGGCATCAAACCGGGCAAGGCATGGAAGGCCAAGAATCTGCAGGACGCGATCTGCCGCGCGCTGATCCGACACCTCAATGCGGGCGGACGGTAGGCCGGGCGCCCCCTGGAACAGCCATTCCGCGCCCCGACCTCCGAACTCCGATCTCACATCACCACGCCTGGAGTTCGCCGACGATTTCCTCGACGAGGTCTTTGATGGTGACGATGCCGACATGGCGGCCGTTTCGGACGGCGACGGCCTGGTGCGCCCGTGCCCGCTGCATCCGCCACAAGGCCTCCGTGACGGCCGTATCGCTTGAAATGCACAGCGGCTCGACGGCCTGTTGGGCCGGCGGTACCGGCTCGGCCGCCATGAGCGTCGCATACGCGTCGCAGATTCCAACGACCTGGCGTGTCTGGTCCAGCAGCGGGACACGGGAGTAGTCTTGCTGGGCGATCAGCCGACGCAACCGCTCGCGGTCGGCGTCGGCCGGAAGCCACGACACGCGGCTCATCGGCACCATCACGTCGACCAGCGTCACCTCGTTGATGTGCGCGATCCGGTCGGCCATGACCGACTGAAACTGTGTCAGCGCGCCGGCGGCTCGGCCTTCGGCGACCAGCGCCGCCAGCCCGACCGGCGCCAACAGTTCTCCACCGGCTCGGCGCCGCCCGGTTACCCACGCCAAAAAGCGCCCCACGCCGCGGATGACCCACGAGACGCCGGTGAGTTTGAACAGCACGTCGCTGACGCGCAGCAGCCAGACGAACCGATACACCGCCGGCGCCCCGCGCCGCTGAAAGACCGCCTTCGGCACGCTTTCGGTCAGCACAAACAGTGTCGGCGTCGCCACGGCCAGCGTCAGCCACTCGGCCTGTCGCCCGTAGCCGGCCAGGATAAACATCGCCGTGATGCAGAACGTGTCTACGTATCGCGCCACGTTGACGCCCACCAGCAGCACGGCCAGGATGTTGGGCGCATGGCTTAGCAGCCGTTGGAGTCGCTGCGCCGGTCCGTGCCCGCTGTCGGCGTGCAATTCCAGGCGCAACTTGTTCGTCACGTAGACGCCCGTCTCCAGACCGCTGAATAGCGCGTCGAAGCACATCGCCGCGACCATCACGATCGGCCAGACCAGCCAGCTTGTCCAGTCCGCCAGCGCAATCATTGCGGCGCCTCCAGAAGCTCCACGCGGAGCTTGTCGATCCGCCGGCCGCACATTGAATCCACCGTGAACCGCAGGTTGCGATACGTCGTCACGTCGCCGGCTTGCGGAATCCGCCCCAGCAGTGATGTGACGAAGCCGCCGACCGTACTGACGCGATGGGCCGACAGGTCGATCGCGAACGCGTCGGCCCACTCGTGAATGCCCAGCTCGGCGTCAATGACGTACTGGCGGTCGGACAGCTCGGTTACGGCCGGTCCCTCGCGGCGATCCTGCGGATCGGGGATGTCCCCGACGATCTCCTCCAAGGCGTCTTCCATTGTCACCAGACCGGCGGTGCCGCCGTACTCATCGACGACGATCGCCAACTGCGCCCCGCGCTCGCGCAGTTGTCGCAACAGGTGCTCGACCGTCGCCGTCTCCGGAACGAACGGCACCTTGCCGATCAGCTCGCGCAGGGGCGCGTCCGGATGCAGCAGCACCCGCCGAGCGTGGATCGTGCCGATGACGCGGTCCGGACCGTCTTCGTAGACCGGCACGCGCCGCAGGCCCGTGCGTCGCAGCAGCGCGACAAGCTCCTCGCGCGTGCCGTCAGCGTCGAAGGCCACCATGTCCACCCGCGGGACCATGATGTCGGTGACGCGCAGGTCCGTCAGCTCGACGATTTCCTGAAGCATGACCGTCACGTCGCGATCGACGATGCCCCGCTTGGCCGACAGGTCGAGCACGGCCGCCAGTTCAGACGGCGTGATGCAGGTTCGCACGGTCGGCCGGGGCGCGATGACCGTGACCAACGGCGAGACGAACGCCCGCTCAAGCACCCACACCAAGGGCGCCAGCGCGCGCTGGACCGCCGCTAGCGGCACGCACGTCACCAGCGACCAGCGTTCGCTGCCCGCCGCCGCCAGCATCTTCGGCGTGACCTCGCCGAGGAGGATCAAGACCGCCAGAAGCACCACCGGCGTCGCCGCCACGACCCACGCCGAGGCGCCGACATCCTTCAGCGCGAAGATCACCGTCGCCGAGACGCCCGCGTAGGCGACGTTGACCAGCATGTTGCCCAGCAAGAGCGTGTACAGAAGCGACCGCGGGCGCCGCAGCAGCGCCACGACCAGCGCCCCGGCGCGGTGGGCTCGTCCCAGACGGTGCACCTGCCCTCGCGTGAGGTTAAACAGCGCCGTTTCCGTACCGCTGAAAAAGCCCGACCCCACGGCCAGCAGGCCCAGCAGCGCGAGGCGCCACGCGTGTGCGGCCAATGGGGCGATCATCGGCAGGCCCCTCCGCCAGCACGCACGGTCTCCGGCGGCAGCGGATCGTCGGATTGTGGGCCCTCGTCGTCCATCGAAGGGGCGGATTATACCCGCCGCCTCCCGTCAAAGCCATTGCTGTGAAAGCAGCGTCAGATTGTCGTGCCCGCAGACAACCACGTCGGCCACCTCGACCAGGTCTCGCAGCGCTCCGGCGGCCGCGCTCACGTCGCCGACACCGTCCCAGACCTGCCCGGCCAACAGGTGCTCCGACGTCACGGCCGCGTCACCGGCGACGACGACCGTCATCCGCGGATCGGCCAGCAACAGCCCCGCCGAGCCCGGCGAGGCCCCGGCCAGCGGAAAGAGCTGCACCTGTTCGGTCAGTTTGTCCGGCGCCGGCTCGAACCGCTGCAACAGCGTCAAATCGGCCTGTACGTCGCGCACCTGCTCGGGGTTGAGCCGCCCGGCCGAGTCCGCCAGCCCCTCCAGGTGGTGTCGATACGTCTCCAGCTCAGTCTCATGCGTCCACCAACGGGCGTCGCTCAGCGCCTCCAGTGCGCGGCGATGTACCGGCCGGAGCGTCGTGCAGAACACATCCGTCACGTCGGCCAGTCGTCCGCCCGTCCGCTCGCCGAAGCGTGCCTCCAGCGCCGCGGTCGGCAGGGACGGGTCGACGAGAATGGCCCGATCGCCGTCGCGGACAAGCGTTGTCGTCGCGTGCGCCGTGCGCGCCGCCGTCGACTCACCCCACAGGCGATTGCGGCTTAATGTCCCGATGCTGATGATCCTGTATTCAACCATAAGTCGCCTCACTGTCTCGCGTACGTTACCAAGACCCTCAACCTGCGATCTGCAAACGCCCACGGCGAACGTCGAACAAGGCCTCACAACGCCATTCGCTTGACAATCCGCTGGGCCACAGCATCCGGCGTCTCATCCTGCCTGATGTTGAGCCACGTCATGTCGCGCCAGCGCCGCTGCCACGTGCGTTGCCGCTTGGCCAAGCGGCGCGTGTGGATCTTGATACGCTCGCAGGCGGCGTCCAGCGAGAACCACCCGCGGAGGTGATCGATCATCTCGGCGTATCCGACGGCCTGAGCCGCTTGCGGCGCCAGCCCGGCCGGCTCGTCCAGCAGCGCCGCCACCTCGTCTCGCAGGCCCGAATCGACCATATGCTCGGCGCGGCGGTTGATCCGCCCGTGCAGGTCCGCTCGCTCGCGCCGCAGGCCGATGAAAACGCAGTCATACCGGCGCACGCGGCCCCACTGGCGCTGCAATTCGCTGATCGGCCGGCCCGTCGTGCGATAGACCTCCAAGGCGCGAAGGATCCGCTTTTCGTCGTTCGGGTGGATGCGTTCGGCCGCAGCGGCGTCCACCTGAGCCAACTCCGCATGCAGCACGTCTGAGCCCTCGATCCGCGCCCGACGGCGCAGCGCGGCGCGAAGCTCCGGCTCCGCCGACGGACCGGGGAACAATCCCTCGCTCAGCGCCTTGATGTACAAGTTGGTCCCCCCCACCGCCAACGGCACGTCCCCGGCGGCAGCGATCCGCTTAATCGCCGCGTCCGCGTGCTCAACGTACTCAGCCACGGAGAAATGCGCGCCGGGCTCGACCAGGTCGATGCCGTGATGCGGCACCTGCGCCTGTGCCTCCGCCGACGGTTTGGCCGTGCCGATGTCCATCCGCCGGTAGACCTTCATCGAATCGACACTGAGAATTTGCGCGCCGCCGTCGCGGCCGGGGCCGGCCAGCCGCTTTGCCAGCGCCCGGGACACCGCCCCTTTCCCGCAGGCCGTCGGGCCCATGATGAAGACTACACGCTGCATGCGGCGATTGTCCACACGCGCCGCTGCGGCTGTCAAGCGGTCCGGCATCCGCCGGATCGCCCACGTGTAACATTAACGCCCTTGGCGGTTTGCGGCAACGCCGGTACAATTAGTGGTCTTTCGCCGCGTCGGGCGGCGCCCCATGCGGGCGACGGCATCGACGGGTTGCACGCGCCCGGGCGGCGGGTACACTGAGGCCACCATGACACGCCAGAAAAAGGCCAAACAGCACGGCGGCCATACGGCCCGTATGGGCTCGCAGGGGCAGGCGCCGGTCCACACGGCCGACGACATCCGCCGCGAGTTCATCGCGTTTTTCGAGCAGCGCGAGCATGCGTTCGTGCCCTCGGCGCCGCTGCTGCCCGCCCAGGACCCGACGCTGCTGTTCACCAACGCGGGGATGAACCAGTTCAAGGACATATTCCTGGGGCGCGAGAGCCGCGACTACACCCGCGCCGCCAACAGCCAGAAGTGCATCCGCGCCGGCGGAAAGCACAACGACCTCGAAGACGTCGGGCGCGATACCTATCACCACACGTTCTTCGAGATGCTCGGCAACTGGAGCTTCGGCGATTACTTCAAGCGCGAGGCGATCCAGTGGGCCTGGGAGCTGCTGACCGAGGTCTGGAAGCTCCCCAAGGACCGCCTGCACGCGACGGTGTTCGGCGGGGACCCGGCCGCCGGACTCGAGCCGGACACCGAGGCCGAGCGGCTCTGGACGAAGGTCACCGACATCAACCCGTCGCACGTCACCCACGGCGACAAGAAGGACAACTTCTGGGAGATGGGCGAGACCGGACCCTGCGGGCCGTGCAGCGAAATTCACATCGACCTGACCGACGACGGCTCCGGCGCCGAGTTGGTCAACGCCGACGACCCGCGCGTGATCGAAATCTGGAACCTCGTGTTCATCCAGTTCAACCGCGACGCCGAAGGCAACCTGTCCGCCCTGCCGGCCTGCCACGTGGACACCGGGATGGGCCTGGAGCGGATCGCGGCCGTGCTGCAAGGCAAGCACAGCAACTACGCCACCGACCTGTTCCGCCCGTTGATCGAGAAGATCGAGACGCTGACCCCCCACCAGTACGGCTGGTCCACGGTCAAGGACGGGCCGGGCCGCTTTGATACCGCCAACGTGGACGACACCGGCGACGTGGCCTGCCGGGTCATCGCCGACCACGCGCGGACGCTGACGTTCGCCATCGCCGACGGCGTGCTGCCGAGCAACGAGGGGCGGGGGTATGTCCTGCGGCGGATTCTGCGTCGCGCCGCCCGCTACGGCCGGCAGTATCTCGGCATCGAGGGCCCCTTCCTCTGCAACCTCGTCCCGACGGTCGTCGAGATGATGGGCGAGTTCTTCGGCGAACTGAAAGACCGCCGCGAGTACGTCGTCGAGACGATCCGCGAGGAGGAGGAATCCTTCGGGCGGACGCTCGACCGCGGCATCGAACTGTTCGAGAAGGAGGCCGCGAAGCTCACCGAGCGGCAGCAGACGCAACTGCCCGGCGAGGTCGCCTTCGACCTCTACGCCACGTACGGGTTCCCGGTGGATCTGACACAGCTCATGGCGGCCGAGCGCGGGCTTTCGGTGGACATGGCCGGCTTCGACGCGGCGATGGCGCGGCACCGGGAGTTGAGCGCCGGCGAGGACACGTTCAAGGCGGCGGACGTGCCCGACCTGCCCGCCACCGACGATTCGGGCAAGTATTCGCTGGAGCCGATCGAGGCGACGGTCCTCGGATGGGTGCAGGATGGGACATACATCGGAAACGATGGACGCGGGCAAGATGCCCGCGATACACACGGGCGAGACGCCCGTGCCACGAATGCGCACCGCGCGCTGGAAAGAGGCGACGAGGCGGCCGTGGTGCTGGATCGCACGAACTTCTACGCCGAGCAGGGCGGGCAGGTCGGCGATGCAGGCCACCTGCGGGGCGATGGCGTGGTTTTCGCCGTGCGGGACACCCAGCCGGCGGGCGGCGGCGTTCTGCACGTCGGCGCGGTCGAGAGCGGCACGCTGCGCATCGGGCAAACCGTCCGCTGCGAGGTGGACCCCTCCCGCCGCGACACGATGCGCAACCACACCGCGACGCACCTGCTGAACTGGGCGTTGCGGGAGGTGCTGGGCGACCACGTCGAGCAAGCTGGCAGCGTCGTGGCGCCGGACCGCCTGCGGTTCGACTTCACCCACACTCAGGCGCTGTCGGACGACGAGTTGGACCGCGTCGCGGAACTGGTCAACGAGCGCATCCTGGCCGACGAGCCGGTCTTCGCACAGGAAATGCCTCTGGCCGAGGCGCGGAAGATCGCCGGCGTCCGGGCGGTCTTCGGCGAGAAGTACCCCGACCCGGTGCGTGTGCTGGCCGTCGGCGTCGACGACCCGACTCAGGCGGGGCGCGAAACGCCCGTGGAGTTCTGCGGCGGCACGCACGTAACGCGAACGGCGCAGATCGGGCTGTTCACGCTGCTGGGCCAGGAGGCCGTCGCCAAGGGCGTCCGGCGCGTCACGGGCGCGACCGGCAGGGCGGCGCTGGAGCACATCCGCCGCAACGAGCGGGCGCTGCGGGAGGCGTCGCAGGCGCTGCGGACGGCGCCGGAGGAGATCGCCGAGCGTGCCGTCGCCATGCAGAAGGAGCTCAAGCAGCTCCGCAAGGCCGGACCGAAGGCGAAAAAGGCCGCCGCGGCGAACTTCGCGCCGGAGGTGGTCGCCACGAGCGAGCACGGCGAGGTCCGCGTCGGGCAGGTGGACCATTGCGACCAGGCGGCCGCCCGGCAGCTCTGCGATCAGCAGCGTCAGGCCGGCGCCGCGGCCGTCATGGTCGGCGGCACCGACGGCAAGAAGGTCATGCTCGTGGCGATGGTGGACGAGCAGCTCGCCGCGTCCGGCGCGTTACGGGCCGACGAGTGGGTCCGCGCCGCGGCGGAGGTCGTCGGCGGAGGCGGCGGGGGCAAGCCGCAGCTCGCCCAGGCCGGCGGCAAGCAGCCGGACAAGCTGCCCGACGCCCTCAAACGCGCCGGCGCCGTCGCGGCCGAGACGCTGGGCTAGTGCGGTCGCGAGCGGATGCGACGGTCCCGGGCAAGATGTCGAAGATCTCGTACGAGCCGTATGGCCGTATGGGCCCGCGATACACACGGGCGAGACGCCCGTGCCACGCGCGTGCGAGATGGTCGTGCCACGGCGGGCGGACGTGTTTGTGGTTGACAAGCTTGGAATGGGTTTCTAGGTTTCGCTGAATCCACGCGGGTTCGGAGCGTCGCGGCCTCCGGACGATGCGAAGCAGTCGCGCCGCGGACAAGAAAGTGTGATCACGATGGTTCCAAAGCAGAAAACGTCACGCAGCCGGACGCGTAAACGGCGGGCGCATCACGCGCTGCGTCCCGTGAACTACGCCGGGTGCCTGCGGTGCAACTCGCCGAAGCTTCCGCACGCGGCCTGCGATAACTGCGGGTACGTCCGTCCGGGCCTGAGCGTCAAGGTCGAGAAAGAGGAGTCCTGACGGATGCGGGTGGGCATCGACGCGATGGGGGGCGATCAGGCCCCCGCGCCGCAGGTTCAAGGCGCCCTGGCGGCTCGCGAGCTTCTGGGCGCCGAGGATCGGATCGTGCTGGTCGGGCGCGAAGAACCGATCCGGCGGCTGCTCGATGACGCCGACGGTGACTGGTCCGAGCGGATCGAGATCCGCCACGCCCCGGACGTCATCGGCATGGACGACCCGCCGGTCGAGACGCTCCGCGCCCGCCCGGGCAGTTCCGTAGCCGTCATGATCGAGATGCACCGTGACGGCGAGCTGGACGCGTGCATCTCGGCGGGCAATACGGGCGCCTTCGTGGCCGCGGCGCAGATGCGTCTGCGCCGCCTGCGGGGCGTGCACCGCCCGGGCATCGCGATCATCACGCCCACCTACCGCGGGCCCGTCGCGGTCTGCGACGTCGGCGCGAACGTCAACTGCCGCCCGAAGCACCTGTATCAATACGCAGTGATGGCGTCGGAGTACGTCAAGGCCGTCGCGGGCATCGCCGAGCCGCGCGTGGCGCTGCTCAGCATCGGTGAGGAGGACGCCAAGGGCAACGAGCTTGTCCGCGGGGCCCACGAGATGCTCCGGGACGATCCGCACATCCACTTCGTCGGCAACGTCGAGAGCCGCGACCTGTTCGGCGGCGTCTGCGACGTGCTCGCCTGCGAGGGCTTCGTCGGCAACGTCGTGCTCAAATTGATGGAAGGCATGGCCGAGAGCGTCATCGAGGCGATCCTCTCCGAGCTGTCGGCCTCCATGCCGGACCAGGTCACGATGATCCGCGCCGCCGCCGGCGAGATTCTCGCCAAGTACGACTTCAACGAGTACGGCGGCGCGCCACTGCTGGGCGTGGCGGGCATTTGCATCATCGCCCACGGCGCCAGCAACGAACGGGGCATCATGAATGCCGTCCGCGTGGCCGGCAACTTCGCTACCGGCGGGGTCAACGAACGCATCGTCGAGTTACTCGCCGCGGGGCAAGGAACCGCCCCATGAGCCGGAACATACGTGCGGCCGTGACCGGGCTGGGAATCGCCCTGCCCGATCGGGTCATGACCAACGCCGATTTCGAGAAGATCGTCGAGACCTCCGACGAGTGGATCACCCAGCGTACGGGGATCAAGACGCGCCACATCGCCTCCGAGGGCGAATCCACCGCCACACTGGCCGCCGCCGCCGCCCAACGGGCGATCGACGACGCCGGAATCGCCCCGGCGGACCTCGACCTCATCATCTGCGCGACGATCACGCCGGACATGACCTGCCCGTCGACGGCGTGCTTCATCCAGGAAGCCATCGGCGCCACGGACGTCGCCGCGATGGACCTGTCGGCTGCATGCAGTGGGTTCCTCTACGGGCTGTCCATCGCCAGCAAGTTCATCGAAACGGGCATGTATCGCAACGTCCTCGTGCTCGGCGCCGAGACGCTCAGCCGCTTCACCGACTACACGGACCGCTCGAGCTGCGTGATCTTCGGCGACGGCGCCGGCGCCGTGGTGCTCAGCGCCACCGACAAGCCGGGACGCGGCATCCGCTACAGCGTCATGCACGCCGACGGAACCGGCTGGGACCTGATTCACGTGCCCTCCGGCGGCTCGCGCAGCCCTGCCACGCACGAAACGGTCGACGCGCACGGGCACTTCCTCAAGATGCGCGGGCGGGACGTGTACAAGTTCGCCGTCGAGAAGATGCAGTGGCTCCTCGGCGATTGCATGAACGCTTGCGACCTGACGCCGGACGACGTTGACCTGGTGATCCCCCACCAAGTCAACATTCGCATCATCCGCTCGGCGACGGAGAAGTACGGCTTTCCCATGGACAAGGTCTACGTCAACATCGACCGCTACGGAAATACCTCGGCCGGGTCGATCCCCCTGGCGATGGGCGACGCGCGTCGGGAAGGCAAGATCGGTCCCGGCTCGACGCTGATGCTGGTCGCCTTCGGTGCCGGGTTGACGTGGGCGGGAGTGGTACTGGACCTATGACAGACGCCGCCAAGGACATCGCGTTCGTCTTTCCCGGCCAGGGCGCCCAGCACGTGGGCATGGGCCGGGACGTCTACGAGGCCCTGGCGCCGGCTCGGGCGGTCTTCGACCGTGCCGAGCAGGTCACCGGGCTGGAACTCACGAAGCTCTGCTTCGAAGGCCCGGGCGAGCAACTCAGCCGTACCGACGTCGCCCAGCCGGCGATCTTCACCGTCTCGGCAGCGATGTTGGCGTCACTGGGCGGCCAACTGGACCCGCCGCGGGTGGCGGCGCTGAAGCCACGGTGGATGGCGGGACTCAGCTTGGGTGAGTACACGGCGTTGTTCGCGGCCGGCATGATCGACTTCGACAGCGCACTGAAGCTGGTCACGCTCCGCGGGCGGGCCATGCAAGACGCCGCGACGGGCTCGCCCGGCGGGATGGTTGCGGTGATGGGGCTGGACGAGGGCCCCGCCGAGCAGCTTTGCCGCGCCGCGGCCGAGGGGCAGGAGCTGACGTGCGCGAACTTCAACTGCCCCGGACAGATCGTGCTGTCCGGCGAGCGGGCCGCCTGCGAGCGAGCGGCCGAGATGAGCGAGCAGTTCGGCGCCAAGGGCGCGAAGCTGCTGGACGTGGCCGGGGCGTTCCACAGCGGTTTCATGGCCCCGGCGGCCGATGAGCTGGCAAAGGCGCTGGCGGCGGTGAGCTTCCGCGCCCCGCAGGCGGGGCCCGAGATCGCCCGGGACGCGCCCGCCGCGCCGCAGGTCGCCCAGCAGTTCGCCGACGTGGACGCGGCGGTCATCGCCAACGTCGACGCCCGCCCCTACGCGGACGCCGGTGAGGTTCCGGGAAAGCTGTTGCGGCAGTTGACGTCACCGATTCGCTGGCAACAATCGATGGCCTTCGCCGTGGAGCAGGGCGCGCGGCGATTCTACGAGATCGGTCCGGGCAAGGTCCTCCGCGGACTGCTGCGGCGAATTGACAGAAACGTTGAGTGCACTTGCGTCAACGGTCTGGATGCGGTAGAGAAGCTCACCGCGGAATAGCGCAGCGCGACGCCGGCGCGACGGACGCGACCGGCGATCCGCAGGACGCGACTCGCCGCTGGCGACGGACACAACAAGAGCGAGAACATGGCTGAAAACGAGAAAGTCGCAATCGTCACCGGAGCCGCCCGCGGCATCGGGCGGGAAATCGCCCGCGAACTGCTGTCGATGGGCATGACCGTCGTGGCCGTCGACCTCAAGGATGACTTGCTGGCCGAATTGCCCGCGGCGCTGGACGCCCCGGGCGAGAAGCTCGACTGCCGCACGATGGACGTGACCGACAGCGAGGGATTCACCGGCTTGATTGACGCCGTCGCCGAGCAGTACGGGCGGCTGGACGTGCTGGTCAACAATGCCGGCATCACGCGGGACGGTCTGTTGATGCGGATGGAAGACGCCGACTGGGAGGCGGTGGTGAAGGTCAACCTGACCAGCGCGTTCATCGGCACGCGTGCCGTGGCCAGGCACATGCTTCGCGGGCGTAGCGGCTCGATCATCAACATGACCAGCTACTCCGGACTGGAAGGCAACCGCGGGCAGGCGAACTACTCGGCCAGCAAGGCCGGCATGGTCGGATTGACCAAGACGACGGCCAAGGAGCTGGCGTCCAAGAACGTCCGCTGCAACGCGGTGGCGCCGGGCTTCATCAAGACGGAGATGACCGACGCCCTGCCCCAGCAGGCCAAGGACGTGGCGCTGTCGCTGATTCCGCTCAAGCGGATGGGCGCGCCGGAAGATGTCGCCCGGGCGGTGGCGTTCCTGGCCTCGGACGCGTCGGCGTACATCACCGCGCAGGTTCTGAGCGTCGACGGCGGGATGCACACGTAGGCCGGTTGCATGCCGGGTTCGTGATCGATATAGTACCTCGCCCGTCCCCGCCGTTCGGACGACGGAGCGAACAAGACGCCGTTAAACGGGCCCCTGGTTGGAGAGTGTGAAGTGGCAGACGAAACAGAACAGAAGGTCATCGAGATCGTGGCGGAGCAGATGGGCGTGGACAAGAGCGAGATCACGCGTGAGACCTCGTTCGTCAACGACCTCAATGCCGATTCGCTGGACACGGTGGAATTGGTCATGGAGTTCGAGGATGAGTTCGAACTGAGCATCCCGGACGAAGAGGCCGAGAAGATCCAGACCGTCGGACAGGCGATCGACTACATCAAAGAGCACGCCAACAAGGGCTGAGCCCGCGAGGTCGCAGTGATGTCCGAACGCCGCCGCGTGGTCGTAACCGGTCTGGGCACGGTGAATTCGCTGGGCCACCGGGTCGCGGAGTTCTGGGAGAATCTCCTGTCCTGCAAGAGCGGGATTCGCCCGATTGCGCGATTCGACGCCAGCCCCTACGCCTCGCAGATCGGCGGGGAAGTACAGGGCTGGTCCGGCGTCCAGAGCGACCAGATCGACGCGCGCGAGAACAAGCGGATGGACCGCTTCGCGCAGTTTGCGGTCAGTTCCGCCATCGAGGCCGTCGACGATAGCGGCATCGCGTTCACCGACGCCAACCGAAACCGTTGCGGCGTGCTCGTCGGCAGCGGCATCGGCGGGCTGGAGGAACTGGAGAACCAGCACCTGCGCCTGCTCAACAAAGGCGCTCGCTTCGTCAGTCCGTTCACCGTCCCCAAGCTGATGGTCAACGCCGCCAGCGGCAACATCTCCATCATCTGGCAGCTTCGGGGTCCCAACTCGGCGACGGCTACCGCCTGCGCCTCGGCCGGCAACGCCATCGGCGAGGCCATACGCATCATCCAGCGCAACGAGGCGGACGTGATGATTACCGGCGGGTCCGAGGCCGCCCTGACGCCCATCGGGCTGGCGAGCTTCTGCGCGCTGAAGGGCCTGTCCACGCGAAACGACGAGCCACACACCGCCAGCCGCCCCTGGGACGCCGGACGCGACGGCTTCCTGCTCAGCGAGGGCGCCGGCATCATCGTCATCGAGGCCCTGGACCACGCCCGCCAGCGCAGCGCGGACATTTACGCTGAGTTGATCGGCTACGGCTGCAGCGGCGACGGGTATCATATCTCCGCGCCCGACCCGGACGGCGACGGCGCCGTGCTGGCAATCAACCATGCCCTCCAGGACGCTCAAGTCGCCCCCGACGAGGTCGACTACGTCAACGCACACGGAACCAGCACCGTCCTCGGCGACCTGGCCGAGACGGTCGCGATGAAAAAGTGCTTCGGCGATCACGCGTACAAGCTGGCCGTATCGTCCACGAAAAGCTCCACGGGACACCTGCTGGGCGCCTCGGCCGGCGTGGAAATCGTCGCAACGACCAAGGCACTGCACGAGGGCATCCTGCCGGCGACGCTGAACCTCAATGAGCCGGACGAGAACTGCGACCTCGACTACGTGCCGCTGACCCCCCGCCAGACGCAGGTCTCCGTGGCATTGTCCAACAGCTTCGGCTTCGGCGGACACAACGCCTGCCTGCTGTTGCGACGCTTCACCGGCTGACCGTTGCGCCCGTACGGCGCGCGGGCATCGCAACGACCGGGCGGGGGTTGCTCGAGGACGCCTTTGACCCCACCGTCGCCGGCCGGGATAATGCGTCCCCATGGCGAGTCCGTTCGACCAGAACCCCGATCCGTCCGACTTGTTGCACACGGACCCGTTTCTCGACCCTGACGCGTTGGACGAGCAGGACGGCCGCCCGCTACGGCCCATGCCGGCCGCTTCGCCGCGCGAGGCCGCCGCGTGGTTGCGGCGCCTGGCGATCGGCGCGTGGGGGTATCTCGCGTTGATGCCGGTTGTCGTGGTCGGCATGGTCGCCGAGTGGATGCTCGGCGTGGCGCACCCGGCCGCGGCGTATGGCACTCGTCCCTTCACAGCCGTTATTGCACTCGCGGCCGCGTGGCTTCTGACGATGAACGAACCGAAGAGTCGCGGCTGGATGCGGCTGCGGCGCTGGGTCGTTCGCCTCGGGGCCATGCTCGAGCTGACGACGTGGTACCTGTACCTCGCCATCGCCGGTGCGGCACCGGTGCACCAGCAGATCAATCCCTACACGCTCGCAGCCGTCTATCTCGGCGCCAAGCTGACCGGCGGGCTGTGTCTCCTGGTGGAACTGTCTTACCTGCGTGCCCTGGCGCGACGGCTTGGTGACGTCGTGCTTCGCAAGAACTTCACCGTGCTGTTGTGGACGATCGGCATTCTAACCGCCCTGGGCTTCGGGCTGATCCATCTCTGGAATTGGCCAACGGAGGTAGCAAACATCGTCGACGCAGCGCGCGAGGCGCATTCACAACCGCATGTGCCGCCGGGCATGCGGGACATTGCCTTTCCGTTGGGTCTCATAGCGGCGCTGAGCAGCTACTTCGGCTGGCTGATGTGGCGACTGGGTCGCCGTATGCGCGACGCGGCCGCGGCGTTGGAACCGCGCGCCGCCCGGCCGTAAAACCATAGCGCCCGCGCCATACGCGGACGAGACGTCGAAGACCCGTACGGCGTTGTGCTGCACGTGGGCGAGACGTCGAAGATATCGTACAACTTCGCGAGAGTCGCGCGACCGTATGACCGTACGGGCCCATGCCACGACTGGCTCATAGTCGGCGAGTCAACGAGGTGACGAGTCAACGGGGCGGCGAGTCACTGGGCTGCCGGGTCGCAACGCGGCGCCGGTCGCGGTATAACGGGCGCATGGCTCGTCCCGCCACGAAACAAACCGCCCTGTGGGTGATTCGCCGCCTGCGCAAAGCGGGCTTCCAGGGCCTGCTGGCCGGCGGATGCGTCCGCGACATGCTGCTCGGGCGGCGCAGCGCAGACTACGACGTCGCCACCGACGCCACGCCGCAGCAGGTCCGCCGTCTGTTCGACCACGTATTGCTGGTCGGGGCCAAGTTCGGCGTGGCGATGGTCCTCCATGGCGGGCGGCGGGTCGAAGTGACCACCTTCCGAAGCGATCTGTCCTACTCGGACGGGCGCCATCCGGACGGCGTGCGGTACGGCTCGCCGCGCGAGGACGCCCTGCGGCGCGATTTCACCATCAACGGCATGTTCTACGACCCCCTCGCGGAGAGCGTCATCGACCACGTCGGCGGGCGGGCCGACCTCGCCCGCCGCCTCGTGCGGACCATCGGCTCGCCCGACGAACGTTTCGACGAGGACTACCTGCGCATGCTGCGCGCCGTGCGGTTCGCCGTGCGGCTGGGCTTCCACCTGGATGACGCCACGGCCGCGGCCATCGAACGTCACGCCGCGAAAATCACCGTCATCAGCGGCGAACGCATTTTCGACGAGTTGTGCAAGATGCTCTCGGACCGCACTGCCGGCGACGCGCTGGCGATGCTGGATCGGCTTCGGCTGGCGCGGACAGTCCTGGGCGAGCTGTTCGTCGGCGAGCCGGTCTGGCCGGTCGCCGTCGCCCGCGTGCGTGCCGTGGCGCGCCGGCGGGATGCCTCCCTGGCGCTGGCGGCGCTGCTGCTCGACATGCCGCTGGCAGCCATCCGCCGCATCGCCCGTCGCTGGGGCGCGCCGAACCGCCTGCGGGGCGAGCTCTGCTGGCTGGCGGACCATCGCGGCGGCTGGCGGACAGCGGCCGAGATGCCACTGTGCGACCTCAAGCGGCTGATGTACCATGAGCGTTTCGACGATCTCCGGCGGCTGTGGCGGTTCGAGGAGCGCCGCGCGACCGGTCGGCAGACTAAGTGCCGCCGCATCGCGCGCCGCGTCAACGCCATCGGCCCCGACCGCATCGCCCCCCCGCCGCTACTGACCGGGGACGACCTCAGGCAAATGGGCATGCAACAGGGACCGCGTCTCGGACGGGTGCTCAAACGCGTCTACGACGCCCAGCTCGACGAGACCATCCACACCCGCGCCGACGCCGAACGCCTGGCCGAAACGCTGGTCGCCAAACCGTAAATCGTGGGAGAACGTCCATGACTGCACGCCGTCGCAACGTCATGCGGGTCGCCGCCGTAGTCGCCGTCGCAGTCGCCGTCGCAGTCGCCGTCGTGGTGTACGGCCCGCGGGCGGGTCGGCGCATGAAGCGCCCTGCCCCGCCGCGCGAGGCGGCGCCGTTGGTCGAGCCCGGCGACCCGCCGCCGGGGCCGCTACCGGAGCTGGACGCGCCGTCCGTCCTGGTCGAGAAGCGCGCCCGCCGGCTGACCGTCTTCGACGGGGAACGGCCGGTGAAGCGCTATCGCGTCGCCCTGGGTTCGGGACGCGGCGACAAGCAGCGCGAGGGCGACGGCTGTACGCCAGAAGGGACGTTCTACATCTGCCATCATAATCCGCAGTCCAGCTACCACCTGTCGATGGGGCTGAGCTACCCGAACGCCGAGGACGCCCGCCGGGGGCTGCGCGACGAGCTGATCTCACGATCACAGCACGACGCGATCGTCTCGGCGATCCGGCGACGCACGAGGCCGCCGTGGAACACCGAACTCGGCGGGGAAATCATGATTCACGGACACGGCGCCGGGCGCGACTGGACGGCCGGCTGCGTGGCGCTGTCCAACGCGGACGTCGAGGAACTCTACCACGCCCTGCCGGACAGTACCGAGGTGCGGATCGTACCGTGATGCCGGACGAAAGCGCCTTAGGCCCTGTAGCCCGCCGAATCGGGGCCGTATACTACGCCGAGGGCAAAAGGCGGTTTACGATGGACGCGCGAACGGGCACATCACGCCGAATGCGGGCGGCTGCGGCCGTGCTGGCCGCTGTGGGCGCGGCGGCGGTCGCCGGCGCCGCCGACGGACGTGCGACCCGACCAGACGCCGCGCAGATCGATCGCGCGGTTCGGCGTGGGCTGGACTATCTCTGGTCGATCCGAACGGACGAGGGCGCCTGGCCGTCCCCCTACGCGCGCCAGCATCCCGGCGGCATTGAGGCGCTGGCGGCTTATACCGCCTTGCGAGCCGGCGAACCCGCCGACCGCCCGGAACTCGTCGCCACCTTCAAGCGGCTGATGGACGTCTGGCCGCAAACGGTCTACGCCCGCGCGATTCGCGTGATGGTCCTGTCACGGCTGGATGCCGAGCAGGTCGGCGATACACTCCGCAAGGACGTCGCCTGGCTGGCGCAGGTTCAGCAGGACGCCGGCGGCTGGGGCTATGGACCGGGGCATGCCGTGACGCGCCAGCGCCGCGCGTGGACGGACAATTCCAACACGCAACTGGCTCTTCTGGCGTTGTCGGACGTGCCCGACCGCGCCGGGGCGGGCGCTCCCGCCTGGAAGCGGGCGCGCGCCGCGTGGCTGGCGGCGCAGAACGACGACGGCGGCTGGGGTTACACCTCCCCGCGCAGCGCCCTGCATCTCAAGGCCAGCAGCTACGGCTCGATGACAGCCGCCGGTGTGGCGACCACGCTGTTGCTGTCGTGGCGCGCCGGACCCTCCGGCGATCCCGACGCCCGCCGGGCGGTCCAGCGGGCCGTGGCCTGGCTGGATGACCACCCGCCCGTCCACCAACCGGACGCCGACGCCCTGCTGACCCGCAACCCGGGATGGCTATGGGGCCAAGGCGATAACTGGTCGCCTTACTGGCTGTATGCCGTGACGCGCGCCGCCGACGCGGCCGGGCTGCGCACGCTGGGCGGGCGCGATTGGTACGCGGAGTTGACTCGCCGGCTCGTGGCGACCCAGCAGGACGACGGCGCGTGGCGCGGCGCCGGGCAGGAAGGCAAACCGGCTCCCGTGGCCACGTGCTTCGCCCTGCTTGCGCTGGCGCAGGCACGTCGCGGCGTGCTGCTGAACAAGATCGTAATTGTCGGCGCCGACGGTGCCGGCAACCCGCATTGGCGCGACGCGGCCGCGATGGTCCGCTGGTGCCGCCGCGAGGCCGATCGCCCCGCCACCTGGCAGCAGATTCCCATCGGTGCCAGCGCGGATGTGCTGGCGGAGGCCCCGCTGCTATACCTCGCACCAGCGGCCGACGCGTCCCTGCCGACGTCCCTGGCCAACGCAATGGAGCACTACCTCCGCCGAGGGGGAACGGTCATCGTTGCGGCGGCCGACGGAGACGGCGATTGCCTCGATCGCACACGCACGTACGTCAAGCGGCTCTGCCCGGACTACAGCGCCAAGCCGCTGACGACCGAGCATCCCGTTTTCACCGTGCGCTTCAAGATTGCCGAGGACCGGCGGGCGAAGGGACTGGCGCTCGGCGACGGCTGCCGCACGCGCGTGTTCGTGCTGTCACCGGGCGTCGCCGCTCAGTGGGACGCCGGCCCGTCTGCCAAGACCCGCCCCGCCTTCGAGTTGCTTGCCAATATCGTGCAATATGGCACCGGCGGCTGGCAAGCCGCCCAGAGGCGCCGCACCCGCCGCCCGAAGCCGTCACCGAAGACGATCCGCGACATCCCCATCGCCCGCGTCCGCCACGGTGGCGACTGGAAGACCAACCCCCGCGCCGTACCGCAGCTCAGCGAGACGCTCGCGCGGTCGGTCAGCGTCGCCCTGCGCGAGGTCGAACCGGGCAGTCCGGCACCCATCTGGTGGCTGACCGGCTCGACCGGGCCGGAACTGATCGCCGCCCAGCGGGGAGCGATCCAGCGGTACATCGCCAACGGCGGCACGCTGCTGGTCGACCCGACCGCGGGAGGCAAGGACTTCTTCGAGACGGCCAGGAGCGAGTTGGAGGGCATCTTCGGCGCCGGGTCGCTACAACGCATCGACCCGAGCCATCCGCTCGTCCGCGGGACCTTCGCCGGCGGGGCCGGCAGCAACCTCGCGGAGGTGCGCTACCTGCCCGCCGCGGCCGTCCGACGCGGCGGTGATGTCGGACCGCCCGAGCTGTGGGGCATCACCCGCAACGGACGCCTCGCCGTCATCCTCAGCCGCTACGGGCTCGCCTGGCCCATCGAAAACGTGGACAACCCCTGGGGCTCATGCGGATACACCTGCGCCGGACTGATCCCGGACGATGCCCGCCGACTGGCCGCAAACGCCGTCCTCTACGCCCTGACCCAGGGCAACCTCTCCGCCGCACCCTAAATAGGGACAGTCACCATTTTTACACTTCAAAAAAATGGTGACTGTCCCTATTTAGGGCGGCCACGGGGGCGCGTACGGAGGCGACGGCCGAGGCGGGTCTCCAGCTTGCTGATGAACCTATCGCTGGCAAGCGGCCGGCCCGTCACCGTAGCGCGGCGGAGTTTGTCCGCGTCGTCGCCGTCCTGCTGCAAGGCATCGCGCCAGTCACCATCGGGCGGAAGCCGTTCTGCCCATGCGGCCAAGTCCAGCAAGCCCGTCGCATCGCTGCCGATGACATGAGCGGCCGCGCTCGACCACGGATACTGCCAAGCGGTGCGCACGACCTTCGCTCGAGCGGGATTACGTTCAACATACGCCACGGCCGTCCAGAAGTGCTCGTCGTCCAGGGGACACGAGTAGAAGCGATTCTGCCAGAGGTGACCACTACGCCCGTGGACTTCGTTGACGTACTGCGTATAGCGCCAGTGGGTCCGGCCGACGGCGCGAGCCAGCGCGTCGGCATCGCCCGGCGTGGCAACGAGGTGAACGTGATTCGTCATAAGGCAGTAGGCATCGATGGCGAGACCAAAGCGCTGACACTGCACACGCAAAACGTCGAGGTACACGCGACGATCATCATCGACAAAGAAGACGTCCTGGCGGTTGTTGCCGCGCTGCGTAACGTGATGCGGACACCCCGGAATGACCACCCTTGCGACACGTGGCATGTGACAAGCGTACCAGAAAATAGGGACAGTCACCATTTTTTGACGTGTAAAAATGGTGACTGTCCCTATTTTCGCAGCTACCAATCGCCGGAGGCGATGTAGTCACGGAAGGCGGACAGCAGTTTCTGCGTCACGGGCCCGGGTTTGCCGCCGCCGATGGTGTGCCCGTCCACCTTGGTCACGGCGATGACCTCCGCGGCCGTGCCGGTCAGGAAGCACTCGTCGGCCGCGTAGAGCTGCTCGACGGTGATGTCCGCCTCGGCCAGCGGGATGCCGGCCCGGCGGGCGAGGTCCATCACCACACCGCGCGTGATGCCCACGAGGATGCTCGCGCCCGGCGGGGGCGTGGTGACCGCCCCGTCGGAGACGATGAAGAGGTTGTCCCCGGTGCACTCGGCGACGGTACCGGCCTCGTTGAGCATGATGGCCTCGGCGACGCCGGCGTCGATCGCCTCGATCTTGGCGAGGATGTTGTTGAGGTAATTCAGCGACTTGACGACCGAGGGAATCACCCGCCCCGAACGCCGGACCGTCTTGGCGATGATGACGGCCATGCCGTCGCGGTACATCTCGTCGGGGTACAGGGCGATCTGGTCGGCGATGATGAACGTATTCGGCTCGGCGCACTTGAACGGGTGCAGCCCGAGCGTGCCCGCTCCGCGGGTAACGACCAGGCGGATGTACCCGCCGGCGTCGATGCCGTTGGCCGCGAGCGTCTCGACCATCGCGTCGGTCAGTTCCTGCTTGGTGTAGGGGATCGCCAGGCGAAGATGCCGGGCCGAGTCGTAGAGCCGGTCGACGTGGGCCTGGCACTGAAAGACGCGCCCGTTGTACACACGGATGCCCTCGAAGACGCCGTCGCCGTACAGCAGACCGTGATCCCAGACGCCGACCCTGGCGTCGTCCGCATCGACAAGCTGACCGTTGAACCAGACTTTCATGGGAGTCCTCGCCTCGCGTCGCGCCTCATCATACGTCGGGCCGCCCGGTCGGACAACCGTCGGTGGGCCTCGCGAAGGCCGCGAAGGCGTCGGCATAGGCGCCCGGGGTGCCGGTGTCCAGCACGTCGCCCGCCACGCGGCACAGCAGCACCTCGCCGCGGCCGCAGAGGCGCCGCTCAGCTTCGGTCAGCTCGATTTCGCCGTCGGCGCCCTCGGCGCTCAGGTCGCGCAGGGCGTCGAAGATCGCCGGCGTGAAGGCGTAGATGCCCGCGTGGGCGAGGTAGCGGTCCGCCCCCAGCCCCGGCGTGACCAGCTCGCGCTGCGCCGTCGCGGCATCGGGCTTCTCGATCAGCGCCGTGCAACGATAGACGCCGCCCGCGGCCGGGTCGCCCAGCGGCTCGCCGGCAGCGACGCCGCAGCGCTCCAGCGCCTCAGGGCCGATCACCTGCATGCCGATCATCACGTCCGGCGCGTGGGCGTCCATCGCGGCGAGCACCTGAGCGGTGCAGCTCGATCGCCCGGCGGCGCGGCGGACGTGGTCGCCCAGCAGGACGCAGACGGGTTCGTCGCCGGCGAACTCGGCCGCCTCAAGCACGGCGTCGCCGAGTCCGCGAGGTTGCGACTGCTCGATGCAAACGATGTCGCGGGGCAGGTCCGCGTCGCCGGCGGCGGCCTGGAGATACGCCTCCAGTGCGGCCCGCTGCCCCGGCGAGACGACCAGAGCCGCATGCGTGATGCCGCCGGCGGCCGCCTCGGCGAGAATCCAATGAATGACCGCCCGCAGGCGTCCGTCCGCGTCCACCAGCGGCAGCAGCGCCTTAGGCGTCGCGGCGGACCACGGGCGAAGCCGCGTGGCGCGCCCGGCGATCGGGATGACGGCACGCGTGATCACGCTGGACGTTGTACCCGCTGCCAGCGGCGCTTACAATTCCCGGCAGAGGCGATTTATGGCGCCCGAGCGGCGAGACATCTGGTTTTCGGGCACGGTCCAGGGCGTGGGGTTCCGCTATACGGCGTGTCGCGTGGCCGGTCGGCATGATGTGACCGGCTACGTTCGCAACCTGCCTGACGGACGCGTGGAATGCATCGTCGAAGGCGAACACGGCGAGATCGACGATTTCGTGACCGACCTGTCCGAGGCGATGCGAGGTTACATCCGCGATCGCGACGAGCAGCACGGGACGGCCGAGGGGCAATTCAGCGGCTTCGGAGTCCGACGGTGAGCGAACGCCATGAGACGGGCGCATCGCGGCACACGAGCGAATCAGTGGTCGGTTGGCTCGGCGCGGTGGTCGACGGGGCGTTGACGGCGCTGAAGCTGACGGTCGGTGCCGCAGCCGGCAGCCATGCGCTGGTCGCCGACGGACTGCACAGCGCGTCGGACCTGGTCACGGACGCGGCCGTTCTGGCCGGGCTGCGCGTGTCGCGCCAGCCGGCCGACAGCGACCACCCCTACGGGCATCGTCGCATCAGCACGCTCGTGGGGCTTTTCATCGGCGTGGTGCTGTTCGCCGCCGGCGTGTGGATCGCCTACAACGCGTTGCTCGCCTTGCGCGCAGAGGAGGAGGGGGTCAGTAGCTCGCTGGCGTTTTACGTGGCGTTGGGGGCCGTGCCGATTAAGGAGGCGCTCTACCACATCACGCATCGGGTCGGGCGGTGCGCCGGCGACGTGTCGCTCCAGGCAAACGCCTGGCACCACCGCAGCGACGCATTGAGTTCGGCGGCGGCCGCGGCAGGACTGGCGGCGGTGACTTTCGGCGGGCCGGAATGGGCCTTCGTCGATGCGGTCACGGCGCTGGTGCTGGCGGCGTTTCTGCTTCTGGTGGCCGTGCGGCTGGTCCATCGTAGCGGCTCGGAGTTGGTCGACAGCGCCCCGGCTGAGGCGACGCGCCAGGCAATCGAAGAGGCCGTCGCCGCCACGCCGGGCGTTCGCAGCCATCACGCGTTTCGCGCGCGGCAGGTCGGCGGGAAGGTGGAGATGGACATTCACGTGCAGGTGGATCCGGACCTGACGGTCGGCGAAGGGCACGACATCGCCTCGGAGGTGCGTCGGCAGGTACGGAAGGCCGACGGCAGCGTCGCGGAGGTCATCGTCCACGTTGAGCCGGCAGAGCCGGACGGGGTGGGCGGCTCACGCCTCGGCTAAGCCGGCAAGCTTCTTCTCGATGTGCCGCAGTTCGTGAAGCCGCTCGCTCATCCAGTAGCCAATCAGCGTCCCGCCGCCGCCGGCGGTCAGCCAGTCCACCGGCAGGATGCAGGCGTAGTGCGGCAGCGACTTCCAGGCATCGACGCCGCCCGGCACGGCGACCATCGACAGCACGTAGAAGCCCAGCCCTGCCAGCAAGGGCAAACAGACGATTGCGGCGCTGCGTATCTCGGGGAGAAGTTGATGCGCCGCCATCGCGCCCAACAGGAACGCCGCCAGAAGGGCAAAGAGAATCTGCCCGCGCTCGGGCGAGCGAAGCAACAGCACCAGCAGCGCGACCGACACAACCAGACCGAGCCCCATCGCCGCCAGCGTCCGAGAGGCATCCGCCGGTCGCCACCGCCCGTCGCGCCACGGGGGCAGGAAGCCCAGAAGCGCCCGGATCGGCTGCTTCCCGTCCGCCGAGGCACCTGCGGCGAGCACGTCCTTGTGGAGCCACTGCGGGCGAACAGCGGCAATGCCGCGGCGGACGAGGTCGACAATGAGGGCCGCGACGAACAACAACGCCGCCAGCAGCGCCAATTCCGCGATGAGCCATCCGAAGACGTTCCGCAACGGGCCCGACCAGGCCCACAGCAGCCCGCGCATCTGTGGCGAACGCAACGAGACGCCGCCGACGCCGAGCACGGCCGCCATCAGCGCCCCCTCCGGGCGCGCGTGGACGGTCAGAACGGCGGCAACGGCCGCCAGAACCCATAACGCTCCCGCGAACATCGCGGCGCTGCCCGGGGCTCCCAGAACGAAGAACACCACTGGGTCGCGCGGATCCGAAGGGCGCAGCACCGGCCACAGCGCAAAGTACACCAATACGACGCCGGCGACAGCCGCCAGTTGAACCTGTATCTTCTCCAGCAGGTGCAGGTGGCGATGGGTCAGTTTCATCGTTCGGCTCGACAATCGGCGGACAGAATCGTTAGAATTCGCGCCACGGTCACACGACCGCGGCTCATCCTACAGAGCCGACGAGCGAAAGGCAAACGCATGGAGCACGAGGTCGTTCAGAAGCTTACGGCCCGGGCCGCGCGGCTGGGCAACACGATCGTTCTACCGGAGGCGCACGATCCGCGCGTGCTTCGTGCGGCCGGAGAGGTCGCCCGTCGCAACTACGCTCACGTGGTGCTTCTCGGCCGACCGGACACGATCCGCGTCGCGGCCGAGCGCACCGAGGCGGACATATCGCATGCCGAGATTGTCGACCCGGACACCGACGGGGCGCGCGACGAGTACGTCCGGACACTGCAAGCGCGTCGCCGGCACAAAAACATGACGCGTGACGACGCCGACGCGCTGCTGAGCCACCCCGTCTACTATGCCGGCATGATGGTCGGCGCCGGGCGGGTCGACGGCATGGTGGCCGGGAGCATGTCGCCCACGGCCGACACGGTGCGCAGCGCGCTGTACGGGGTGGGCACGGCCGAGGGCATCCGAACCGTCAGCGCCTGCAGCGTCATGAACACTATCGTCCACAACAGCGGTGTCGACGGTTCATTCATCTTCGCCGATACCGGTGTCGTGCCCGACCCAACCGTCGATCAACTGGCGGACATCGCCATCGCTGCGGCGGACTCCTGCCGCGTGCTGCTGGACGTCGAACCGCTCGTAGCGATGCTGAGCTTCTCCACGAAGGGCTCTTCAAAGAGCTCCGCCGCCGGGAAGGTCATCGCCGCGACCGAGGAGGTCCGCCGGCGAGGCGCGAACCTACTGGTGGACGGAGAGCTGCAACTTGACGCAGCCGTGGTCGCAGATGTCGCGCGCCGTAAGGCGCCGGACTCGCCCGTCGCCGGACGGGCCAACACGCTGGTGTTTCCGGACCTGGCCTGCGGGAACATCGGCTACAAGCTCATCGAACGAATGGGCATGGCGACGGCGCTGGGCCCGCTGCTGATGGGATTGGCGCGACCGGTCAACGACCTGTCGCGCGGCTGCAGCGCGGAGGACATCGTTCTGATCGCGGCAATTACCGCCGTCCAGGCCGGCGCCCTTACGCCGTGAGCGCCGCGCCGGCGTCTTCGTACATCGGGAAGAGCTTGGTCAGACGCGTCGTCTCGAACAAGCGTCGGATGCTCGGTTGGGGCTTGAGCAGGCGAAGTTGCCCCTCGTGATGGCGTAGCTTGAGGTGTGCCTCGACCATGGCACCGAGTCCGGCCGAGGCGATGAAGTACATCTGCTCCAGGTCCAGCACGACGGGGTGGCATTGGGCGTCACACAAGTCACAGAGTTGCTTCCGGAGGCCCGCGGCTTCACCCAGGCCCACCGACCCGCGGACGTGTACGACTGCGGCCCGGCCGTGACGTTCGACCTCCAGCCCCAGCGATTCCTCATTGTCCGGTTTCATGGTCTGGCCCTCAGTCAGAGGCGTCCCGCGACCCGTGGCGGTCATTGACCTTGACCAAGCGAACCTGATTTCCCCCACCGAGAAACTGCACGTCGTCCATGTAGGCCCGCATGAGCATGATGCCGCGCCCGCACGGCTTCTCAATGTTTTCGTCGGCGGTCGGATCAGGAATCCGCTTGGGATCGAATCCGCGGCCTTCGTCGATGACGGTGACCTCAGTGCAGCGCTCGTCGACCTCGTAGCAGATGGTCACGCGCTTGTCGGGGTCCATGGCGTTTCCGTGCTTGATGGCATTATTGAGCGCTTCCTCGACAGCAAGGCGAATCGCGAAAGAGGCCGACTCGCTGTACCCGTGCCGCGCCACCTCGTCGAGCAATGCCTGCTGCGCGCGGCGAAGATCCGTGAACTCGGAGCGTATCACCATCTTCTCTGCCAACGTAGCCCTCGTCGTGCCTGCGGGGGTCCCGCTCACCCGCGCCGCCCTAGGTCAGCGACTCCAGCGCCTCGGAGACGGCATCATGGATTCGGAAAACATCGTTGAGCCGCGTGATGACGAACACCTCGTAGATTTCCGGCTGAATGCTCGCCAAGCGGAGGTCTCCGTCTTTCTCGCGTACGTGCTTGTGCAGCGTAATCAACATGCCCAAGGCGCTTGAGGACATGTGCGACACGCCGCTGAAATCCAGAACCATACGCGGCCGAGAGGCCTCATTCACAAGGGCTTCGAGCTGTCGGCCGATTTCGGAAATGCTCATCTCGTCGAGGATCTTCTCGTCAACGAAACGCACAACACTGACGCCATCCTCGACAGACACGCTCAATCGCGGTTCTTGTTGCTGCATCGTCATCCGTCTCCTTGACCGGCGCCGCGGATACTGTAGCTTGCATGGTACCGGTCGGCGCCACGCGAGGCAACGGCCATTGTTCCCCTAACCCGCCAGCAACAACAGCAGCACCAGGTTCAACAACACGCTCGCGCCCAACCCCACCCCCAGTGCCACCAGGATGCTGCGACCGGACTGGCCGGGCTTGGCGACGGCATCGGCCCCCTCGTCGGCGGCCTCGACGGCCAAACCGTTGAGCACTGCGCTGTCGATCCGCTTGCGCGCCTGCAGCGGCGGCTCGCCCGAGCGAATCGCCTCCAGATCCAACAGCAGATCGGCCGTCGAGCCATATCGTCTGCGCCGTTCCTTGGACATCATCACTTCCACCACTTCGCCGACGCCGGCCGAGAGTTCCGGGCGTACGTGGTCCGGCGGCACCAACGGCTCGCGCAGGTGCTTGTGCATCACGGCCACCGGCGTCGACGCCTCGAACGGCACGCGCCCGGTCACCAGGTGGTAGAGCGTCGCGCCCAGCGAGTAGATATCGGCGCGGAAGTCGATGTCCACCTCGCCTCGCACCTGCTCCGGGCTTATGTAGTAAGGCGTACCGTATGCGCGTCCGGCTTCGGCCTCGGCGGCGCGGACGTCAGCGGCAGCCCGTGCCAGCCCCATGTCCGCCAGCTTCGCCACGCCTTCGGACGTTATCATGATATTCTTGGGTTTGACGTCGCGGTGGATCAGGCCCTGGGAATGGGCATGGTCCAACGCACGAGCGATCTGAATGACGATGTCGAGCGCCTCGGCCTCGGAGAACACCTTGCCGCCCGCCAGCTCGTCGTGGAGCGTGTGCCCCTCGACGTACTCCATGACGAAATAGTGGTAGCCGCCGGCCTCCCCGACGTCGATCGCCTGGACGATGTTGGCATGATTCAGTTTGGCCGCCGCCCTGCCCTCGCGGTTGAACCGCTCGACGTACTCGGGGTTCTCCGACATCTTGCGGGGCAGGACCTTGATCGCCACCTCGCGATCCAAGCTCAACTGCCGCGCCTTGAACACCGTCGCCATCGCCCCGGCGCCGATCTTCTCGAGGATCTGGTAGCCGGGGATCTGCTGCGACCGCGACGCTTTGATCGTCTCCTTGAGGCGTGAGATCTGCCGCGGAGTCACCGATCCCTGCGCGACCAGCACATCGGCCAGCGTCCGGTTCGAGGCGTCTTCGTCGCGGCAACGCTTGGAGGCCTCTTCGACTTCTTCATGCGTCGCCAAATTGCGCTCGACGACAAGATGTCCGAGTTCCGTATCGAGCGATTCCGCCGTCTTGGCATTCTGCCCGGTCATCGCTGCTCCCGGGGAAAGACCTGGCATGCACCAGGCCGAAAGTTGTCTCGCACTCGGTAGCGCCCGGAAACCATAGTCACGTGTCCGACCGGCGTCAAGCTCTACAAGGCCCGCCCAAGCGACAGGCCGGTCCTTATGTTCATTCTAGGATTCGTCTTCTGCCCAAACCATCGCGCCTGCTGCTTCATCGACCGCGGCATACATCGCGCGTGGGGCAAGCGTCTGACCACCGCGGCCGCGATTCGCCATGAAGCGTCGCACCTCCCAGCAGAGGTGACACTTGCCGGCATATTGCGCGGCGGGACGAAACCCCGCCCGTCGCGCCTCGTCGACAAGCCCCACCGGTCCTTTCCGCACCAACGTGGCGACAATCGCCCGCCGTCCGTGATCCGCGTCCAGCCGCCGCCAGATCTCGCCCGGCGTCTGGGGGCCGACCCGTCCGACGACGATGCCCGCGCACGTGCCCGGACTGATCCGCCCTGCCGGGTCCACGTGCACGTGCCGCCCTCGCAATAGCGGCTGCCGACAGTTTTCATCGGCCAGATCAAATACCGACTTTGCCAGAAGATGCCGTCCCAACATGCCGGCCGCACGTCCGGTGAGCCGGTCCCGCCGCCGCTGGGCATACTCGGCGAACAGGCGCCGGCGCCGCTCGAGCGAAAGGCCCGCCGTGTCGATCCCCTCAGCAAGCCAATCCCGCCAGCGGACCTGCACGCGACCGCTGCCGAGGACCTCCTCCGCGGCGCGGACGAGGCGCCTGACGCGCACGATGGGAACGAACTGCTGATGGTAAGGATCAGCCGAAACGCTGAGCGTCTGCATGCCGGCGACATCCAGCGCCGCCAGCCGCCGACGGATGATCGCATCGTCATCGGCCCAGAAGGCGTTGGTCTCGACCTTCTCCAGCGGGCCGAGCCCCTCAGCGTGGGCGCGGCGTGCGATCGTGATCAGAAGGTCCCAGTTGCCGAACGGCTCGCCGCCGGTCAGGTGAACCCGGCATCCGTGGGGCGAGGCGTCCACCAGGCCGCGCCAGGCGCGCAGGGCCAGATCCGCGTCGATCCAGCCGCGGCGTTCGGGACCGCAGCACAGGTAGCACGACGCGCAGCGGGCACTGCACCAGTAGCTCAGCAGGATGCCCGCCCGCGACCAGTACTTCACCGGCATCGGTTCTGTGCGATGTCGCCGGGGCATGACGGCATTGTACCGGTTGGCCGGCACGCGGCGCAATGCTACAATGCCGAGCAGCGCCGCGGCGCGATGCGATGGGCAAGTCCGAGCAGGGCAAACCGTTCTATCTGTTCGTTTACGGCACGCTGATGCGGCCGGAGGTGTTTCGCGCCGTGCTGGGGCGATGGCTGGTGCGTTACGCCCAGCAGGCCGACGGCCGCGAGACGTTTCACGCGCGGCCGGGCGTGCTCGACGGGTACAAGAAGGTCAGCCCGGACCGCACCTACCAGTACGCCGTCGAAGATCCCCACGGGCGCATCCGCGGATACGTCGTCGGGCCGTTGCCATCTGAGCTGATGTCCGCTCTGCGAGAATACGAAGGCAAGAACTACTCCAAGCGGACGCTGAAGGTTCAAACGCAGGACGGGCCCGTGCGAGCCGTGGCGTTCGTCGCCAATCGCAAGCAACTCGAGCACGCCTTCGGGCACGCTTTCCGCGACCCGCTCAAACAGGAAATTCTCCTGGACGACAAGATCGAGCGGGCCCTGATCGAGACCGAGCGCGAGCACCTGCACACGACCGAGGCCCTCGCGCGCCGGGCGGTCGGCGAGCTGCACGGCCCGACCATTCGCGACCTCGTCCGGCGGCACTTCGAGGCCGGCGGCATCAGCGACTACGCCATCCGCCACGCCCTGAAGGACGCGCCGCTGCGCGACTTCGCACACTTGGTCGACGATCCGGAGGCGGCCGCCTTGGCGCCGAACTACCTGACGCTCGTGGTCCGCCAGGTGATCTTCAACCAAATCGAGGAGGCCATCCACCGCGACTTCCGCTACGAGTTGGACCGCATGGGCCCCAGCAGCCACTATTACGACCGTGCGATCAGCTCGCTGGCGGCATTGCGGATTCTCAACGCCAACAACGCGCTGCTCGAATTGCTGATGGGCGACTGTCTGACGGAACTGGACTTCGCCGCGGACCACCTGGTGGACTACGTCCGCTGGGCGATCGTTGCAGCCGATTCGCTCTACGAGCCGCATCAGGTCTCAAGCGAGCTGAATTTCATCCGAAGCCACATGGGAACGGGTTACATCTCACTCGGGGCCGAGTTGGAGTTCTCGAACATCGGACACGACGTGATCCGCGACCCGTCCGGTCATGACCGTCGCGACAGCCGCTACGACGGGTTTCTGTACTTCCGAGACTTCGCGCTGGACGCGTTGACCTGGAAGCTCGGCGGACACATCGACGACCACCACCGCAAGACGTCCGAGGGCCCGCGACGGGGCTTTTTCGAAATCGCGCCGGGAAATCTCTCGCTCAAGGAGAATATCTCCAAGCCGTTGACCGACGACGCCTGGACGCTGAACCAGCTGATCCATGAGGGGCGGCAGTTCTACGCGGGCATCGCGCCGCACAGCGTGCATCTGTCGCTTCAGCTTCGCCGCCAGCACAAGCCCGACCGCAATCGTATCCTCCCAATGGCGGTGATGAAGTGCCTGTTCGCCATCGGCGGCGATCCGCAACGTGACGATGACGGGTACGTTCGCATCCGCCGCCTGACGAGCGACGAGATTATCTCGCGCGACGGCGCACCGCGTATGCTGCTCAGCGAGATCTCCGTTCGCCACAGTCGCGGCGGCGCCGAGGATCATCCGAGCATCCGTACGCCCGATTCCGGCGGGCGTTACGTCCAGCAGTTCCGTTTTCTCCGCCTTTCGCCGACACTGAACTACGAGCCGATCATCCTGGCGCTCAAAGGCATTCAGGTCCGCCTGCGGCCGGGGACATTCCTGACCGGCTCCCAGGCCGAAACCAGCGATCGCCACCGCCGCGCCTTCGAGGCGCTGGTCGAATGGGGCCGACAGCCCACCGCCTTGAGCGAGAAGGACATGACGACCTTTCTCGACGCGGTCAGCGAGGGACTACATGCGGAAAAACGCGGAAAAGCCGCTCACAGCGGGGCCTATATCGCCTGGGCCGTCAGCCAGCTCCGCGCCATGTGCCGCCGCTTCAACGAGCAGGTCACGCATCGACCGTGAGCGTCACGACGCGTCGCCGGCGGGGGTACCCGTGGCGCTGTCGCGCCCTTCCGCTTCGCCGGCGCCGGTCTCGCCATCGCCCTCGATCGCTTCGCCCGGTCGCTTTCCGGTCAACACGTACCGTGCGAACGCGGCCAGCATGTCGTCCTCGGCGTCTGCGAGCTTGGCGGCCTGTTGACGTGCAGCGAACGTCTGGCCCAGGCATTGGTGCAGGTAGGCGCTGAGAAACACGAAGCTCCGGTCGGCGCGTGTCGCAACGCCTTCGTCGGTCCGCTCGTCCAACGCGACGAGGCGCTGTTGCAGCACGTCGATCTGCTTTCCCATCATCCGCGCCACGTCCATGCGCGTCTCCATCAGGGGCGGATACAACTCCATCGCCTCCCGCAGCAATATGGCGGCGGTCAGCGGCTCACCGGCGGCCAGCATCGCCAACGTCCGCCCCACCCGCGGCAACGGGCTGGCCGGGCGTATCAGCAGCGCCGCCTGGGAGCTCTCGTCGGCCCGGTAGAACTCGCCGCGCTGCAACCGCCGCTGGGCCTCGGCCATCCGCGCGTTATACGCTGAGTCGCGGCGACCGGCCAAGCTGCGCACCATGACGCTCTGCGCGTCGATTTCCACGATCGGCTGCATCGGACGGGTCGCCTCGTCCGCTTCGTCAGCCGCGGCATCATCCGTCGGCTCCGACTCGGTGTCGGTCTCGACAAACGACTGCATGCGCCGTTCGCCGCGCAGCTCCTGCTGGCGCAGCAGCATGTCCAGATACACGTCCTGGTTGGGCGCCACGTCGCCGGTGCGCGCCGCCTGCTCGCTCGGCGGGACCTGCCCATCCTCGGTCGCCTCCGGCGCACGGAACTCAGGAGGCATCTCGCGCCCGGTCGCGCGCGACTCAACCGTGCCGTCCAGGCGCGCCTCGATTCTTTCCTCGCGCCGCGGCTCGGCCGTCAGAGGCGTCTGCGAGGGGCCGACCGCTTCAGACTCCGCGTCCAAGCGCCGTTCACGTCCGGCCAGAATCTCGCCAAGCCCCGTACCGGTCAGCCCGCCGCCGTCCGGCAGCCCGCCGGCCGTATACGAGCCGCCTAGGCGGACGCCCTCGCGCCGCGCGCCGCGGGCCATGAGTGCCTCGTAGTCTCTCGTCGCCTCGGCAAAGATGCGTTCGGCGAGCCCGTCGCCGTCGCCCGATCTCGTTCGCCATTGTGATCCCAGCCCCGTTCCGCCGCTGCGCAGCTCGAACGTCGTCTGAGCCGGGTCGAAATACGGCGCCGTTCTGTGCGTCGCGCCGCCGAGGACGCTCTCGATGCCCACCGACTGACGACGGAATCCGCTGAGCGTCGTCGACGGAAGGGTCAGGCGCAGCTCGTTGGCCGCCTGGTAACCCGCGTCCCCGCGGAATCGGCCCAGCCCCGTGACCTGCCCGGTAACGTAAAGCTGGCTGTCGACGCCAAAGTCACCCGTGCGACTGACGTTCCGCCGCCCGCCGCCGACCAGCGGGTTAGCGTCCAGCGCCCGTCCGTAGTTGATGCGCCCCACCTGTCCACGGGCCGTGGCGACGGCGACCAGCACCAGCCCAGCCGTCATGAGTATCCTGAGGGTGTTACGGTTCATGGTCTCTAGCACCTTGCCTGTCTGTTTCATCGACACATCCGACCGCTTGCCTGTGTAATTGTAGGGCGCCGGCAGCCGCCAGACGAGGCCAACCCGCCGGGCTGACGGACAAATGGCGTAATCTTGCGGACACGCTTTGCCGATACGTGCTACGGATGCTACGATGATCTCGTTGCGGCCCGCCCGGCTGCGCTCGGGCGCGCCGGTGAGCCGTCGACCGCCCAGTGCCCCCACGGATTGCTCATGCGACCGCTACGAACCTTTACAATCGAACCGTCGCTCCCGCCGCAACTCCAGCCGCTGCTGGAGATCGCCTACAACCTCTGGTGGTGCTGGCATGGCGACGCGCTGGAGCTGTTTCGACGGCTCGATCCGGACACGTGGGAGGCCTGCCAGCACAACTGCGTGGACCTGCTCGGGCGCGTCAGCCAGCAGCGTTTGGAAGAGATGGCCGGCGACGAGGGCTTCCTCGCGCACGTGCAGCGCATTCACCAGGCGCTGCGCGAGTACATGAACAAGCCGGGCTGGTGGACGCGCACCTACGGCCAGGAGGAGGAGCGCGGGACGGTCCGCGTTGCCTACTTCTGTGCCGAATACGGCATCAACGAGTGCATGCCGATCTACTCCGGCGGGCTGGGCGTGCTCGCCGGTGATCATCTCAAAAGTTCCTCCGAGTTGGACCTGCCGCTGGTCGGCGTGGGACTTCTATATCAGCTCGGCTACTTCCACCAGCGGCTCAACGCCGACGGGTGGCAACTCGAGCTGTTCCCGCGAAACGACTTTCCCAACATGCCCGTGGCGCTGGTCCGCAACGGCGAAGGCGAGCCGATCACCGTGCACGTCGAGATGCCCAACCGCACGACGCACGCGCAGGTCTGGCGGGTCCGGGTCGGACGCGTCCCGCTGTATCTTCTTGACACCAACGTACCCGAGAATTCGCCCGAGGACCGCCACATCACCGCCCAGCTCTACGGCGGCGACCAGGAAATGCGGATCCGCCAGGAGATCGTCCTCGGCATCGGCGGCGTCCGTATGCTTCGCGCCATCGACTGCCACCCGCAGGCCTTCCACATGAACGAAGGTCATTCCGCCTTTCTCGCCCTCGAACGGGCGCGGATGCTCATGGCCGAGAAAGGCATCAGCTTCGCCGAGGCGATCGAGCCGGTCGTCGCCTCGAACGTGTTCACCACGCACACGCCCGTCCCGGCCGGCAACGACGCCTTCGAGTCCTGGCTGATCGACAAATACTTCGCCAACTACTGGGAGCAGCTCGGGCTCGATCGCGAGCAGTTCCTCCGGCTCGGTCGCCAGGAGCCCGATAACCAGGACGAGCCAATGAACCTCACCGTCCTGGCCATGCGGATGAGCACCTTCCGAAACGGCGTCAGCAAGCTGCACGGACAGGTCAGCCGCAAGCTCTGGGCGGGCGTCTGGCCGAATATCCCCGCCGACGAGGTGCCCATCACGCACATCACCAACGGCGCCCACACGCCGAGTTGGATCAGTCACGACATGGCCGAGCTGTATGACCGCTACCTCGGGCCGGGTTGGCACGAGAAGCCGGCCGACATGAGCGTCTGGCAGGCCGTCGAGCACATCCCGGATACCGAATTGTGGCGTACGCACGCGCGCCGCCGCGAGCGGCTCGTGGCCTTTGCCCGCCGCCACGGGCACAAGCAACTCACCAAACGCGGCGCGAGTTCGTCGGAGCTTGCCGCGGCCGAGGAAATCCTCGATCCCGAGGCGCTGACCATCGGCTTCGCACGGCGCTTCGCGACGTACAAGCGGGCGAACCTCATTCTCCAGGACATCGACCGCCTCGCGGCGCTGCTGAACAATCCCGACGCGCGGGTGCAGATCATCTTCGCCGGAAAGGCCCACCCGCGCGACAACCCGGGCAAGGACCTCATCCGCCAGATCGTCCACTTCGCGCGCCAGGAGCCGTTCCGCCGCTCGCTGGTGTTCCTCGAAGACTACGACATGAACATCGCCCGCTACCTCGTCCAGGGCGTGGACGTGTGGCTCAACACGCCGCTGCGCCCCATGGAGGCCTCGGGCACCAGCGGCATGAAGGTCGCCGCGAACGGCGGGCTGAACGTCTCCATCCTCGACGGCTGGTGGAACGAGGGCTATGACAGCGGCGTGGGATGGGCCATCGGCGCCGGCGAGAGCTACGACGACCTCGAATACCAGAATACCGTCGAATCCCAGGCGCTCTACAACCTGCTGGAAAAGGAAGTGGTCCCCCTGTTCTACGACCGCGGACCGGATAACCTGCCCCGCGCGTGGATCGCCAAGATGAAGGCGGCCATGTCGCGCCTGGCGCCGGTGTTCAACACCAACCGCATGGTCCGCCAGTACGCCGAGCAGTTCTATCGCCCGGCCGCTCGCCGCTGGGAGGAGCTGACGACCGACGACCTGACGCGCACGCGACAGCTCAGCGCCTGGAAGGCCAAACTCCACGAGCAGTTCGCCAGCGTCCGCATCGAAAGCGTCCAGGACGACCTGGACGGCAACGGGACACCCGCCCAGGTCGGCGAGGACGCCCGTGTCGAGGCCGTCGTCAACCTCGGCGGGCTCAGCGCCGACGACGTCTCCGTGGAGCTCTACTACGGCCCGCTGGACGAGTCCGGGCAGCTCGCCGGCGGCGAGGCCCTTCCGATGGAGAAGGTCGACACCGACGCGAGCGACGGGCAGGCCCGCTACGCCGCGGCCATGCCCTGCCGACGCAGCGGACAGAGCGGCTACACCGTCCGCGTCCTGCCCCGGAACGACCTGCTGGCCAACCCGCGCGACCTCGGCCTCATCCGCTGGGCGTGACGCGGCATCTCACCACAGCGCACACGAAGAACACCGAGACCGTAGGGCCGGGTGCCGTGGTTTGCGAAGCAACCACGTCGTCGCCGACGCGCTACGAGAAGCCGGGTGCCGTGGTTTGCGAAGCAACCACGTCGTCGCCCGAAACCCGGCCCCAAGCCCAGCCGGGTGCCGTGGTTTGCGAAGCAACCACGTCGTCGCCCGAAACCCGGCCCCAAGCCCAGCCATTGCAATGACCGGGAACATACCACCTCGCTGTGTTGCCAGAGGGACCCTCCGCGGGGAGAAGCCCTCTGGCAACACCTTACGGGCTTGGCGTGGTGGGTAGTCCGCCGCGCCGCGAATCCCGGCCGGTTGATCCGACTGGGGAGCCCCGAGCCCCAACGGCGCGCAAAACGCGACCCGCCTTGCGGCGGGTCGCCTGTCTTACGCTCGACCAGGGCGAATCACGATCCCGCCCGGCCGATTTGGCCCGCGGCGCCCTTGGCGCCGCTCAGGACTTGACCTCGATCCGACGGCTCTTGGCCTGCTCGGTCTTGGGCAGTTTGACCGTCAGCACGCCGTCGCGATAGGTCGCCTCGGTCTTACCCGCATCGACGGGCGCGGGCAGCTCGACGTCGCGGCGGAAGCTGCCGTACGTCCGCTCGACGTGGCAGTAGGACGCGTCCTTGTGCTCGTTGGACTGCTTCTTCTCGCCGCTGATCGTCAGCACGTTGCCCTGCACCGCGATGTCGATGTCGTCGCGGGTCATCCCGGGCAACTCGGCGTGAAGGACGACCTCGTTTTCGTTGTCGGCCACGTCCAGCGCCGGCCACCACAGCCCGCGGCGTGCGGCGCCGAGCGGCCAATCCTCGAAGAACCGCCCGAACAAGTCGTTGACCTCGTCCTGGAGCCGGCCCAGCGGCGCCGAGCGATCGCCTCTACGTCGTACGATTGCCATGGTACCACCTCCTGTCGTGTCTCTGCGTCGTGCATCGTATCCCGCCGCCCGCGCCGTCGGGGCGCTCGCCCCGTCCCGGCCGGTGCGGCCCGTTCACCCAGATGGTTTGCAACCGCGGTGCCGCGCTCGCCAGGCGCATAGTAGTTTTCATTCAAAGCACTTACGGCGACGCGGGCGCCATCCAGAAGGTGCAAAAGCGGCGCCGAACACTCGGCGGAGGTGCCGTTTTGGCAGCGCCGGAAAAATAGGGGAAAAATAGGGACAGTCACCGTTTTGGGAGAGGTTCTTCCGCCGCTTGAGGCATACGCAACCCAAAACGGTGACTGTCCCTATTTTTCTAAACGGTGACTGTCCCTATTTTTCTCTATTTTTCCGGCGTATACTGACGCAGCGATCGCCACTCGGACCGTGGTCGCGGCAAGGAGCGCATCATGGCGCAGGTATTGATCGGCTACTACACGCGGACGCAGCACACCGAGCACATGGCCAAGTCGGTCGCCGAAGGCGCCGCCCAGGTCGATGGCGTCCAAACGGACGTCCGCGCCGTCGGCGGCATCGAGGCGCGCGAGCTGGTGGACTACGACGCGATCATCCTCGGCTCGCCGACGTACTACGGCACGATGGCGGCCGAGGTGAAGCAACTGCTCGACGAGTCGGTTGCCTTTCACGGGCAGCTCGCCGGCAAGGTCGGCGGCGCGTTCGCCAGCAGCGCGAACGTCGGCGGCGGCAACGAGACGACGGTCGTGGACATCCTCAGGGCCTTGCTGATTCACGGGATGATCATCCAGGGCGACCCGGGCGGGGACCACTACGGCCCGGTCGCCGTCGGCGCCCCGGACGAGCGCGCCCGGCGCGAGTGCGTCAAGTTCGGCAAGCTGCTGGCCTCGCTGGCGGTGTCGCTTCACGGCGGGCGCGAGGACACTTGATATCTTGTCGGGCGGCATGTTCCGAGGGGGCGGTGGGCGCGTGCGCGGCTGTAGCGTCCTGCGGTTCGGCTCAACAGGCATCAGACGTAAGGGACTTGCCTCATGTGATGCGGCGTCTATAATCACCTTCGCCGAGCGCGAACACGTTTTGCTGAAAGGCCAAGGGTGAACAGTGTTTGTCTCAGCGTAGCGGCCGGGGCCGCGGCGTTGGTTCTGTGCGGTTGCCAGCCGAGCGGGCCAATTTTGTGCGCTCAGCTTCAACAGGGCGACCCGCCGACACGGATTCAGGCAGCCGTGCGCGCGGCCGAGGCCGGAAATCGCGAGGCGTTGCCCTACCTGGTGGACCGGCTGACCGACAGCGAGCGCGCGGTGCGGATGTATGCGATTCTCGCGTTGCGGCGCCTGACGGGTCAAACGCTGGGCTACTGCTATTACGACCCACCGGCCGAACGCGATGTCGCCGTGGCGCGGTGGCGTCGCTGGCTCGCAAAGCAGCCCGGCGCCGCGTCGCGCCCGAGCGACGAAACACCACAGGAAGGACGCCCATGACCGCTGACAGCGCCGCATCCCCCATCACCGACGTACACTGGCAGGGACGGACGTGCATCGCCCGCGCCGCCGGCGACATCACCGTCGAGCGATCGACCGCGTTCCAGGAACAACTCGTGGCCCTGCTGGACGACGCGCCCGAGCAGCTCGTGGTCGATTTCGGCAAGGTGGCGTTCATCGATTCGTCCGGCATGGCGTCGCTGGTCAAGGTGCTCAGCCGCGCGCGAAAGCAGGAGGCCGAGCTGGTCCTGGCCGGCATGTCTGATCGCATCCGCGGCGTGTTCGAGATCGCCCGCCTGGATCGCGTCTTTCACATCGAGTCGGACGTACCGGACAACGAACAGGAGGGCTAGCCGTGGCCTCGACACACCGGCGCAACGCGGTCGAGTTTCTCGGGGCCAAGCTCCTGGGCGGCCTGCGCTGGGCCGGCGGGCTGTCGCTGCTGGGCCGCGAGACGCTCCGTTGGGCGGGGCGCGGCGTGGTCCATCGCCGCGCGCGGCTTCGGCGCGGCACGCTGTCGGCGCAAATGGTCCGCGTCGGCGTCCGCAGCTTGGGCGTGGTGTTCGTCGTCCAGTCGTTCATCGGCGCGATTCTCGCGCTGCAGATGGCCGCCCCGCTCGCCCAGTGGGGTCAGGAAAGCCAGATACCCCGCATTGTCGGCGCCGCGGGCTTCCGCATGCTCGGGCCCATCATCACGGCCGTGGTGCTCAGCGGCTTCGCCGGGGCGTCGATCGCCGCCGAGCTGGGCACGATGGTCGTCGCCGAGGAGGTCGAGGCGCTGGAGGTCATGGCGCTGAATCCGGTGCGGTTCCTGGTGCTTCCGCGCGTGCTGGCGACCTTCATCATGATGATCCTGCTGACGGTGATCGCGGACCTGATTCTGGCGTTCGGGGGCTACGCCGCGGCGTGGGCGGCGCTGGGCCCGGACGTCTACCGCGGCTACTGGGACCGCATGCGCGACCAACTGGCTTACATGGACTTCTTCACCGGCCTGATCCAGGGCGGCGTGTTCGGGCTTCTGATCGGGCTGATCGCCTGCTTCGAGGGGCTCGGCGTCCGCGGCGGCGCCCAGGGCGTCGGACGGGCGACGACGCTGACGGTGGTCTACTCGATCGTCGCTATCGGCGCCGCGGCGCTGGTCTGCACGATGATCTTCTACGCCTTCGGGCTGTAAGCCCTCAGGAACAAACGGATGTCCGCAGCGAATGACATACCGGCCGTCCGCGTCTGGCAGTTGGTCAAGCGCTTCGGTGACCACACCGTGCTTCACGGTGTGGACCTGGAGGTCCGTCCCGGCGAGACGATGGTCATCATGGGCGGCTCCGGCTGCGGAAAAACCACGCTGCTGAAGCACATGATCGGCCTGCTGAGCCCGGATGCCGGCTCGGTCGAGCTATTCGGAAGCCGGCTGGACGAGCTGGACGAGGACGGGCTGGACGCGCTGCGCCGCCGGTTCGGCGTGCTGTTCCAGGGCGGGGCGCTGCTGACGAGCTTGACGGTAGCCGAGAACGTCGCGTTGGCGCTGGAGGAGCATACCGACCTGGACGCCGAGACGATCGACATCATCGTTCGGATCAAGCTCGAGCAGGTCGGCCTGCGCGAGGCGGCCGGGCGGATGCCCTCCGAGCTGTCCGGCGGCATGCGGAAGCGCGTCGGGCTGGCGCGGGCGCTGGCGCTGGACCCGGAGATCCTTTTCTACGACGAGCCCTCGGCCGGGCTGGACCCGGTCACCACGGCCGAGATCGACGAGCTGATCGCCGGGCTGACCCGCAAACTCGGCGTCACGAGCGTGGTGGTCACGCACGTGATGGAGTCGGCCTTCCGAATCGCCGATCGCATGGCCATGCTCGACGCCGGACGCATGCTCAAGATCGCGCCGCGAGCCGACTTCGAGGCGATCCGCGACGGCGAACCGACCGGCGACGAGCAGGCCGACCTGATCCGCCAGTTCCTCCGAGGCGACGCCGAGGGGCCCATGAGCGCCCGGCGAACGCTCGACGGATACGAGCAGGACATCATGCGAGCAGCCGAGGGGGGCTGAGAACACCAGGGAGCACATCCATGGCGAAAAAACGAACCAACGAGCTGACCGCGGGCCTGTTCGTGATCGTCGCGCTGGGCGCGACGCTGGGCGTGGTGCTGTGGATCGGCGCGGCCGAGTTGTTCAAGCCCACCGGGCAGACCGCGTACTTCTACGTGGACCCGTCGGCCGGGTCGCTCGGTCTGGCCGAAGGCAGCGTCGTGCTCATCGGCGACGCCCCGATCGGCAAGATCACGGACGTCGCCTACGACGCCCACGCCGGGCGGACCGTCTATCGCGTTCGCGTCGAACGCGGTGACGTGCAGATCCGCAGCGACGCCCACGCGACCGTCTCGCTGGCGATGCTCGGCACGGCCCAGCTTGTCATCAAGAACCCCGGCTCGCCTGACCAGCCCCCCGCCGACGCGGCGCACGCCGTGCGTGTCACGGGCGGGCTGTCGGCCGCGTTCGACCAACTTACCGACACGCTCAATACCGTCGGTTCGCTCGCCACGAGCGTCCAGAGCGAGCTGACGCCGAGCAATCCCGAGGCGCTGATCGCCAAGCTGCACGCCATTGCCAATCACGCCACGCAGATCGCCGCGAACCTCAACGCGCAGCTTGATCCCGACGCGTCGGATTCCGTCATGGGGCATATCAAGAACGTCTCGCGCCACATCGACGAAGAAACCGACCGCAGAGCTGACGGCTCGCTGATGCACAAGGCCCACGGCGTCGCCGACGATGCGACCGTGATGGCCGGTAACGTCCGCGCCGCCACCGGCGACATCAAGGCGATCACGTCCGACGCGCGTCCGAAGGTCGCCAAGATCCTCACGCACGCCGAGGCCACCGCCGAGGGGATGGCCAAGGACCTGCCCGGCATCTTCGAGCGGCTGCGCAAGGCCAATGACAAGATCCTCAAGGTCGCCAACGACCTGTCGGACGTCTCCGGCGCGACACGCGAGATCGTCGTGCTCAATCGCCACAACATCGATCACATGATCGAGAACATGACGCGGGTGTCCGAGTCGCTGAAGGCAACGGCGGCCGAGATTCGCCGAAGCCCGTGGCGTCTGCTGCGCAAGCCGGAGCGTGAGGAAGTGGCGACGTACGACATTCTGACGGCCGCGACGGCGTTCGGACAGGGCGCCGCCTCGCTGGACCGCGCGGTCACCAAGCTCCAGACGCTGGAGGGCGAGGCGGTCAGCCGCGACGACCCGCAGGTCAAGGAAATCCGCCAGCACCTCGCCGAAACGTTCGCCAAGTTCAAGGCCGTCGAGGACGCCCTCTGGAAGCAGATGCAGAAGTAGCGGGCAGCGGGTAGCGGACAGCCGTCGGCAATCAGCGGTCAGCCCTCAGCAACAGGCCTCACCGGCACCCGTGCCGCACGCACGCGGCGTCAGGCGTCCGTCGAGCCCGTCGCGCACCACGCCAGCATGCGCAGCAGGATCGTCCGGTACGTCGGGGCGGCCCACTCCTCGGCGAAATGCCCGGGTGCGAGATACGCCACGCGCCCCGCCCCTTCGCGGCGCGTCCAGCCCATGGGGTGCACTTCCTGCTCGTGCACCGCGGCGAGGCAGACGTCGATATCCGCTGAACACTGATGGAAGTAGAACTCGTCGAACACGGTGAACGCAGACAGGCCGTGCGTGATCGCGTTGCGGCAATGCCGCGGATAGACCGTGAACGAAAACGGCTTGGGGTGCTTCGCGAACCGCCCGCCGATCAGCTCCCGGTGAGCGGCGTTGCTCTCGCAACACACCGAGGCCGAATGCACGCCCAGCAGACCCTTGCCGCCGCGGACCCAGGCGCGCAAGGCCTCGATCTGCTCCGGCGCCAGGTCCCGCCCGTAGCGCGTGCCGTCGAAGGCATCGCCCAGCGAGGTGTACAGCAGCACCGCGTCGCAGTGCAGCGCGTCGAGCCGCGTGAAGACGTCGTGATCGTACGTCGCCTCGACGGCGTAGCCCTGCTCTTGCAGCAGCGGGCCCATCGCGGCCTCGAAGCCCTCGAAATCGTGATGGGCGCCGCCGAGAACGATCAGGATATCGCGTGCCATCGTCCCGGCTCCTACCACGGTAGCGCCCGCCCGTCATACTGGAAGAACCGCGGCATCTCGGCCGCGTCGGGACCGGTGATCAGGCGGAACAGCGCTTCGGCCGACTCCTCGGGCGAGAAGCCCATCTCAGGCGATCCCATCCTGGTGCGCATGCCGCCCGGATGGATCGCATGCACGCTGAAACCCGACGGCGAGAGGTAGTTGTGCAGGATTTGCGTCTGCATGTTCAGCGCCGCCTTGGACATGTTGTAGCCGAACCCCGCCCGCCGTTTGCAGTCGGCGATGCTGCCGGCCTCGGACGAGACGTTCACGATCCGCTTCAGCGCGCCGTTTTTCAGCAGGCCGAGGAATCGTTGCGTGACGCGCAGCGGCCCGATGGCGTTGACGTCGAACACGCGTCCGATCGCGTCGCAATCGACGTCCTCCAGCGGCTGCCGCGCGCCGGTGTGGATACCCGCGTTGTTGATGAGCATATCGAGCCGGTCGGTGTGCGCGGCGACCGCGTCGCCCGCCTCCCGGATGCAGCCCGGGTCGGTCACGTCGAGCCGGACCGGTATGCACGCGTCCGAGGCCTTGGCCAGGATCGGCGAGTCGGGCTCGATGTACCCGGCGAAGACGACCCAGCCGTCGTCCAGAAACGTCTCGACGAATGCGTAGCCCAGACCGCTGTCCGTGCCGGTAATCACCACGTGGCGTGTGTCCGGCGCGTCATCGGTATTCATGAGCAGAATCCTTTCGCCTAAATAGGGACAGTCACCATTTTTACATCTTCATCGCGGCGAAAATGGTGACTGTCCCTATTTACGCCCCGCCGGCGATCCGCTTGAACTGTTCCATGCGCCGGCGGTAGGCGCTCTGGGCCATGGGCCCGTCAAGCAGCGGATCGCCCGTACGCTGCATCCACGCGTGCAGCACGCCGATCAGCTCGTCGCGCTTGCCCGCGTGGGCCGGGTCGGCTGCCAGGTTGTGCCGCTCGTGCGGATCGCCGGTCAGGTCATACAGCTCCAGCGGCGGATGGTACATCTCGTCGGGGTTCAGGGCCTTGGCGACCTCGACGTAGCTCTTGGCATTGTTGTCGTAATCCGGCGAGGTTTCCTGCCACGGCGCGAATTCGAAATTCGCCACGAGCTTCCATTGTCGGCTCCGCACCGCACGCATCGGATCGTAGTACGTGTGGTACGTCTTTTCCGCGAAGACGTATGCGTTTTCCGTGTAGTCGCCCCCGTCCAGCAGCGGCCGGAAGCTCCGACCGTGCAGATCGGACGGGCACGCCAGCCCGCACAGCTCAAGCAGCGCCGGCATGACGTCCACGTTGCTGATCATCTCCCGGCGAACCACGCCCTCGGGCAGGCCCGGACCGGCGACGATCAGCGGCACCTCAATGCCGGCATCGTACAGCGTCAGCTTGGCCTGGGGAAACGCGATGCCGTGGTCGGCCGTGAAGACCACGAGCGTGTCGTCGGCGATGCGCGACGCCTGAATCGCGTCAACAATGCGACCGAAGGCCGTATCCATCGCGCAGATCGATGCTTCAATGTCCGCAAGGTCCTCGCGGACCTCCGGGATGTCCGGCAGGTACGGCGGGATGGTGAAGTGGTCCGGCGCGAGCGGCTCGACGCCCTCGTGCACGAACGGACGGTGCGGCTCGAAAAAACCGACCTGCGCGAACAGCGGCCCGTCCGCCGGCTCGTAGTCGCCCAGAAGCGCGCAGACCTCGTCGGCGAGCTCCCCGCACGGGCGCACCGGGTGGATGTGCTCATAGCCGCAGCGTTCCGGGCTGGCCGCTTCGTGCTGCACGCCAAACAGGTGCGTCTCGTACCCGCTGCCGCGCAGACGCTGGACCAGGTGCGTCTCGTCGGCGTTCAGGTCGTTTCCGAAGCCGCCGTGGGCCAGCCCGACCACCCCGTTGGCGTGGGCGAACCGCCCGGTCCATAGACCCGCCCGCGAGGGGCTGCACTGCGGCGCGGTGCAGAAGCTGTTCTCAAAGCGAACGCCCGAGCCCGCGAATGCGTCGATCCGCGGCGAGCGGATATCCGACCGCCCGTAGCAGCCGAGGTGCTGCCCGAGGTCGTGACAAATGACGAAAACGATATTCATGGCGCGACCTTCGTTTGCCCGCCCTTCCGGTCTCCTACCCTCGCACAAGCGCACGCGGCGTGCACGGGTTTTCTGCGCACGCGCCTTGCGGGTTCTGGACGACGGCGAAGCGCCCGTGCGTCTGCATCGGATTGTTCATCGCCTGCTCCCTTCCGGGCGCCGCGCGTCCAGGGGTGGTGATCGCAGAGGCCGGGTGCCCCGCGCGGCCGCACTGTAGCCCGCCCGTCGCGCGCGGCCCAAGACCGATCGCAAGGCGCCTGTCGCCACCGCCCATACCAAAGTGTCCTGAAGGCCTCTGCCGGGCGTGCGGCCGGTTCGCCGCGTGCCAACGGTCTCGTTTCGGGCGGCTTTCGGCAGAATATTGTCAGGAGGCCGGGATTCCTTTGACAAGATCAAGTGAAGCCCGTATAGTGTCAATGCGAGCTCGCGCATCGCAAGGCGTCGTGATGCAGGAAAAATCGGAAAGGCAGAAAAAAACAGTAGAGAAAACCGTGTCTTCTGCCGTATACTAATATAGAGCGAGCGACAGGGGCTGCTCCCCCCAGCCCCTACGGCCGGCGAGGTTTCTCCTCCTTTCCCTCGCCGGCTGCTTTTTTGCGCCGATGCACCCGTCGGATTTTGCGGATTATGCCGATCCGGCAGGCAAACTGGCCCGTGCCATGGTAGGGTTGATCGCCTAGGGTCTGCCCTTAAGCCGAGCCTGCCTGCCGTGCTGTCCCCATGAGGCCCGAGACGTTCGAGCGTCGCAGCGTGATCCGCATTGCGTGATGGCCGGGTGTCCCGGGGATGCCTGATGCCGTCTCACGGTCCGCGCCCCCGCAATCGCGTCGCCTCCTCCGCCGCCCGGCGGCCTTCCGACACCGATGCCGGGTCTGCATTTCTCACAAAAACGCCGGCGAGTATCGAACCATCCGGCGCGGCGCCGCGTAGCAAAATACAGACACGTTCAGTACGACTCCAAGGGCTGCTCCTCCCAGCCCTTGAAGGCCGGCGGGGTTTCTCCTCCTTCCCCCGCCGGCCCTGTTTTTCATACCGCTGTCTTGTTGATTCGTTGGCTCGTTCACTCGTTATCTCGTTGACTGGCTGGTAAATGGGGACAGTCACCATTTTCACCGCGGCGAAACCGGCGAAATGGAACGACCGGGCTGCGATGAAAATGGTGACTGTCCCTATTTACTCAGCCAGACCGCCACGCGGCCGCAAGACTGCGACGGCACGTCCAACTCTGTGGGGCCGTGGCGCCGGAGATCGTACCCCGCGTTGCCACGGAATTCGTCAAAACAGACCGGGCGTGGTTGCTGCGGGAACTTGCGCTATCAGGCACCAAAGAGCCGATGAACGATGTCGTCGTCGCCATGGCAGATCGCATCTGCACGGACGACGGACCGGTCGCCAGCACCCGGCCGTACTGGCGGCAGCTCATTGCAATGGGCAAGAAGGCCGCCCCCGCAGTCGCCGTGCTGAGCGAGGGGTTGCGCGACCCCGCCGCGGCGAGTCGGATATTGCAGGGCGGACATGCCTATTTCGGTCGGCTGCTGAAGAACAACCCCAGCGACAGAGCCGTCGAGCGGCTCAGCACCGTGATGTCCGCGCACCCGGACCTGATGAACTCGGCCGCCGTTGCGCTGGGCTACAGCGGCTCGCCGAAGGCCGTCGACACTCTCATCGCCCGGCTCAAGGCCGGCAGCAGGGAGTCCCCCAATCGCCTTCACCCCGTGATTAACGCGCTTGGGCGGCTCGGCGACGCACGCGCCATCGAGCCGCTACGTGCGCTCGGCGTGTCCGGACCGGTGCTCAGCGCGCTGGTCGCCATCGATGCCGACGCCGCGCGCGACACCGCGCTGCAGGCCCTCGACAGCACCGCAGCGGCCGAACGCGCCGCGGCGATCGACCATCTACGGCGATGGGACGTCGTGCCGAAGCTTCCGGACGAACGGCGCGCCGCGCTGATGGAGCGGTTCTTCGTGATGACGCGGCAGGAGGAGGACCCGGCCGTCATTCGTCGGCTCGGCTGGCTGCTGCTGGAGGCCGTGCGAGAGTGGCATCTTGCCGACGCGCGCCGCGTGGAAAAGGCGTTCCGCGCCATGCGCGGCCGCGTGCGCCGGGCGCCCGTGACCGGGTGGGTTGATGACTGGCTCGGCAAGCTGCGTAAGAAGCCGTGACCAGCCCGACGCGGCGACGCCGACGCGCGACGCGTCGTCGTCGACCGGACCCGCCCCGGCGCCGCAACGGCCGCGTACCGGCACCGAACCCCGGATGGGATGAGGCCACGCTTCGCAGGGCAAGCGAGATAACGAGGCAACGAATCACCCGGCTTCGTCAGGCGACGACTACGCCGTGGCAAGCGAGTCAACGGATCAACGCATCAACGAGGCAACGAGGCATGGTTGCTCGCTGCGCTCGCAGCCCATGGCACCTCCGGCTCGCAGCCGATGGCGTCCCGGATCGCGTAATCGCCGCACACCGAGTCAACGAGATACCGAGTGAACGAATCAACCCGGCTTTGTCAGACGACGACTCCGCCGTGACAGGCGAGTCAGCGAATCCACGAGTCAACGGTTCAATGAGACGACGGCGCCCCCTGCTCGCTCGAGGCGAGAGAGGCGGCCGCGTCCGTCGTGCGCCGCGCGAGCGTGAGCGGGGGGGGCTACCCCTTGGCGGGCTTCTTGCCCTGCGGGGCGAGCATGAGCGTGATGCGCCGCCCTTCGCGTCGCGTGGGGCGCTCGGTCTTGGCGAGCTCCCCGAGCTGCTCCTGGATGCGCTCGAAGACGCGGTAGCCCTCGTCGACGTGGGCCAGCTCGCGCCCGCGGAACCGCAACGAGAATTGCACGCGATCGCCGCGTTCCAGGAACTTCCGCGCCCGGTCAACTTTGATTTTCAGGTCGTGCTCGCCGATCTTCGGCGTGCGGATGCGGACCTGCTTCATCTCCGTCTCGTGGCGCTGGGCCTTGGCCTTGCGCTGCTTCTTGCTCTCGGAGTACTTCCACTTGCCGTAGTCCATGATACGGCAGACCGGCGGCCGGCTGTTCGGCGCGACCTCGACGAGGTCCAGCCCCGCCTCCTGGGCGCGCTGCTGGGCGTCCTTGGTCTCCACGATGCCCACCTGCTCGTTGTTCTCGTCGATCAGACGGATCGGCGAGATGCGAATGCGGTGGTTCACGCGCAGGTTCTTGCCGCTGTCACGTGCGTAACGTTTTGCGATGGTAGGATCTCCTCAGGTTCATCCCGGCCGACGGCGGCGGGCACGCCCCGTCGCGTCCGGCCGGCATCTTATCTCTCAACCACGGAGCCCACGGAGGACACAAGGCGTTCTGTGTCCGCAGATCACCCGGCGAGCAACGCGTTGCTCGCCCTGCAAAAAGTTCGCGGGCAACAGGTCGTGTATATTATAACATAAACTGTTCAACAACAAGCGCTTACAAACCTTCTTGCTTTGAAATCTCTGCGCCCTCTGTGGTTGCATCTGTCCCGTCGGCGCCGGCGAGGGGGCGCGTGCGGCCTTTGGAGTCCCGCTCGGCGGCCAGCGCCTCGACGAAGGCATCCAGCGCGATCGGTCCGCGGTCGCCGTCGGTGCGCTCGCGGACGGCGACGGTGCCTTGCTCGGCCTCGCGCCCCCCGACCACGGCCATGTAGGGTACCTTGTCCATCGTCGCGCGGCGGATTTTGGCGCCGATCTTCTCGGGCGAGTCGTCCAGCTCGGCGCGGAAGCCGGCGTCGCGCAAGCGCCGCGCGACGTCGGCGCCGTAATCGGCGAACTTGTCGCTGACCGGCAGGACGGCCACCTGCACCGGCGCCAGCCACAGCGGGAACGCGCCGGCGAAGTGCTCGATGAGGATGCCGATGAACCGTTCCGGCGCGCCGAGCGGCGCGCGGTGGATCATCACGGGCCGGTGCGGCGCGTTGTCGGGTCCGGTGTAGGTCAGGTCGAACCGCTCGGGGAGGTTGTAGTCCACCTGGATGGTCCCGAGCTGCCACTCGCGCCCGAGGGCGTCGGTGACGACGAAATCGATTTTCGGCCCGTAGAACGCGGCCTCGCCGGGCTCCTCGGTGTAGTCCATCTCGAAGCGCCGCACGACGTTTCGGAGGTTGGTCTCGGCGAGGTCCCAATTTTTCTCGGGCCCGGTGTACTTGGAGCTGTCCGGGTCGCGCAGGCCCACGCGGACGCGGTAGTCGTCCAGCCCGAGCGTGGACAGCACCAGCTTGGTCAGCTCGACGCAGGAGGCGACCTCCTGCTCGATCTGCTCGTGCGTGCAGAGGATGTGCGCGTCGTCCTGCGTGAAGCCGCGGACGCGCACCAGTCCGTTGAGCTCGCCGGACTGCTCCAGCCGGTAGACCGTGCCGAACTCGCTGTAGCGGATCGGCAGCTCGCGGTAGCTGTGCTGGGCGGACTTGTAGATCCGCATGTGGAACGGGCAGTTCATCGGTTTGAGCAGGTAGCCGTCGCCGTCGTCCTCGCCCAGTTGCATGGTCGGGAACAACCCGTGCTCGTAATATGGGTAATGCCCGCTGGTGCGAAACAGGTCCGTCTTGCCGATGTGCGGCGTGATGACGGGCTGGTAGCCGCGACGAAGCAACTCGCCTCGCAGCCAGGTCTCAAGCTCCATCCGGATGATCGTGCCCTTGGGCAACCACAGCGGCAGGCCCGGACCGACCTGCTCGTCAATCAGGAACAACCCCAACTGTCGGCCGAGCACGCGATGGTCGCGCTGGCGGGCCTGCTCGATCCGCTCGACATGCGCGTCGAGGTCCGCCTTGGAGAAGAACGCCACGCCGTAAATCCGCGTGAGCATCTTGTTCCGCTCGTCGCCGCGCCAGTACGCCCCGGCCGCGGTGACCAGCTTGAACGCCTTGCCCAGCTTGCCGGTGTGCGGCAGGTGCGGGCCGCGGCACATGTCCACGAAGTCGCCCTGGCGATACAGTGAGACGGTCGGCGGCGCGGCGCCGGCCTCGGCGACGAGATCGTCGATCATCTCGATCTTGTAATGCTGCCCGCGGCGGCGCATCTCGGCCTTGGCCTCGTCCGGCGGCAGCTCGACGCGATCCAGCGGGATCTTCTCGCCGACGATGCGGCGCATCTCGCCCTCGATCGCCGCCAGGTCGTCCGCCGAGATCGACCGCGGCAAATCGAAGTCGTAGTAGAAGCCGTACTGGAAATCGTCTATCAGCGCCGGGCCGATCGTGTACTGAACGCCCTCGCCGTAGAGCCGCACGACGGCCTGGGCGAGCACGTGGGCCGCCGTGTGACGCAACACCTCCAGCGCCGCGTCGCCGTCGCGGTCGGTCAGCAGACGCAGCTCGTGTCGGCCTTCCGCCAGCGGCGCCGTCAGGTCGCACAGCGCACCGTCGACCTCGGCCGCCACGGCCGCTCGCGCCAATCCCGCGGAGATGTCCTCGGCGACGCGCGCCGGCGTAACGCCGTCGTCGTACTGTTTGGTGCTGCCATCGGGCAGGGCGATCTGTGTGCTCATCGGGCCGTGCGCCTCCGGGCCTCACGCCGGACGCCGCGGACGGGAAGGGGGGCAAAAGAGCAGGCCGGCAGGCGACGGTGCCACGAACCGCTGACGCTCCCCGTCCCGGACTGTCCGGGCAAGGGCCTTAGCACGTCGTCGTAGTCGTCAGCGTCGTAGCCATCATCGTCTGCCGGCTCTTGTAGCGACAGGAACCGCTGGACTGTTCATCTTATCGCGCGAAATACGGCTGTCAAATGAACTTCGCGCAAAAAACCACGCCGTCGCCCAGCGCAATTGTTCCACGTGGAACATTTTGAATCCGCCGACGCGTCTGTGCGCAACACCGCGTCATCCGCGAGCCGCCGCGCGGCCCTAACTGCCGCTCGCAACGCCGTATGCGCCGGCCGCATTGCGTCGCCGCGCCCCGCCGGCGCCGGGCAGCATCCGTGCGCAAGACCGTGTAGACAACGCCCCGCGGCGTCAACCTGTGGAAGCGATTCTGCGCACAATCGCGCCCGGCCGCGCGGCGCTTGACGCGACCCGGTCAAGCTGGTACACAAGAGCCAGTACCGACGGGGCCGTAGCTCAGTTGGGAGAGCGCATGCATGGCATGCATGAGGTCCGGGGTTCGAATCCCCGCGGCTCCAGTCCGCTTCGCCCCTCGCCGCCCGCGGCGAGGAGCTTGGCAGCCCGTCTGGCACTGTAAACGCCGGCGCCGTGAGCGGAATCAGCTTGCCCCGCGTAGTGCGACGGCGCTCGCGGCGTTGCTACCGCAGCAGGCCTCCCGGCCGCGCAGCAGAGCTACGGGCGCCAGAGCGCCCCGACGTGCGCGGCCTTGGCGGCGCAACAGGGCGGAGGATAGCTTCCGGCCGCGTATCCGGACATGTCGGCGCGGACGCTACGGCGCGCTGCGCCTTGGTTATGCCGCCCCGGGGCGGCATTTGCGTTGACACCTGTCGGCCGCGGTGCTATCGTCGTCACGTCGGGCGTGCCCGGGGCCTATCGGCTCCGGCACGCACCCCGACCCACGGTGGATGTAGCTCAGTTAGGTCAGAGCACCTGGTTGTGGTCCAGGGGGTCGGGGGTTCGAATCCCCTCATCCACCCGTACCCGGGGGCCGCGCGCCCCGCTTGCCACGGCGTAGTCGTCGTCTGACGAAGCCGGGTGGCTCGTTATCTCGGCGTGGCACGATTGGGCGCTTGAGGGCGCCTTGGGCTGCGAGTGAAGCCGTGCACAGGCCTCCCGCCGCGCCTTCGGGCGACCGGAAGCGGGCGCACGGTTGCTCGCCTCGCTCGTATTCCGGCGCATCCGGCCGGCCTGTTCCGCGGGCATGCATGCCCGCCCGCCCTACACCTACGAGCCCCCATGGGACGAGGCCATTCCCCAGGCCGGGGCGGCAGCACGGCGCCGCTCTCAGCCGAGCGTAACCTCCACAGCGTTCGTTTTGCGTGTGCACGCGGCCAGCAAGGCATCCTTTGCGATCCGCGCGGTCAGTCCGTCGTCGGCGATCTCGGCCGGGGCGTCGGTGCCGTTGATCCGCACGCCGCGGACGGCGTAGTCGCCCCAGTCGCAACGGTCGGCGTTGAGGTAGGTCACGTGCAGGCGTTTGCCGTGGAGATTGAAGCTCACGGACGTCCGCCCGTCGGGCCCGAATTGCTCGGCCACGAGCTGCGGCGCAATGACCAGGTCGCCGCCGTCGCCGCGCAGCCCGAACATCTGCGTCAGCGACGCCAGCACCAGCCACGTCGCCGAGCCGGTCAGGTAGCAGTAGCCGCCGCGCCCCTCGCGATCGAAAAACGACGGGATGCAGGGAAAGATCTTCGACCGGCCGGAGTCCATCACCAGCGCGTAGATGTCGCGGAACACCTCGTAGCCGGCGCGGACGCGCCCGCGTTGGTACAGCCCGTACATGTACATCATGTTCTGCTGGTTCCAGATCGAGCCGTGCTCCTTGTAGCCGTAGACGAAACCGGTCACCCGCCCGAAGTCGAGCTTCAGCTCGCCGAAGTCCGTGCATAGGCGCAGCCCCCCGACATCCGGATTGCGCAGGTGCGTCCGCACGGCAGCGTACATCCGGTCGATCTGGTCGTCGTCGGCCGTGGCGAACATCGTCGGCAGGACCTGGCTGGTCAGGTCCATCCGCACGCCGTTGGGGTGGTCGCCGTCGACGCGTTGGGCGTGGTCGTCGTAATGCCCGTTGAAGAACCGCTGTCCGTCGCGGGTGCGGATGAACTCGTTTCGGCGCAGGTGCCGCGTGAGGTGGTCGGCCTTGGCGCGAAGGTCGGCCGCCAGTTCATCCGTGGCGACCCGGACGCGCTTGCCGGAGACGCTGTGGGCGACGCGTTCCATGTAGTCGCTCAGGCGTTTTCGCATCGCGGCCGGGCTGGTGTAGCGCACGGTTTTCTGCCCGTCGAGGCGGTCCAGCAGGACGAGCATTTCGTCGAGCAATTCGACGGACGTCACGCCGCGGGCGTTCAGCGTTTCGAGCGTCTCGGCCAGCGTGCGCAGGTCCCACGCGTAGAAGTGCGTGAAGCAAACGCTCTCGCCGCGCGTGCGTGCGTTGTCGTAGGTGTCGTTCCAGTCGCCGCCCTCGAGGTAGATATTGCCGTGGTCGCCGACATGGTAGAAGCTCGTGAGCACCTCCAGCAGGATGTGCTCCAGCAGCGTGCCGCGGTAGACGCGCCCGCGGGCGTCGCGCTGCTCGTGGCCCTGCGAGCGGTCCCAGGCCTCGTCGCGCCGTCGGCAGCGGACGGCGAGATGATCCTTCCAGTACGGCAGGTCGCCCAGCAGCACGTCGTCGTCGCCGGTCTGGTCGATGTAGAACTTCATCACGAACCACGGCCAGGCGGCGTGGTCGCACCAGACGCGGACGATGTCGTTTCGGTCGGCCTTGAACTCGCCCGGGGCCGTGCCGATGATCGTCGCGTTCGTGCCATCCACGCGGACGCCGCGGAAGTTGTTGATCATCTCCTCGCGCGATCCGGCCGGGTCCACCAGAAACAGCGACAGCAGGTCGGACCACAGGTCGCGCCACCCCCGCCCCCCGCGACCGTAGCCGAAATCCGGCAGGTAGGAGTTGCCGTAGATCTTGCGGTAGAACAACTGCGCCACGGCCCAGCGAATCCAGTTGTCGTAATCGTCGTCGGGCGTTTCGAAGCGCACGACCTCAACGGCACGCCGCCAGTGGGCGACGGTCCTGTCCAGCGCCTTGTCGGCGGCCGCGGCGTTGCCGTACCGCCGCTGCCAGCGGGCCGGCGCCTTGCGGTCGGAGGCGATGCCGGAGACGACGACGAATGCCGTCGAGGCACCCGGCTTGAGCGTCGTGGCGGACCAGCGCATCGCGCCGATCGCCTCGCGCCCGCTGCGCTGGTCCGTGGTCTGCTTCGGGGCCGGGGTGTTCTTCCAGACCGCCTCGGGATTGTCCAGCGTGCCGCCCTCGCCGCAGAATTCCCGCACGTTGGACCACACGTGCCGCGGCGCCGCGCCGCGCGCGGCGAAGGCCAACACGGCGTAGAACGTCTCGTTCGGGCGGTGGCCCGTCTCGTCGTGGACGATCGAGGGCGTCACGAGCACGCCGTACTTGCGCGCCTCGACCGTGTTGAACATCGTAGTGACCTGGCGATGGTCGCGCAGGTTGTCCGCCTGGCGGGCGAAGATCGGCACGGCCGCCGTCGGCGTGAAGCGCACGGGCTTTCGCCCGACGTTCTCGACGGAAACCTTCATGACCTCGACCGTCTCGTCGTCGGCCGGGACGGACACCGTCACCTCGGCCCGCAGACCCAGCGCGCGATTCGTGCGCGTCACGCGGAACCAGCCCACGCCGGCGCGGACTTCGGCATCGTCGGGCTTGTCCCACTGCCGCCCGGCGGCGAACGCACTGACGCCGGCGACGGACCACGGCTCGCGCCCGTCGACGCGGAGCCAGAAATTGCGCGAATTGCGCGTGCGGTGGAGGTCCTCGGTGACCGTCGGGATCGACAGGTAGTGCTCGAAGTCCGAGCACACGTCGCCCTTCAACTCCGGCGTCACCGAGCACCGCATGCCCGCCCGATTGCACAGTGGGAAATACAACCCGGAGACGAACTGCGGATCGGCGGCACGGAACGATCCGTCGTCACCGGTGAACTGCCACAACGGCCCGGCCTGCTCTCGAGCGGCGAGCCCGCCGGCGGGCGACCCTGTCTTGCGCGCGTGTTTCGACATCGTCTGCTCCTGTCTTTCGGGGCCGAAAACCGGAAGGGACGCCGCCGTCCGCAAGCCGCGAAAGCCCCTTGCGTGACGGCGCCGGCGGCACGATACTGCCCACGCCGCGAACAGGCAAGCGCTTTCGCCCGTGCGTGGAGGGGCCCGTACGTGCGTGGCATGGGCCCATACGTGCGTGGCATGGGCATCTTGCCCCTGTGTGCCACGGGCGTCCCGCCCGTGCACAGCCGTCGCAGGCACAGGACGCAGACCCCGCACAACACGGAGACGACATGACGCTGCAGGACGCGTTGCATCAGGCCTTGTGGGACACCCCCGTGCTGGACCCCCACACGCACGTCAACCGCGACCGCATGACGGCCGCCGGATTGCACCAGATCGTCTTCTACCACATGCAGATGTATATGATGCGCGGCGCCGGCGTCGACGAACTGGCGATGTGGCCGGAACAGGAATGCATCGACCGCGGGCTGCCGTTCGAGCAGTGGGCCCGCGTCTGGCGGCTGGTGCGGCGCAGCGGCTTCGCGTGGATTCTGCAAACGATCCTGCGCGATCTGTACGGCTTCGACGAGCCGCCGACGGCCGAGTCGCTGCCGCGGCTGCATGAGGCGTTCAAACGGGCCTCGGACGATCCCGGCCGCGCCCGGCGCGTGCTCGAACGGGCCCGCGTGGTCCGGCTGTGCTCCAGCAAGCTGGACGTGGCGCCGCTGGAACCCGGCCAGTGGGACGGGGACATCCGTTTCACCATCGAGGACATGCCGCTGGCCGGCAAGACCGACTACACACCGTGGTCCGCGCACCTTGAAACGCTGGACGCGACTCTCGGGCGCGACGTCACCTCGGCAGACGACTTGCGCGAGGCCGTCGCCGCCTATTACGCCGATTACGACTGGACCGGGCGCAACGCGCTGGTCGCGTGGGTCGGCGCCGAGGCAGACTTCACCCCGGTCGGCGACGCGGAGATCAATCGGATCATCGCCGCGGCCCGCTCGGGCGGGGCGCTGCCGCTGGCCCAGCGGCGGCTTCTCGAGGCGGCCTACATTCGCGCCATCGCCGCCGTCGCCCGCGACAACACGCGCGTCTTCCAGTTCTGCTACGGCACGCAGTACGTCACGCCGGAGCCCCAATGGGCCCACCCGATCCAGAAGGCCGCGGGGACGTTCGCCGCCACGGCGGGGTATTTGTTCGGCGAGTTTCCCGAGCTGCACTTCAACGTCCTCAACGGCTACGAGCCGGACGAGCCGATCTGGTGCTCACTGGTGCCCGCCTACGCGAACGTCTCGCTGTCGAACTTCTGGTGGCAGACGTTCTACCCGTCGGTCATGCGGCGGGCCGTCCAGCGGCGCCTGGACGTGGTTCCGCTCAACAAGCTGGTGGGCTTCTTCAGCGACGGGTGGTGCGTGGAGTACGTTTACGGACGGCTGGCGATGGTCCGGCGGGTCTGGGCGGATGCCCTCGCCGAGCGGATCGAACGCGGGCTGATGACGCGGGACGAGGCGCTGACGACGGCACGGCAGGTGTTCTTCGAGACGCCGCGCGAACTGTTTTTCCCCGACGAGCCGCTGGAGGAATGAGCCCCCGGGGGCAATTTCGCGCATTCCGGCGTTGACATTGCCCGCCGGTATGAGATAATGCGTGGCTCTACCGGAAACCCCAAACGCAACAGGCGACGGAAGAAATGAAGACCTACATGGCCAAGAAGGGCGACGTGGACGCCCAATGGCACGTGGTGGACCTGGACGGACAGGTTCTCGGGCGAGCGGCGACGACCATCGCCACCTTGCTGATGGGCAAGCACCGTCCCGAGTACACGCCGCACGTGGACACTGGCGACTTCGTGATCGTGATAAACGCCGAGAAGGCCCGCCTGACCGGGCGCAAAGACGTGCAGCGTCGGGTCACGCGGTTCAGCGGCTACCCCGACGGGCTCCACGAAGCGTCTCTGGGCGAGGAGTTCCGGCGGCATCCGACACGCGTGGTGACCAACGCGGTGCGGCGCATGCTGCCCAAGAGCCGCCTCGGCAAGCAGATGCTCACGAAACTCAAAGTCTATGCCGGAAGCGACCACCCCCACCAGGCCCAGCAGCCCCAGCCCTACGCGCTGTAGCAAGCGAAACGGATCGGACCGATGACCAACGACGAAACGACACAGGACGCAACGGTAGCGGACGCCACGGCGGTCGCCGACGAGCAAGCCGCGGCAACCACGACCACAATGCCCCTGACCGCGACCGACCCGCCCGCCGGGCAGCACTACTGGTGGGGCACCGGACGTCGCAAACGGGCGATCGCCCGCGTACGCATCCGTCCCGGTTCGGGCGCGTTCAAGGTCAATGGCCGCGACGTGGACGAATTCTTCACCCAGCAGCGGGACCGCATCGCCGTGCGTCAGCCGCTTGATGCGACGAAGATGGTCGAAAGCTGGGACATCTGGGCCAATGCCAGCGGCGGCGGATATGCCGGACAGGCCGAGGCCGTTCGCCTGGGCTTGGCGCGCGCGATCGCCCGCGCCGTGCCCGAGACGGACTCGCCCCTGCGCGACCGGCAACTGTTGACACGAGACGCCCGCAAGACGGAACGGAAGAAATACGGGCGGCGCGGCGCGCGGCGCTCGTTCCAGTTCTCCAAGCGGTAACCCCGACGGGTTGATTCACCGCGGGCCGGGCGGTTCAATGGGGCCCTTGTGCGCTACAGGCCGTCCGGAATCGCCGAAGCGAGAACCCCATGGCGTACCTTGTACTGGCCCGCAAATACCGTAGCCGGACCTTCGCGGAGGTCATCGGACAGGAACATGTCGCCCGCACGCTGACCCGCGCGATCGAGGCCGGGCGCGTCGCCCACGCCTACCTGTTCACCGGCACCCGCGGCGTGGGCAAGACGACCATGGCGCGGATCCTGGCCAAGGCGCTGAACTGCCAGTCCGTCGAGGAGCCCACGCCGGAGCCCTGCAACGACTGCGAGACGTGCACGGCGATTGGTCGCGGCGACGACATCGACGTCGTCGAGATCGACGGTGCGAGCAACACCGGCGTCGACGACGTCCGCGAGCTGCGATCGAACGCGATCTACCGCCCCGCCCGCAGCCGGTACAAGATCTACTACATCGACGAAGTCCACATGCTCTCGACCGCGGCGTTCAACGCCCTGCTCAAGACGCTCGAAGAGCCGCCCGAGCACGTGAAGTTCATCTTCTCGACCACCGAGGTCGCCAAGATTCCCGCAACGATCCTCTCGCGCTGTCAGCGGTTCGACTTCCGCAACATCCCCACCGACCGCATCGCCGAGCATCTCAGGAGCATCTGCGCTGCTGAGAGCGTCCAGGTCGACGACGACGCGATCTTCCGCATCGCTCGCGCCGCAGCCGGATCCATGCGCGACGGCGTCTCGCTGCTGGACCAGCTGCTCTCCTCGGCCGAGCAGGTCACCGATGAGGCGGTCGTCCGCGTGCTGGGCACGCCCGCCGACGAGCGCGTTCTGGCAATCGTCGCCGCCGTCGCCGCCGGCGATGCCCCCGCGGCGCTGGGCGAGCTGGCGACGGTGCTCGATTCCGGCGTGACGCTGCCCAGCGCCACGACGGCAGTGGGCGAAGCGTTTCGCCACCTGCTGCTGGCATCCACCTGCGGGCCCGACAGCCGGCTGATCGAGTTGCCCGAGTCGCAGCGGCAACAGGTCGCAGAGCTGACCGAGCAGTTCTCCGTGCCCACGCTGGTCTACGCGCTGGGCATGCTCCAGACGCTCGAACGCAACGTGCGAAGCTCGAGCGTCGGCCGCGGACTGATCGAAGCGGCCCTGGTTCGCCTCGCCGCCGCCGACCAGTTCGTAGACCCCGGCGCGCTCCTCGAGCGGCTCGAGGCGCTGGCCGACGGCAACCGCCCCGCGCAGCTCCGCGGCGGCGCCCGCCCCGCACGAACCGGACAGGCCCCCGGACGGGCGCAAAAAAAAAAGCCCCCGCTAACCGGCGCCGCTAGCGACGAACCGGCCCAATCCGCCCCAGCCGGCGTCACGCCGCAGCCGGCGTCACGCGGTGCCGCACCCCCGACCACACCGACCCGGGTTCAACCCGATGAATCGGCGTCATCCGGAGCGGATACAGTCTCTGGCGACGCAGGCATCTACATGCCCCAACCGGCGGCGCCGAAACTCACCACCGCCGAACGCAATGCGATCGCCAACGACCCGGCCGTTCGCGAGGTGACGGACCTTTTCGGCGGACGCGTGGTGGACATCCGCCGCGAAGCGCCACCGGCGGAGCCGACCGAAGGCGACACCGAGGACACGGACCCCGACTGAGCGCCGCCGGCGTTGCCGCGACGCCGTCGAGGTGCTACAGTGACGTCATCGTCGGGTGCCACCCACGTCGCGCCCCGTCACACTGGCACGGGCGAGTCGACGCGCCGCCCGAATGAAGGTAACCTCAATGTTCGGAAACCTTGGCAAGATGATGAAGATGGCCGGACAGCTCAAGACGAACCTGCCGGCCGTGCAGGAGAAGATCGCCACCAGCGAATTCACGGCCGCCGCCGGCGACGGTGCCGTCACGGCAACGGTCAACGGGCGGTTGAAGCTGACGGACCTTCGAATCGCACCGCAACTGCTGTCCGACGAGGCAACCGACGCCGCACGCCTTGCGGAGCTGGTCACCGCGGCCGTAGGCGACGCGCAGGACCAGGCCGTCGAAGCCATGCAGCAGGCCGTCCGCGAGTTGACCGGCGGCGAGGACATCCCCGGACTGAGCGACATGCTCTAGCCCCATGGCCGAGTATGCCGAAACCATCCAGCACCTGATCGACCAGTTCGGCAAGCTGCCGGGCATCGGCGCCCGCACGGCCGAGCGGCTGGCGTTTCATATCCTCAAAAGCGCCGAAGCCGATGCCATGGCGCTGGCGAGGGCGATCCATGACGTCAAGACGAAGATCCACCCCTGCGCGACGTGCTTCAACCTCACCGAAGGCGAGACGTGCGCGATCTGCGCCGACCCGCGGCGGGACCGCTCGGTGATCTGCGTGGTCGAGCAGCCCAAGGACCTGCTGGCGATCGAGTCGACCGGGGCGTACGACGGCGTCTACCACGTGCTGATGGGCCACATCGCGCCGCTGGAAGGCGCCGAGCCGGAAGACCTGACGATCGACGCGCTGGAACAGCGCATCCGCGCCGGCGGCGTCAACGAAGTGGTCCTGGCGACAAACCCGACCGTCTCGGGCGACGGAACCGCGTTGCACATCGCATCGCTGGTCGAGCCACTCGGCGTGCGCGTGACGCGCCTGGCACGCGGGCTGCCGACCGGCGGGCAGATCGAGTACGCCAACCAGTCCATCCTCACCGACGCCATCACCGAGCGGCGCCGGGTCTGACGCGACACCCCCGGCCGACACCAGGTTTCGGATCACGCGGGCGCCGCTTCACGTGCCGCGCATCAGATTGACCGCCTCGGTGCGCGTGGCGAGGTTGCTCTTGAACAGCCCGCGCATCGCCGAGGTGACCATGACCGAACCGGGCTTCTTGACCCCGCGGATCGCCATGCACGTGTGCTCGGCCTCGATGATGACGCCGGCGCCCTTGGCGTTCAGCTCGCGCATCAGCAGGTCCGCGACCTGACTGGTCAGACGCTCCTGCACCTGCGGGCGGCGGGCGCAAACCTCCACCACCCGCGCCAGCTTGCTGACGCCGACGACCTTGCCCCGCGGCAGATACGCCACGTGCGCGTGGCCCATGAACGGAAGCAGGTGATGCTCGCACATCGAGTAGAAGGGAATCTCCCGCAGCACGACCATTTCGTCGTACTGCTCGGTGAAATTGACGGCCAGATGCTTTGCCGCGTCCTCATACATCCCCCCGAACAACTCGCGGTACATTGCGGCGACGCGCCGCGGCGTCTCCCGCAGTCCCTCGCGATCCGGATCCTCGCCGATCGCCTCGAGCATTTGCCGCACCGCCTGCTCGATCGCGGCCGTATCCACACGATGGTCCTGGCTGCTCATGCTGCTGGTTCTCCCGGGGCAAAGGGACACGCGTCTTATACTCCCCCGCGCGGCGCGGGTCAAACGCCGCATGCACTGGCCCCGTCCCAGGTGGGGGCTGAATTGCACCGTGGCCATGCCGGCCGAGTGCGCCACGACCGGCCGTGCCCGCCCGGGCAAGATGCTCGTGCGACACGTGGGCCGGACGCCCATGCCGCGATTCCGCCGCACATCGGCCGCCGATTAGGCCCGCCGCCCGCGTGGGATCATCTGGAAACCGCTTTGATCAACCGCGCCGAAGCCAGGTCCACATGATCGGCCACGTCCAGGTCGTTCGGGCCGTAGTCCACGCGAATCGTCAACCGCCGCACCCCCGCGACGTCCAGGCGTACGGGCCGTGCCTCGTCGGTGCCCGCCACGGTCCATGGTTCGCCCAGCGGCTCGCCGTCGCCGAGAAAGCTCACGACGGCCTCGCCGTGCGGACGGACGGCGTCATCGATGCCCACGACGGCGACGAGCTGCACGAATTCCTCATCGAGCGCCCACGTCAACTCGCAGAAGCTGTGCAGCCCGAGCCCGTGCGGGTACGTCCGGCCGTCCAGGCGGAGCGGTCCGCCGCCCGCGGCGGCATCGACACGATAGGCAAAGGTTTCAAATACGCCGTGTTGCGTCACGCGGACGGGTTCGAGTTGACCAAGCGGAACCACACGTCCGGAGCGGAAGCGAATCTCCGCCACGTCCTTGCGGGCGATGCGACAGGTTCCCAGTTCGCTGCCGCTGACGGTCAGGTGCTCGGCGTCCAGTGCAAGCGTGTCGAAAGCCACCTGCGTGCCGTCGCGCGCCCGGACCGTCCCCGCAGGTTTCGGCGCTTCCCGCGGCGCGCGAGCGAAGTATATCGCCGCGACGCGCTTTCGGGCGAAGGTGCGATCTCGGCCTTTCCAGTGAAACGTAATCGTCTCGTCATCCAGCGCCTTCAATGCTCCGCTGACGGTCAACCAGTTCCCGTCGCCGCGAGGAAGAACCAACACATCCTGGGCCTGACGGGTCAGCGCCATCTCTTCACACTTGCGTTGGACGGCTCGGGTCGTCATGGCCTCGGGCGGCTGGTACAGAACGCTCGCTGCCGCCAGCGGCAACTCGGCGCGCCCGAGCAAGCCGCTGCGCAACACCAGCCGCTCCTCAACCAGGGTCAGTTCGCTCAGCGGCAGCACGTCACCGGTGACGCTGGTCAGCACAAGCGTACCGTGTGTCATCGGGTCGGCCGCAGCCGCCAAGGTCACGCGCGCCAACGCGTCGCGCGGGACGGTGCGGCGGGTCTCGCCATCGCGCAACACGAGCGTTTGGTCATCGAGGGACACGATATGTCCGTCGAGCTGTCGGGCATCGATCCGCTCGACTTGTCCGCCGGCCGCCAGCGCCGCACAAGCCCCGGCCGCCGCCACTGCCATTGCGACGTGCCGCGTCACGGCGTGTCCTCCGCTTCGGACATGGCCTTACGGTATTCCTTAATCAACGTGCGGTATTTCTCCGGGTAGAGCTTGCGCATCGCCTCCATGATCCGTTCACGTTGTTCCGGGGGCAACTGAGCCCAGTCCTCGGCGCCGTCTCCCGGAAGCGGATCGCTCATCTCGGGCGGCCGCTCCGCGGTTCCCGCCGGAAGGAAGCTGCTGTCGGCGGGGCGGCTCGGACGAGCCGGTGTCCCACGCGGCACGCCGGCGACGGCGCGGCCGGGCTTGCCCTCCTCGCCCGTCTTGCCATTCTTGCCTTTGTTGCCCGGCTTCTGCTTTCTGCCGCTCCGCCCGGACCTGCCGCCCTGCTCCTCGGCGAGCTTGATCAGGTCCGTCAACACACCCACGATTTCATCCTGCGTCTTGCGCGTCTCGGGCCCGCTGTCCGTCGCGGCGAGGCGCTGGCGAACCGTCCCCATGCGTTCCGTCAGGGCGCCGAGGGGATCGGCGTAGATGTCGGCAAGCTCCTTCGCCCGCGCGTAGATGCGATCGTACTCGGCCTTGGACAACGTCAGCCCGTAGTTGTTGAGACAATGCGCGTACAGGACCGCCGCGTAGTACAGCCGACCGGCGGCCTCCTGGGTTTTGGCGGCCTGAACAACCGACATCGACGAGAAGCTGGTGCGATCCCGCATCTGCTCCATGATCTTCTTATAGGTCGTAACGGCCAGGTAGTGCGAATCGGTTCTTCGCAGACACTCGGCCGCCAGGTAATGCAGCGCGGCGCTGCGGTAATCCGTGTCGCGGTCGTGGACCTTGAGCATCTTCCGAAGCTTCGGCAACGCGTCAGCCGGCGTGTCCCCGGTGGCGTCGGCGTACACCTCAGCAAACGCGTCGTCAACGGCCGCGAACGCGCGGCAAATGCACGCGATGTTGTCGAGTTGTGTGTCGATGTCCGCATCGCCGAGGATAGCGACGGCTTCATCCTTGGCGTCCGGGGCGTAGAGCAGACCCCCGCGAATCTCCGCGGCCACGGCGTCACGTTCCATCTTCAGCCGCGCCGCAGCCGCCTCGTCAAGCAGCGCGTCGATCTCTTCACGACTCATGCCGACGAGTGGATCGTAACCGTCCGTCGCGCCTGCGCCTGTCGGCACTTGAGCGGCGGCACCGCCCGTCGACAGTAACAGCATGAGCACGGCTAGACCTGTCTGAACAGCCCGTGTACGTTTCATGGCAGTGGTCCTTCGTCCACGCTTTGGCCAAGCTGCATGGACTTGGCAATGTCGCGTGTCATCTTCTCGACCTTCTTCTGTCGCGCGGCCAGCTTCTCGTGCGCCTCGGCGGCCTGTGCGTCAGACACGTCGCCGCCCTTTACCTGCCTGGCGAGCACGCCGGTGCGCCGGTTGACGTCCTGCTGCAACGCGAGCAGCAGCTTCAGTTCGGCAACACGCGGAATCAGCGGCGCTTTGCCGCGGCGCCCACCCCCCGCCCCGCCGGCTCCCGCTCCGCCTCCGCCCGCCTTGACGCGGTCGGCGAACTCCTTGCGGATGGCGTCGATCATTTGGCGCAGCGCCTGCTCGATTCCGGCCTGCATCCCCTGCGTTATGGGTCCGGCGCGGCGGTCGGTCAATCGCGTGCTCGCGTCGGTCATGTCGGCGCGGACTTCGCCAAGAATCGCCGGGAACACCACCGTCGTGCCTTCCGCGGCGAGCATCTTGGCGATGTGCTCGATCTCGCCGGCCAGGGCGCCCTGGCGATTGCCCAACTCGCCGAGGGCGACCTGGTCGGGCCGGCCGTATCCTTCCTCGCCGCGCCGCGCGTGGATGCCGGCGGTCTCGGCGCTGACGGACTTCTGCTTTCGAAGGATCACATCGAGCATGCGATCGACGCGCGCGAGCGTCTCGGCCTGCATCATCTCGCGACTGTCGTCGATGGCCTCATCCAGCGCATCCCGCGCCTGCTTCATCGCGTCGAGGGCTTCCTTCTGGCGCGCGTTGGCGCCGCCGGCGTTGGACTTGCCGAGTTGCTTGCCGGCCTTGCCCATCGCTCCGGCCGCCTGCTTCATAGACTTCTGGCCCGGACCCGCCGCGTCGCCCTCGCTCATCTTGCCCGCCGTCTTCCCGGCGCGGTGCGCCAACGCGTCCTGCTGCGGCTTCTGCTCGGCGAGTTTGCGGTCCAGCGCCTTCTTGACGCGCCGGTGCAACTCGGCGAGGCGCTCTCGCTCGTCTTCAAGGTGCTTCAGCGCCTCATCCTGATGTTTGCACGCGGCGTCCGGGTCCTGGGCGTTGAGCTTGTCCGCGGCGCGATCCATCTCCTGCGCCGCTCCGGACAAATCCGGCGCGTCGGAATCGCGAGCGACGTCCGCTGTTTTGGATGCGTCCGACGCCTTCCGCGTCCGCCCGGCCAGGGCGTCTTGTTCGCCGGCGATCTTTCCGGCCGGCGTGTCGGCGGCAGCGGCCTTCATCGCGCGCGTCAATGCCGCGCGGGCCGCTCGTAAGTCGTCCGCGGCACTCGCCTGTGACGCGCCCGCATCCTGCCGCAACCCGGATCCGAGGGCCTCTGCGGCCCGCTGCATCGTCTCGCCGCCGGCGGCGGTTTTGCCGGCCGCGTCGTCGAGCGCCTCGCGGCCATCGGCGGCATCGGCCAGCGACGCCTTGACCTCGGGGCGTGCGGCGGCGTTGGTGACGGCTTTCGAAAGTTCAGCGGCCGCCTCAGCCAGCTCGCCCTGCTTGCGCCCGACAACGGGAAGCTCCCGCCCGCCGACAACGGCGGTCTCGCGGGCCACGGCCTGATGGTGCGCGAGGAGTTCATCGACGCGATCACGCAGTTTCGCCAGCGTACCTGCGGCCGTGTCGGCGTTTTCGAGGGTGCCGGTCTTATCGCGCAAGGCCTTCTGTGCGGCGATCAGCGCGGCGATCTGCTTATCGAGCTTGCCGACGTGTTCGTCGATCTCGCCCGCGCGCTTGTGCAGGTCGCTGATGCGTTCCAGCGCGGCCTGATCGTCGATCAGGTCGTCGATATCGTCGCGGAGCTTCTGCCACTTCCTGATGCTTTCGAGTCGTTTGTCCGCGTCGGTCACGCCCTCGCGCAGCAGACGCAGCAGGCGCTTGAGCTTCTCGATGACGCGACCCTCGTGCCGCGACGCCAATTCCGTCATGCCCTTGCGGAGATACTCGACGACCTTGTCCATGTCCTGCGATATCGCGTAGGCCCCGCGGGCACGCTGCACCGCTTCGCGCAGAATCTCGGCCGAGTCCGGCTCCGTATCGCTCAGCTCCTCGGCGAGCGCGAGCATCTCGGCCGTCAACTCGTCGAATTGCCGCTTGGTCAACTGCTGCCGGTGAGCCAGTTCGCCCGTTCGAGCGTCGGACGTGTCGACCGTCTGGCCAGATGCGGCGACGGCCGTCAGCCAGACAACGCCTGCACAGGTAATGACGAATCTCATGTCGGTCTCCTCAGGGGTTTGGCTCCCGTTCGGTCGGACGCGTCGTGGTTCCGAAAAGTTCCTCGATATCCCGTCGGCGCTGCGTGTCGATTTCCTCTTGAAGCTTTTCCAGCCAATCGATCATCCGCTCGACGCGGTCGGCCATCACTTGAAGCGTGCGCAGCTTCTCCATGCGGCGCGCCACGGCCTTCATCTCAGTCAAAATGCGCTGCTGCTCGGCGGCGGCGTTTGCGACATCGCCGCCCGCGTCGGCAAGCCGCTCCAGCGTCACGGCGACGTTCACGCCGCGCGTCGCCAGCGATTTCAGCGGGTTAATGATGCCGACCGCCACGGCGACCCGCTCGTTGGCGTCGCCGATGCCATTGTACTCCATCTCCTCCAGCAGCCCGGCGAACGTCGTCGCCGCTTCGGCACACTGATCGGCCACAACGCGCTGCGCTCGGGCCGAGTCCTCCAGCAGCGCCGGCGGCGCACTTGCGGGCGTCTCGGCGACCGCCGCCGTCTTGGCGCAGGCCGTCGTCTCAAGCTGAACCGCCCCGGCGAACCGGTCCGCCAGTTGCCTTTGGCGGGCGAACAGCTTCGCAGACAACTCGCTCCGCTCGACGACGTGCAGTTCCAGGGGCTCGCTGACGCGGCGCCCGGGCCCCGCAAGCTCGTCGGGGCGCGCATCGCATGCCACGGCCGCCAGGCGCGCCGTCTGCCCGGCCGAGACGGCACCATCCAGCGACGCCTCGTGACGAAGCGTCACGTGCGACCGTTGCGCCGGACGAACCAATACCTTGACCGGACGGGTCGCCGCTTCGGTGTTGTCCTCGCGGGCAATGCGCACGCTCAGCGCCGGCGCGACGAAATCCTCCCGAACGCCCTGCGGCGTGGTCTGCAGTTCCCGCGCCCGCTGCTCGACGAGCGACGTCCACGCCTCCGGCACGGGGCCCACGGCCAGACCGTAGCCGTCCCGCGCGGTGATGCGTACGGGCAACACCGCATTCGGCGTGACGTACCGCATGTCCGGCAGCCCGCCGATCTTGGCGATCGTCACCGTCGGCGGCTCATCCGGAATCACGCGCAGGGAGAAGTCCTGTCCCGCCCCGTTTGTGTGCCCACTCTCGTCACGCAGGCGAATGTTCAGCATCTTCTCGGCGAAGACATTGTCATCCGACAGTACGACCCGCGCCTCGAACGTGCGTGTCGCCGCGCCCGGTTCGGAGCCGCTGCGCCATACGGTCCGCCCGACGAATTCGCCTCGCTCACCCGTGACGGGATCGATGCGCCAGGTTCCCAGGCGCACCTCGGCGGTCGCCGGTTTGTTGATGGCGGCCCGAAGGACCGCCGTTCCGCCAAAGGGCACGGCGGCAGCGGCCTCGCCGTCGTCGTGGTGCACCGGTTCGCGCTGCGTGTACGCCGGATAGCGCACTGTCAGCGAGACGCTCTCGACCCACGGGGGATCGATCACGTGCACCTGGTGCGGATTGCGTTTGTCCGTGTCGTCATCGCCTCCCGTGACGTAGAAGCTGAACGGCTCGTGGATGTTACGGATGACCTTCTCGTAGCGCGGCTCCTTGTCGCCCGTCAGGGGGATGACCTCCTGAGAGGCCCGCCCGACGGACGCGAGCGTCCGATGCAGCGTAATCTCGCGCGGCGCGACGCTGCCCGCAGCGACCCCGACGGTGATGCGCAGATCCTGCCCGCGCAGCACGGTGAAGTGCGGGCCGCCGCGGACGCTCAGGTAGGTCTCCTGCGGCCAAGGCGCCACGGCGGCGTCCGCCAGAAGCACGTTTCGCTGGAACCAGCGCCGCATGATGCCGCTTTTCCAGACGGTGAACCCGCCGAGCAGCATCACCGAGGCCAGGGCGATCAACGCCACACGGTGCAGGCGGCGCCGCTCGACGACGCGGTTGAAGTTCATCGCGGCGGCCGCGTGCCGTGCCTCGTCGCCCATGCGCGCGACCAGGGCGGCGCTGACGCCGGCGGTGCGGCCTGCGGCAAAACCCACCGCCCCGGCCAGGCGGTCCTCAAGCTGGGGGTACGCCCGCTCGACCAGCAGCGCCAACGCCTCCGGCGTCATCGCCACGTACAGCGGGCGCAGCAGTTGCGACCAGATGACGGCACAGACGCCCGCCACCGCCAGGCCCAGCACGATCAGACGAAGAACCCGCTCGTCCAGGCGCAAGGTGTAGTCCACCGCCAGCGTGCCGAACACACCGGCAACCAACACCACGAGCACCCACGCCAGGCCCTCGCCGGCGAGGCGAAAACGCAACGCCTGCCGCAGCCGCCACAGCTTAGCGTACAACTCGTCCGGAAGTTCGTAGCGGCTCTGCATGATCTCGTCGCGGTTGTCCATATCGAATCAGGCCATGTTGTATCGCTTGCGGACGAACCATTCGACCGCGAGCAGCAGCACCACAAGCGACAGCAGAATCGCCGCCGGCCGGCGGGCCGACAGAAGGTCGCGCTGCTGTTGCCGGCGAAACGTCAATGGCTCGCGAGAGAGCATCGTCTCCAGGCGGTCCATCTGTTCCAGCGGCAGGCAGCGCTCGGCGGCCTGCGGCCCGACCAGTTGCCGCAGCAGCGCCGGGTTCGCCTCGGGACGGCGCATCTCGCGCCGACGCCGCACCACGCGGAACCGATCGGTCTCCGCACGACCGGGGGGGATGTCGGCAGTCGGTACCAGTTCGTAGCTGCCCGCTTCGAGGTGCTCCAGCGACGTCCGGTACAGGCCCGGCGCGCCGTCAGGGTCGACGGCGGCCAGCGTGATCTCGCGCGCGCCGTCCTCACCGTCTGTGCGGCGACAGAGAATGCGATACGTCCGACGGGTAATTGGCTCGAAGCTCTGGTCGTAGGCCTCGACCTCCACAGGCACGCGCTCGCCGACGTCATACCGGCGCTGCGGCGATGTGATGAGCACCTGAGAGATCCGCAGCGGGCCGAGGTACCGCGCCGCGTTGGTCCAGAACCGGCGGAAGACGGCCCCGTCGGCCAGGGGACGCCAGCGCCATGTACTGTCGAAGCCCACGTAGAGCACGCGTCCCCGCCCGGACGTATGCACGGCCACCACGGGTTCCGGCTGACCTTCGTGCGTCTGACGCCACGGGTTCGAGCTGACGGCTAACACGCGAGCCAACGGTTTGCGCCGGTACACCGCGTGAGACCAGTGGATCCCGGGCAGAACGGACCAGACGCGGGCCGAGGCATCCGGATCGTCCGCGAGGCGCATCAGCGGGTGCTCGCGGCCGGCCTCGCGCAGCACGACGCGATGGGCCTCGGGACGCGTGCTGTGGATCCGCTCCTCGATGAGCGACTGGTTGCGCCCCACCTCGACCGGAAGCAAATCCCGCAGCGCGTCGAAGACTTCCTCGTTGCCCATGACGGCCTCGGTGTACTTGCGCCCGGCGATGTAGCACAGCCCGCCGCCATGCTCCTGGACGTACGCCTTGAGCACATCGGCGAACGTCTTGTCCACGCCGTCCTGCGTCGGTTTCGGATCGTACAGGATGACCACGTCGTATCCGGGATGCGGGCGGCCTTTCGGCGAGCCGATCAGCACGTCGAGCGTGCGCGGCAGGTGATCGAGCTTCATGCCCGTCGAGGCGTCCTGGTTGAAGCCCTTGTCGGCGTCCTGCTGCCAGACAGTGACGCGAAAGGCGTCGCGCATCTCGCCGTCCGGGTCCTTCCGCTTCTGGCGCAGCAGGAAGTTCCGCAGGTACTGGAACTCCCAGCCGGCGTGCCCGACCAACAGTACGTTCACCGTCTCGTCGCAGAGCTCCACGTAAGTGGAGGCGGCGTTGTCGTCCGTGTCCGCCTCGTCGTCCAGTGGGGCGATGCGCGCCTGGTAGACGAATTCGCCAAGCTCCGTGCCGACCTCCTCGGGCGTCAGGATGATTTCGACCGTGCGCGGCGCTGGCGCCGCGTCGTCCTCCGCGGCATCGGCCGGAAGATGAACCGCCTCGCTGCGCGCGACGGTCGCCCAGTCCGTCGCGTCAGGGCGCCGGCGACGAAGCTCGACGGTCACGTCGTGCGGCTCGGGCAACGTGTGCAGAAGCTTGACCGCAAACGTCGCACGCCGGCCCCGCCGAATCCGCCGCGCGGGCGGACGGGCGGACACAACCGTCACATTGCGACTGTGGCGGCGCGGCCGGCCGACGCACACGCAGCAGAGCCCCGCGCGGCGTGCCGCCGCCCGCCGGCGGGCGCGCTTCAGCCCGGCGCCGGGCGCATCTTCCGTCACCTGCCCGTCGGAGACGATCACCAACCCGGACAGCCGCCGCCCCGCGGTCCGCGCCAGCGCGCCGTCGACCGCGGCGGACAGGTCCGTCCGCCGCCCCTCGACGCTCAGAGCATCCAGCGCCTCGCCCAGAGCGGTAAGGTCAACCGAAGCGTCGCCACCGCGTCGTGCCCCGGCCGGTACAATCCCCAACGGACGGACGTAGTCCGCCCCCTCGCCGGGGGCGAACCGCATTAACACGAGGTCCTGATTCCGCGCCAGCCGGGCCAGGGCGCCGTCGGGCCGTTGCAACGCGCGGCGCAGCAGTTCCCGGCGCGGCATCTCGTCAAGCTCGGCCGCCTTGACGCCGATCATCTCGGCCAGGGCGCGTGGCTCGTCGTCGGTCCGGCCGGGGTTGTAGCGATCCGTGTTGCCCATGGACGCGCTGTCGTCCAGCACGACGGCAACGGTGGCGTATTGCATACGGACGAACTCCAGCACCAGCGCGGGGCGAAACAGCAGCGCCACGATGATCGCCACCACGCCCAGCCGAAGACCCGTCAGAATCACCTTCGCCGCCGTCGGCGTGTTGCCCTCGCGGCGGTAGCTGCGCACCACGAGGTAGCCCACCACCACCAGGCCCGCCACCAGCGCCAGCAGCACGCCGGCCGGGTACTGCCCTGCGAAGGCCAGCCGCCAGTTGCTGCTGGAGGTCAAGGCCTCCGGGTCCAGCTCAAACAGCCATGTCAGCCAATCGCGCATACGCTCTCACTCGCGGCGGGCGTCAGCCATAGTGCCCGAAGCGCCGCGCCAAAACAGTCTCTACCGCCAACAGGCCCAGCATCGCCGCCAGGACCCACTTCCAGTACGGTTTGTCCGGGGCGCGGACCAATGCTTCGGGCGACCCGGTCGCATCCCGTGCCGTGTAGATCACATCGTCGCCCCCGGCGTCCCTGACGGCCTCCCCCCCGGCGGGCGTCAGGTCGCCCTCGGACGGAGCGACGTTCCGCGCGAAGGCCACAGACGCCATGTCGAGCCCGCCGGCGGCGAAGCCAAGCGCGTAGCCGCCGGCACGGTCCGCAGCATGCTCGAGGCGCTTGTCGATGCGGAGCCACCGTGCGAGCGTTACGGACCCGTCCGGCCCGAACCGCTCCAGCACGGCCTGCGCCCGCCGCAGCCGCCGCGGGACGTCGTAGACGACCGGCTCGCCCACGCGCTCGTTGCGCCCGTCGTCTTGCGGGCGAACCAGGAAACGGACCATATCCTGAATCATGGGCGCGTAACTGAATCCGTATCGCGCCCAATCCGTCCAAGACAGATCGGCCGAGGTGAACACGCTGACAACGCGGCCCTCGCCGAATGGATGCAGCACGACGGCCGGCGAGGCGTCGGCATCCGTGAATCGCGCAAGGACCACGCTACGTTGCTCCCCCGCCTCAGGCACTTTGACGGGCGTGAACGCACGCACGCGAATGAGTGTCGTCAGGTCGAACTCCGCGCCTTTCGTCCAGCGTCGCAGCCAGTCGCCCGCGGCGCGCGTCCGTTGCGTATCGCGCACGTCGAGCCGGACGTAACTCGCCTCATCGTCGCCGTCACCGGCTCGCGGTGCGATCGGATACGGCAAGAGCCCCGCGCCGCCGGCGTACAGGTGCTCGTTGTAGTAGCGCGTGTCCACGCGGTCGCCGGTGAAGAGCGCCAGCCCCCCGCCGCCGCGGACAAAGGCCTCCAACGCCGCCAGCGACGACGGTGAGCCCTCGTTGACCCCCGGGCGGCTTGCCGTCCCGCCGACCAGCCGCGCCACGTCCACCAGCACGACGGCGTCGTATTCGGACAGGTCTTGCACGGCCAGCTCCGTGCTGGTCACGAGGTCGGCCTGAACGCCGAAGTTCATGTCGCCCGGGCGCAGCGCCTCGACGAGCAAACGCGACGGGCGTTCGCGCGGCGCGGCTCCCTTGCGGTCGTCGACAACAAGCACGCGGATCGCCTCGCGAACGTCCAGCGCCAGCAAAGCGGCGTTATCGCCGGCCAACTCGTCGCGAGGCACTTCCGCCCGAAGCACCAGCGGACCCGGGCGGGCCGGCGTCACTTTGAAGACGCGCACGGCGGGCGCGCCCGGCTCGAGGGTGTCCAACTCGGCCGCTGGCGCCGCCTGACGCCACGGCTCGTCCGGACGACGCGCCGTCAGGCGGATCGTCGCGGCGCCGGCGACGACTTCGCTGTTGTTGCGCACCTGCACGCGAACGTTCACCGGCTCGCCGGCGAGCACGAGCTTGTCGCGATCGGCCTGGCGACGGCTGACGGCCTCGACGGTCAGGTTGGCCGTCGCCGCCCGCCCGTAGTCGGCGACGACCACGTCGATCCCGTCGCCCTGGATGGCCTCGAGCCGGCTGCGCAGCTTGGCGGCGCGATCCTCGGGCACCCAATCGCCGTGGCGGCAATCGCTGAGCACGTAACACCGCCGCCGGCCGGAGGCATCCTCGAGCAGGGTATGGGCCCGATCCAGCGCGTCGGCCAGGTCGGCAGGCATATCGCTGAGCCCCCCAGCGCGAAGCTGCTCGGCGACGGAGGCGGGATCCTCCACGGTCCGCAACCGCGCCAGCCGGCCCGTATCCTGCGTCGACGCGCGGACGACGGCAACACGAGAGCCCTCGGGCAGCGCGCGGATCTGCTCGGCGAGTTCACCGACCGCCGCATCGTACAGTGAGCCGTCGGCCACCTGCTGACCCATGGAGAAGCTGTCGTCGATGACAAAGACGACCGCGGCGGGCTCCGTGCCGCCGAGAGGCAGCGACGTCATCGCCGCACAGCCGGTCAGCCGCCCCAGCGCCACCCCCAAGGCGAGCACGATCAGCATCCGCAACGCCAACAGGATCAACTCCTCCAGGCGAAGCCGGCGCCGGTTCTTCTTCATCGCCTCCAGCAGGAAGCGCATTGCCGCCCAGTCTCGCATGCGGTAGCGCGTGCGGTTGAGGATATGGATCACGACGGGAACGCCCATCGCACCCACGCCCGCCCAGAATATCGCCGGATGCATAAACGGCATAAGGAGCTCTCAGCTCTCAGCTTTCAGCAATCAGCGTTCAGTGTGTCGGCGTCAGCGGCTGCCGTGAACGAACGGCGGTTGGCCGAAGGCCGGCCGCTGCGTGCTGATCGCTGATCTCTTCTTGTCACCTCTTCGCGCTCGCCTTGCGGGCCGCGGCGGCGCGGGCGGCCAGAAAGGCACACAACGCCGCGTCCAGGTAGTCCGCCGTCGAGACCAGCTTGTAGTCGATGCGCCCGGCCGTACAACGCCGCTTGGCCTGGCGGCAGAAGCGATCCACCGCATCCAGGTAGCCCTGACGCAGCGCCCGCGGGCGGATCGTGAGCTTTCCGGTATCCTCCAGGCCGCGGAACATCGTGTTGCCCTCGAACGGAAACGTCAGCTCGTCGGCGTCCATCACGTGCAGGACCATCACCTCGTGCTCGTAATGACGGAAGTGCTGCAACCCGCGCACCACGCTGTCGAGGTCGGCGAACAGGTCGCTGATCAGACAGACCAGCCCCCGGCGCGGGATCTTCTCGGCCACGGCGTGACAGATCGCCTCCAGCGAGGTCTTCGCCTTGGGCTCGTTGACGTCGATGGCGCGAACGAACGACTTGATGGCGCCCTGACTGGCCGAGGGCGCCAGGTGCGTCCGCAGGCGGTCGTCGAAGACGGCCAGGCCGACGGCGTCCTGCTGCTGCAGCAGCAGGAACGCCAGCGACGCCGCCACCGCACCGGCGTAATCGTACTTGCTCATCCGCCCGTTGCGGGCCGTCTCGTCGGCCGGGGGATAGCGCATCGACTCGCTGGCGTCCAGCAGGAACGTGGCCTTGAGGTTCGTCTCCTCCTCGTACTGCTTGATGTAGAAGCGGTCGGTCTTCGCCTGGACCTTCCAGTCAATGTGCTTGATGTCGTCGCCGGGGACGTACTCGCGATGGCTGGCGAACTCCACACTGTACCCGTGGAACGGGCTGCGGTGCAGACCACTGATGAACCCCTCGACGACCAGCCGCGCCTGGAGGTCCAGACGCGTGACCTTCGCCAAGACTTTCGGGTCCAGATACTTCTGAAGTTGTTCGCTTGCGACCTGTGCCATTTGTCATCCGGCCTGTGCTCTGGGGCGTCCGTCCTTCGTTCGCGGCTGCGCTATACGGGCGTGTCGGCGGCCTGCCTTGCGTCCGGCTCGTCGTCGCTATCGGTCTGACCATCGGCGCCTGTGCCGACGGACTTGGTCCGCTTCGTGGTGCAGGAACTATCCTGCCAGAATCGCGAGACCACGCCGTCAGTGATCTCGAAGTGGAGGTTCTGGCACCGTACCTTTCTATTGCTTGCCGCCATGAGGAACAGGATCGCCACGGAATCCTGTTTCTTCTCCACGTAGCGATACGTCAGCACCTCGACGCCGTCAGCCCTGGCGACCTCGCTGGGCTCACCGAGCGTCGCCAGCAGCCACGCTCTGGTCGTCTCGTCGGGTTCGATCTCGTCCAGCGTGGCGCGATCCACGAACTTCCCCTTGCCTTCGTACGTCGTCTGCGAGCCGCCCATGACCAGGCAGCCGCTCAACGAGGCGCACAGTAGAAACGCCGCAACACCTGTCCGTACGACGCGTGCGAAACATCCCATGGTCTGTTCTCCTCGGCGTGATGACATGGCGCCGACCGCTAGACCTCATCAGGCACGACGCCTTTTGCCGTCGCGGGGTTCGCCGCGATGGACGAGTCTTTCGCGGGGATCTGCTCCAGCAGTGTGGCGATGATCCGGTCGCTGTCGTAGCCCTCGGCGTCGGCGTTGAAGTTCGTGACGATCCGGTGCCGTAACACCGGCCGGGCCAGGGCGGCGATGTCGTCCGTGGAGACATGGAACCGACCGTGCAGAACGGCCCGGACCTTCCCGGCCAGGATGAGGAACTGGCACGCCCGCGGACCGGCGCCCCAACTGACGTATTCCCGCACGACGCCCGGAACGCTCGTCCCCTCCAGCGCCTCGTGCACGCGCGTAGCGCGGACCAGACGCATCACGTAGGCGATCACGTGTTCGGCGGCCGGGACGCGCCGGATGATCTCCTGCAACCGCAGGATCTCCTCGCCGGTCAGGACGGGCGATAGCTGCGGCTCAGCACCGGCCGTCGTCAGACGGACCACGTCGAATTCCTCGTCCCACGTCGGGTAATCCACGAAGACCTTGAACATGAACCTGTCCTGTTGGGCCTCGGGCAGCGGGTAGGTGCCCTCCTGCTCGATGGGGTTCTGCGTCGCCAGGACGAAGAACGGTTCGCTCATCGGCATCCGCTCGCCGCCGACGGAGACCTGGCGTTCCTGCATGGCCTCCAGGAGGGCGGCCTGGGTCTTGGGCGGCGTGCGGTTGATCTCATCGGCGAGGATGATGTTGTTGAAGATCGGTCCCTGGAGGAACTTGAACTCGCGGCGCCCCGTTGCGCGGTCCTCCTGGATGACCTCCGTACCGGTGATGTCCGACGGCATCAGGTCGGGCGTGAACTGGATTCGCGCGAAGTCCAGGTCCAGGCACCGGGCCAGCGACGAGACCATCAGCGTCTTAGCCAGGCCGGGCACGCCCTCGAGAATCGCATGCCCGCGCGCGAAAATGCACGTCAGGAGTTGCTCAAGAACCTTCTCCTGCCCGACGATCGCCTTGCCCAACTCGGCGCGGATCGTCTGGTAGGCCTCGGTCAGCCGCTCGGCGGCCTGGATGTCGTCGTCGCCGAGCGCGCCGTTGCGCGGCTCGTGTGTCTGGTCGTCCGTCACGTTCTGTCTCCTCGTAGCGTCGCATTCGTCCGTTAGCGTTCGTAAATCGGCAGGTAGCCGTAGGGAAGCTGCAAGATCGTCAGCGCCATGGCGGTCCCGTACACCGTCCCTGTTCCGTCGCCGTTCCAACTGCCGTCGGGCGCCTGCATCGACAGCAGCTTGTCGCGAATCGCCGGGTAGTACGCCTTCCAATCCGCCCCGCCGCGCTGGTACATCGCCTGGGCGTAGTAGTAATGTGCATAGAACCAGTGGCCCATGCGCCGGGCCACATCCATGCGGCCTTTGCAGTAGTTGACCAGCCGCTCGACCATCTTGGCTTCTTCGCCGCTGCCGCCGGCCTTGCGGTCGTACACGCCGGCCGCGTAGAAGCACGCGACGGCGGCGGCCGAGATCGCCGGGCGCGACGAGCCCCGATTGCTGGCGGAATAGCAGATGCCGCCGTCGGCCTGCTGGCAGTGTTTGAGGTAGCGCACCGCGCGGGCGATGGTGTCCTTGTTGACCTTGATGCCCGCGTTGCGACACGCCCGGAGGGCCTGAAGTTGCGTGACCGTCACGCTGCCCTCGTCGTTGTTGCTGCCCGGCGTGTAGTACCAACCGCCGGCGTGACCGTGCTTCTCGCCCAGGTCGGACTGCGCCGACGCCGTGAGCTTCGCGCCCTGCGTCAGGGCCTCGCTGAGCCGCTCGGACGTATCCTCGTCCGCCTGCATGCCGTAGCACTGGGCGAGAAACAGCATGGAGAACCCGTGCCCGTACATGCTGCGCGACCCGCCGGACGAGCCGATCACCATCCCGTCTTTGTACTCCTGGGACGCGTTCAGCAAGAAGCGCATCGCTCGGCGGACTTCCTTGGCATAGGGGCCCTCGGCCGGCGTGGAGCCCCCGGCCATCATCGCCAGACCGCCCAGCGCCGTCATCGCGCCGGGGTAACTGCCGTAGCGACCGTTGGAGAGCCACTGCCCCGAACGATGCTGCACGCGGGCGAGGTATTTCATGCCGGCGTCAATGGCCTTGACCGTCTCGCGGTCCATCATTTCGGGCAACAGCGAATCCGGCAGATCCGAGATATCCTGACCGGCCGCTTCGCCGCATACCACGCCCACGACGCCGCAGCCCAGCAGCACGCCGCAGGCGGCGACCGCAGCGGCGCGCCGCGCCGCCCAGCGCGTGTCAATCGCTCGGTTCGGACGCATAGATGCTCACTCCGTCACGGGTTTCCACAATCAGCCGCCGACCGGCGATGACCGGCGCACTGTGCGACGCTCCTCGGTTATCCGGCTTGACACGCTGCAGCACGTCGCCCGTGCGGGCATCGAGGACCTGCACGCCGCCGCTGCGCAGCGACACAACGGCCGCCCCGCCGCCGGCGCCGACGTCCGACACGACGTCCCCCGGCGAAACCGCCATCTTCCACGCGCACAGGCCCGTCGGTAGGGGCCATTTCTCCAGTACTTCGGCTTTCACCGTCGCGCGCGGCAGCGACGCCGGCGTCGCGGTCATCCCCACCGCCTCGCGCCGAAGCCGGTGCGGCGCGGCGGCTACGCCACCCCTGTGTCGGGGGCCGAACGCCGCGAGGCGACGAGCGCGGCCTTGATGATCCGCCGTCGCGATGACGCCGCGCGGCGTGTCGGCCGCTTCGGCGCGGCGCGGCGGTTCGTCACCGCGTTTCGCGGGTGCCGACGGCTTCCCGCGTGCGACGTAGACGGCATCGTCAAACAGGCAGCACTTAGTCACCGGCCCGTCCCCGGCGTTGGTCTTGATGACGGTATCCGCGATGCCTCCCCCCGCCAGCGACAGCACCTCCACACCGTGCCGCATCCGCACCACGATGCGTTCGTCGACGGCGTCCAGCAACTCGCCCGTCCCTTCGACGTCGCGCGTCCAGGCCGGTTCGTGAAAATCGGCGGCGCCCCCGACGGCGTAAACGCTCAGACGCCCGTCGATCATCACCGCCAAGAGCCCGTTGGGGGCCAAGTGCGCCCAGCCGAGATTCTCGGAACGCCACCGGGCCAGCAGCTTGCCCGTGGACAGGTCGAAGGCACAAACCGTCACGGCGTGCTGGGGCGGCTTGTTTTCGGCACCGTACGTCACGACGGCGATGCCCGCGGCGGCCTGAATCCCCATGGGCGCACGTCGAGCGCCGAAGTGCTGTGCCGTCCACTGGCGGGGCCTGCCCGTCGTCGCGTCCAGCGCGTGCAACCGCCCCGAGGCATCGGCCAGCAGAACTACCCCGGCGCACACGGCCTGGGCGGCAGACGCGCTCCACTCCAGGTCGGCGACCTTGCGGTGCCAGCATGGCTTCCCGGCCGCGATGTCGTAGCCGCTTACGCCGTTGGCTGCAGCGAGCACCAATATGTCGCCGTCACGGGCCACGCCGACCGTGCCGCCACGCCCCCAAGGAAAAGGCCGCTGCCGGCAGATAAAATCGCCCGTCAGCGGCGAGTCGGTCCCGATGGTCTCAGTGGGTACGTCGGACGCGCCGCCGAGCAGAACGAGTCGTTTGCCGTCCACGAGTGCCACGCGACCGCCGACCCGCACCGGGCGCTCGCGCGCATCGCGCAGCACCACAACGCGTCCGTCGAGCGTCCACGCCTTTGTCAGCGGCGGGCGCAGGGCGGCGTCGTGCGCCGCATCGCCACCGGAACCGTCCAGCAGAGCGCGCAGCAGCGCCTCGGCGCGGGCCGAGATGTCCGCAAAGTCCACGGTCAGGGACGCGTCGAAGTCCGGATCGTCCAGCACGGCGCGGGCGCGGTCGGCGGCGACGTGCACCTGCCCGTCGCGCTGGTAAAGCATGGCCAGGACGGTCGCGGCTTGCAGGCGCAGAGCGGGCACCTCGGCCCGGCTCAGTTCGGCCAGCAGGCGCCGCGCGGCGTCCATGTGCTCGCGTGCCGCGGCGTCCTCGGCGTCCCGCGCCCGGCGGTAGTGCGCCTCGGCTGCGGCGAACACGGCGCGGTCGGCGGCGCGGCTGTTGGGCCAGCGATCGCGAACGCCCAGCAGCGTCTCGGGGCGCCCGTCCTGTCGGGCGTCGACCAGGCCTTCGCCGGCGCGCCGCTCGACGGCGGCGTAGACATCGCGACCGTTCTGCTCGATCAGGCGCCGCAGGAGTCGACGGACGCGAATCTCGGCGACAAGCATCGGGCGGTCGGGACCCATTCGGTCCGTATCCAGCGCGTCGGCGCCGATGGCGACGTCCACGATTTCCACGTCGGCGTATGCGTCGCGGAGGTCATCGGCGCAGGCGACCGCGGCGGTCAGGTCATCGGCGCGTTCGTGGGCCTTGACGAGTCGCAGCAACGTGTGAGCATGTTCGCGGTCGGTCACGGCCAAGTCGAGGGCCTGCGTGAACCCGGCGATCATCGCGATCGGATCGGCGGCACGATTGGCCAGAGCGATCTGCGTGCGATAAGCCCAGCTTTGGGCGCGCCCGGCATCAACGGGTCGGCGAAGCCGCTCGGCCAGGCGGCGCGCGGCGGCGAAGTCCTTGGCCGCCAGGTCAAACCGCCCGGCGTTGAAGGCGACCTGCCCCTGCCGCAGCATCAGTCCGAGGCGCTCGGCCGGCACAGCAGCACGGATGCGCTCGGCAAGGTCGCTGCGAACGTCATCGAAGCTGAAGTAGGCACACACGCCGGCGCCGTTGGCGGCGAGCAGCGCCCGTTCGCAACTGACGAGATTGCCGAGCAGCGCGTCGGCCGCACCGAGCTTTCGCCGCGTGACCTTCCGCGTCTTGAGATTCAGCGTCAGCAGCTCGCCTGATGTGCTTGCCAGGACGCGTCCCGACGTGACGGCCGGTCGCCCGCAGACGGACACCCCGCCGTCCCATTCCCATAACCGTTCGCCGTCGGTGCTGGACAGCAGCACCAGTCCCGGCTCGCTCAGCAGGACCGTTTGCGCGTCGACGCCGCTGAGATTCGCCAGTCCGCCGCGCGGACAGCTCCACCGGGACCTACCGTCGTCAACCGACACCGCCAGAACCTGATCGCTGTCGGCCGGCAGGCAGATCACGCGATCGCCGCTGACCAGAAGCGGGTTCGACGGGCACCGCACCGCCGAGGACGTACCCCGCCTCTGGTTCATCGGGCGGTTTGTCGTGCTGGGGTAATGGTTGGCCCACAGTGGTTTGCCCGTGGCCGCGTCCAGTGCAGCGAGAACGCCGGCGTTCGTGCAGACCACAACGCGCCCGGCGGCGACGGCCGGCGGACTGACACGTTCGAAGAGCGTTCCGCCGTTAGCGTGACCACCGCGATTGGGCGGCAAGGCGGGCGTCTGGGATACCGGTTGACGCCACAGCAACGTGCCGCGCTGAGCATCGAGGCAGACCACGTGGTGCTGGTCTGCGTGAAGCATCACGAGATACAAGCGCCCGCGATGGTAAGTCACCGGCGAGACAAACCTGCCGGCACTGAGAACGTCGTCGTCGCTGGCGCCGTCGCCGAGGACCCACGCGCGCCGGCCGTCGTTAACGCGCAGCGCCACTAGGGTGCCGCTTTGCGCCGACGACTTGGCGGCCGCAGACGCGCGCCATCTTCCATACATGTGCTGCGGGACCATTACCAGCGGCGTGACACCACACCGGACGAAGACCAATTTGCTCCCGGCCGTCAGGTGATAGTACCCCTCATCACCGACGCGAACGCCTGGACGCCGACCGGGGTGACCACGCCGAAGATACAGCATCTGCGTTTGGGACGGGGAGCGGTACAGGCGGAGATCGCGTTCCGTCCTTTCCCAACGGGGCTGTCCGCTGAACAGGTCGCGCGCGACGACACCATCATCCGTGCGATAGAGCACCGTCTCACCGACCACGAGTGGATGGACCAGGGGCAGCAGGACGCGAGACGACCTGTCCTGCCCGTACGCGGTAACCAGCCCGCCCTGGACCTTGGTCCGGCCCTTGTAGGACCCCGGCATGCGATCAGCGCCGCCGGCGATCAGCCCCGTCACACCCGCCCGCCTCGCATCGGACGGACGCAGCCACATCGGCGTCAGGACCACCTCGTCAGCCGCTGTCATGACCCCCTGCCCGTCGGGGACCCCGCCGAGCCCCGGCCAGCCGGCAAGCACCCGTCGCCGGACGGCGGCCGGAATGCGGCGCATCCGCTCGACGTAATCGACCAGGCGGACGTCCTCGCCGGCGATCCGTGCGCGGGCGCTGGGGTAGCGCTCGCGCAGGCGAGCCAAGGATGTGTCGGCCAGGTCGCGCCGACCGGACAGATGATACGCCGTCGCGGCGCGCGCCAGCAGCAGCGGCGGCGGCACGGCGGAAGACTCCTGCTGCAACAGCGCGCCCCAGCAGCGAGCGGCGGCCGCGAAACGTCCGCGATCGAAGTACATCAGACCCAGACGGTCGAGGGCTTTGGGTCCGTAGCTCGAGCGGGCGTACTGGTGGACGATGCGATGCAGCGGCGCGAGCCGCCCGGTCGCCACGGCCGTGCGGTACAGGTGCCCCGCCTGCCCGTCGTACAGCCCGCGATAAAGCGCCCGTCCGGCAGGCGGTAGCGTGGAGAGAATCTCGCGGGCGCGGACCGCCAGCCCCACGTAGCGGCGCTCGCCGCGCGCGACGAAACCGCTTTGCTCGCGCTCGGCGAGGGCCTGAAGAATGCGAATGGCCCGCTCGTGATTGCCGGCCTCGATCATCTCCGCCGCCTGGGCGAAGAAGTCCGGCCAGTCTTCCTCGGTCGTCACGAGCACCTGGAAGTCGCGCCCGTCGACCGGCGCCGAGGGACCTTCCACGATTTCCATATCCATAGCGGCGGCGTGCGGTGCCGGCAGCAGCCCGGTCAGCAGCAGCACGGTCAGCACCGTCGTGGTTTGCAGCGTGGGCGTGCCGCCGCGGCGCGAAGGCCAGTGGTGTCCCCGACAAGGCCGAAATTGTGCCGTCGTGCTGTTCAGGGCTATTCCCCAGTGCGGCGGACCATCCGCGTTCACACTGTATCGCGCGGGCGCGTGCTGAGACAAGTGCCCGACATAGCTCAGACGCGGCAGGCGGGCAGAAGTTTCCATATTTCTTCGACAACCTTGTCGCGCGGGTGACGAATTCCACTTGCCCATCGGCGAACCGGGCATTACGATGATTCGTAGAATAGGTAACCGCCGTTTCGGGTTCGCGCCGAAGGTTTGCGGCCTCATCCGTATTTCATATCCCCGTGGGCGCGGCGGCCGAGCGGCCTCAGTGCTCATCTGCGCGAAACGTACGCATCTTTTCGCACACTCGTGCTGCGCCATCGGTGCAGCCGGAACGGTTTTGCCGCGTGCGCGGCCGGTTCGCCGTGACACACGTCCGCAGGCGAATGGGCGCGCGGCGCCGGCAAGCCGCTCATGAGGGTAACACAATGCCCACACAAATGCAGAATGCCGGCAGCAACAGCCACGAGCGGGTCGCCCCCTCGAACCGTCGCATGCGGCGCCCGGGCGAGCCGCTGTCCGACGCCATGGAACGCCTGCGCCAAACGCTCTCCGGCGACGGCGGCGAGGAGACCGCCCGCGCCTACCAGGCGCTGCGCCGCGCGGGGAACGGCATGAACGTCGGCGAACTGGTCGCGGCGGTCCGCGCCGCGCTGGGCCCCGAGGGGCTGACGACCGTCATCGACGCCCACGCACACCTGGCGTGCTATATGTGCACCGCGGGTGTCGTGGTCTGCCATCAGTGCCAGGGGCGCGGCGAGATCGAACAGGGCCGCTCCTGCGCCCATTGCGACGGGCTGGGCGTGATCCGTTGCGGCTTCTGCGGGGGGACCGGCTGGGCGGACCGCGCCAGCCACCCGGCCGAGCTGCGCGAGGCGATCGTTCTGCAACAAGCCGCCCACGTACGGAAAACGGTGGGCAAACTCGTCGAGGTTCTGGGCTCGCTGACGCGCGCCAAGGCCCGCGCCCTGCCCGCCAGACAGCGCGTGCAACTCGTCGCGCGGCTGCTCCACACACAGGCGCGACTGGCGGACCTGGCCGAGGCCGACGCCGTGGACCCCAAGACGCGCGGGCTGATGCATCGCGCGGCCGAGAAACTCGACCCCCCGCTGGAGCTGCTGCGTGGCGGGATGCGCCCCGACGAACGGCACGAAGAGGACGACGAAGCGACCGACGCTGAGGCCCCGTCATCATAGCGCGGCCGGCCGTCGGCGTCAGCGCCGCGGCGTCCATGTGCCTGGCGCCGCCAACCGCACCGGCGGCACCTCGCCACTGACATCGCAGAACACATCCAGATCAGCCCACTCGGACGCGGGCGTCGTATCCAGGACACGGCTCGGACCGGCGATGAGCACATCCCACCGCCGACCGGATGGGACGGCACAAACGCGGCCCGATCCGACGGCCGCCAGGAAGCTCCGCGCGACGGCCGCGATCGCAGAGGCGTCGCCCTGCGTCCGCAGCAACAGACAGCCGCCGCGCAGGCGGCTCGCCGCCGCACGCAACGCCGAAACGTTGTAGTATCGCCACGCATCCGGATGACCGGCCGGAAGCGGCGCCAGCAGCACACCGTCCCATCGTTGGGCCGGCGTGCCCGGCGCGGTCGCCAGTTCCGGCGACGCCACCTGCTGCCAGGTCAGTCGCGGCGGCACGTCCTGCCAAGCGCGTGCCGCGACCGTCCACGCACCCGGTCGCGCCGCCACTATCTCGTCGGCCTTGCGTGCGATTGCAGTCGTGCGCGGCCCGGCCGCCGTCGCGGCGCCGCGCCGCTCGGCGAGACCTGAGGCCACCCAGCCGTCCCGCACAATCACGCCACCGGCCACGGCGACGGCCCCCAGCGCCAACACACCCGTGGCGCCCCAGCGCGCCGCACGGGCGGCGTTCGTCGCCGCCGCGATGCCGCGCAGCGCCGCCAGCGCGAGCAGCGCGGCCGGCAGGGCCGCGATCGCCGGCGCACCCAGGCGCGCTGCGTCCAGAATGACGACCAGAAGGATGCCGACGCAGACACCGGCGGCCGCGGCGTTAAGGTAGGTATGGGGGCGCCCTCCCGCCGCCGCCAGCACCGCACGCCCGCGCCGCAACACGACCGCGGCACAGGCCGCCAGCGGCAGTTGCATCGCACCGGCCGTTGCCAGCGCGAGCCACGCCGCCGGGGACGCCGCCGTCGCGTCACGCCAGACCGCCAGCGCAAGAGCCACCTGTACCGCCAGCGCGGCGCCCGCGCCGGCGACGGCACCGACGGACGGCTCGCCCGCGGCGTCGCGACGGGAGGCGTCCTGTCGCGCCGCGAAGACGGCAACCAGCGCCAGGCCCGCGGCCAGCCACACCGTCCGTACGGGCATTGCCACGCCCAACACATGCGTCAAGAGGCGCCCCTGGATGATCACCACGGCCGCCAGCACGGCCCACGCCGCCGCGATGCCGACCCGTTGCCGCCGCGGCGCCCGTCCGCGCACGGGCACGGCGCGACGCGGCATCGCCGCCGCTGCGGGGCGCACAAGCCAGCCGATCGCCGCCGCCAGTGCGATAACGCCCGCCGCGGCGCACAGCCCCGGCAACTCGGCGCCGCTCGCGGTCAACGCGGCAAAGCCCGCCATCCCCAAGGCCGCGGCCAGGAGCATGTCGCGCCACGCCCCGCTGTAGGCGTCGCGCCCCCCGCTGCTCCGCACCGCCGCCGACAGCACCCATACGACGCACAGCCCCACGGCCAGCGGCACCATGCCGCCGGCCACCACGACCGCGCGCACGCCCGCGGCGCCCGCCGGCGACCACACCGTCCACCGGACCAGCCACTCGGCGATGCACGCCCCCGGACCGATCAGCGCCGTGCTGCCCGCCGCGGCGAGAACGGCAAACACGCCCCCGGCGCCCAGCAGGCGTCCGGCGCGACGTATGTCCTGCGGGCGCGTGGGGCCGTCGGTGGCAAGCTCCACGGCGCGGATGTCGAGCACGCCGCTGCGGATCAGCACCCATTGCACGGCTCGCGCGACGTACCACGGTAGCGGCGCCGCCAAGGCAACGGCAGCGAACAACCCCGCCAGCGTCAGCGAGGCCATCAGCGTCGAACTGCCAACGGCCCACCCCCACAGCACGCTCGCGCACGCGGCCCACAGCACCAGCGCCGCCATTAACCAGACCACCAGCAACCTGTCCGCCAGGCCGGGCTTCATCCTGCTATCCTGTCGATCCCGCCGCGACGTCACGGCGACACGTCTCAGCGCGTTAGCGTAGCACCGCCGGCCGGAATGTGCACGCGCCGCCCGTCGTCGCATACCAGAACAAGCCCCTCCAGCGGTCGAACGTCCACGACGCGCCCGACATGCTGCCCGCCGGGCGTATCTACGCGCACCCGTTGATTCATCATCTCGCAGCGAGCCAGCCAGCGGGTGTGCAGTTCCTCCAGCCGCCCTTTGCAGATGTGGTCCACCCACGCGTCCAGGCACCGCAACACGGCCCGCGCAAGCTCGACGCGCTCGACGGCGTGCCCCACGGCATGATTGAGGCAAGCGGCCGGCGCGTGCACGGTGTCGTCCGGCGGCGCGGCGGCGACGTTGACGCCGATGCCGACGACCAGCCCCCCGCCGGTGCCGCTTCGGCGGAACTCGACAAGCACGCCGGCGCACTTGCGCCCGTCGAGGTGCACGTCGTTGGGCCACTTGACGGAGCATCGCAGCCCGCACGCGGCCTCGATGCCCTCGGCGACGGCCAACCCCGCCGCCACCGTCAGCGCCTCGGCCGGCGGCAGCGACCCGCCGCACAGCACCACGCTCATTAACAGGTTTGCCCCCGGCGGGCTGATCCACGAGCGGCCCAGTCGGCCCCGACCCCGGCGCTGATACTCAGCCAGCACGACCAAACCGTCCGCGTCGTTTCGCTCGGCCGCTTGCCACGCGACGTCGTTGGTCGAGGCCACCGCGTCGAAACACAGCACGCCGCGGCCCACACGCCGTGTGCCCAGGCCGCGTTCGATCAGTCCAACCGACGGACGCGCCGGACGGACCAGGCGCACCCCGCGGTCCGGCGTCCGCTCCAGAGGCCACCGGCCCTCATGAAGCGTGCTCAGCGCGGCCTCCAGGCGCGGCCGGTCCACGCCGGCGGCGCGCGCCAGCTCGTCCAGCGCGACGTAGTCGGCACGATCGTAGAGCAACGCGAGGATGGTGTGGTCAGGAGACATTGCCGAACGCACCGTCGGGCCCGAGGCCGACGGTCAATCCAGGTCCACTTCCAGGGCGATGTCGACCGCCGGCGCCGAGTGCGTCAGCGCGCCGACCGCGATGCGGTCCACGCCCGCTTCAGCGACGGCGCGAACCGTCTCCAGTGTCACGCCGCCGGAGGCCTCAAGAGCGACCGCGTCGCCGCGCCCGGCCTCGTCGCGCATCCGCACCGCTTCGCGGAGGGCGTCAGGGGGCATGTTGTCCAGCAACACCACGTCAACCGGAAGCTTCATCGCTTCGGCGAGTTGTTCGAGCGTGTCGACCTCGACCTCGACGAAGCCGCCCTCGCCCAGCCGCGTCCGCGCCTCGGTGAGGCGGTCACCGAGGCCACTGAGGGCCATCTTCGGGTCGGCGGCCGCGAGCATCGCCAAGTGGTTGTCCTTGACCAGAACGGCGTCGTAGAGCCCCATGCGGTGGTTGCACCCCCCTCCGCAGCGGACGGCGTACTTCTCCAGCGACCGCCAGCCCGGCGTGGTCTTCCGCGTGTCGCAGACCACCGCCTCCATGCCGGCGACCGCCTCGACGTACCGTCGCGTCCAACTCGCAATGCCGCTCAGACGCTGGAGGAAGTTCAACGCCACGCGCTCGGCCGAAAGAACCGCTCGCGCCCGACCGGCGCACTCGGCCAGCACGTCACCAGCCGAGGCAAACGCCCCCTCCTCAGCATGTGGCGTCACGGTCATCGATGGATCGTACGCGGAGACGATCTCGCCCAGCAGCGCCGCGCCGCAAACGACGAGATCCTGACGCGCCACGAACCGCCCGTGCGCCGTTGCACCGCGCGGCAGTATGGCGCCGGTCACGTCACCGGCGCCCAGATCCTCGTCGCGCGCGATCTCCAGCAATCGGCATAGGTTCTCGCGTTCGGCTTTTCCGGGTGTGATGCTCATGCCTGCTCATCATACCCGCGGCCGAGCAGCCGCTGCCACCAGGAGCGCCGTCGACGCCGCATGCGGCGGAACAGACGGTAGACGTCGCGGCCTTCCTCCGCGGCGGCCAGGAGGGCACGGTAGATCTCCGGCTCGTGCCGCAACCCCTTGAAATGCCAGATCGCCCCGTCCCGAAGATGATAATCGTTCAATGCATCCGCGGCGAATACCTTGACCGTCACGCCGCGCCAGTTGAAGGTTCTATCGTAGCTGTTCGGCCAGTCGATCGCCTCGCCAAGCAGGTCGACCAGCACTTTCTGATCGGTGACGTTCTGCTGCCGGCAGCCGGCAGCCCATGCGTCCAGCAGCGGCCGCGCGGGGTTCTTGAAGATCAGCACGCCCGCGTTGATCACGCCGTTCCACGGATCGTCCGCATCGAAACCCTTGCCGGATCGCACCGTGACGCCGAGGTCGAACTCGCCTTCCGGCTCGACGCGCCGGCGGAAGAGGCAGTCGGCGTCCACGAACAGCATCGGCTCATCGTGCCGCCGCCAGTAGTCCGCGATGCACGCCGGCTTGTGCGTGGTGCAGATGAAGCGGCTGTCGCCCTCGCCGGCGTAGTCGAACGCCCCGGCGCCCGGATCGATCGCCACGAACTCGGCGTCCAGCCCGGCGCGATCCGGCTCGGTCAGGCCCACATCGTAGACGATCGGCCCCCGCCCGTAATGGGCGTGGACGCTGGCCACCAGACCGCGCAGACAATGAGCGAAATCGTGATTGGCGGAGGTAACGACGTTCATGCGGGGCGAAGATAGGCCTGAACCCGCCGGAAGTCCAGCGCGACGCATGCCGTAGCACCGCTCATCGTGGCACGGGGCCCGGACGGTCATACGACTCGTACGAGGTCTTCGACGTCCTCGCCCGTGTGTAGCACGGCCATCCTGGCCGTGCACAGGTCTACCATGGCAATCCGCCGGTGCGGGCCCGGGGCTACGCGCGCATGATGCCTGTGCCACCACCGGCGCAAACAAAAATAATAGGGCGACGGACCGGAAGGCCCGCCGCCCTGGTAAAGCGTCAGACAACGCAGGCAAGATGCCTGCGGCACGCGCGGGCAGGATGCCCGCGATACACCCGTACGGGCCACGTACAGCACGCACGCACTGGCGGCCCGTACCACGTACGCACACAGGCCGCCAACCCATGCCACGCGTTGGCTTAGTACATGCCTTCCATGCCGCCGCCGGCGCCGCCCTGCGGCTTCTTCTCCGGAATCTCACTGACCAGCGCCTCGGTGGTCAGCAACAGCCCGGCGACCGACGCGGCGTTCTGCAACGCCGACCGCTCGACCTTCGTCGGCACAATCACGCCGGCGGCGACGAGGTCACCGTACTTGCCCGTCAACGCGTCGTAGCCGAAGCTACCCTTCTCGCTGGCAAGGACCTTCTCGGCCACGATGCTGCCGTCCAGCCCGGAGTTGGCCGCGATCTGCTTGATCGGAGCCACCAGCGAGCGTCGCACGATATCCACGCCGGTCTTCTCGTCGCCGGAGACCTTGACCTTGTCCAGCGCACCCAGCGCCCGTAGCACGGCCACGCCGCCGCCGGGCAGGATGCCCTCTTCCACGGCGGCCCGGCATGCGTGCAGGGCGTCCTCGACGCGGGCCTTCTTTTCCTTCATCTCCACCTCGGTCGCCGCGCCGACGTTGATCTGGGCGACCCCGCCGGACAGCTTCGCGAGGCGCTCTTCGAGCTTCTCGCGGTCGTAATCGCTGGTCGTCGCGTCGATCTGCGCCTTGATCTGCTCGATGCGCCCCTTGATGTCGTCGGTCGTCCCGCCGCCTTCGATGACGGTGGTGTTGTCCTTGTCGATCCGGACCTGTTTGGCGGATCCAAGGTCACCGATGTCGATGCCGTCCAGCGACATGCCGGTGTCTTCCATCACGGCCGTGGCGCCGGTCAGGATGGCGACGTCCCGCAGCATTTCCTTGCGGCGGTCACCGAAGCCGGGGGCCTTGACGGCCGCGACCTGCAGCGTGCCTCGCAGCTTGTTGACCACGAGCGTCGCCAGCGCCTCGCCCTCGATGTCCTCGGCGACGATCAGCAGCGGCCGACCGGCCTGGGCGACCTTCTCCAGCAGCGGGACCATGTCCTTGATCGAGGAGATCTTCTTCTCGTGCACGAGCACGTAGGGCTTCTCGAGGTCCACTTCCATCGACTCGGTATTGTTGATGAAGTGGGGGCTGATGTAGCCCTTGTCGAACTGCATGCCCTCGACGAGGTCGACGTAGGTATCGAGCCCCTTGCCTTCCTCGACGGTAATGACGCCGTCCTTGCCGACCTTGTCCATCGCGTCGGCGATCATCTTGCCGATCTCGGCGTCCTGGTTGGCCGAGCAGGTGCCGACCTGCGCGATCTCCTTGGAGCCGGTGATGTCGGTGGACAGCTCGCCGAGGCGCTTGACGACGGCCTCGACGCCCTTGTCGATGCCGCGCTTCAGCGCCATCGCGTCGGCACCGGCGGTGACGTTGCGCAGGCCTTCCTCGAAGATCGTCTCGGCGTAGATCGTCGCGGTGGTCGTCCCGTCGCCGGCGACGTCGGAGGTCTTGGAGGCGACCTCCTTGACCATCTGGGCGCCCATGTTCTCGTTGGCGTCCTCCAGCTCGATTTCCTTGGCGACCGTCACGCCGTCCTTGGTGACCGTCGGCGAGCCGAAGGACTTCTCCAGCACCACGACGCGCCCGGTGGGCCCGAGCGTCGAGCGTACCGCCTTGGCGAGCGTGTTGACGCCGCGGCGGATGGCCTCGCGTGCATCCACGTCAAATGCGATTCGTTTCTTCGCCATGTCTGTGCTCCCTGCACGTCAGCACGTTCCCGGCACATCGCTACCGGAACGCTGACCGCTGTTTTCTGTTTGCTGTTTGCTGCCCGCCCTTCGCACCGATACACGGGGCTTCGGCAGCCCGCTGTGTGCTCGTGTCAGTCGATGATCGCCACGATGTCGGACTCCCGCATCAGCAGGTAGTCCTCGCCTTCGAGGGTGATATCCGTGCCGGCGAAGCTTGTAAACAGCACGGTCTGCCCTACGGCGACTTGGAACTCGCCGCGCGAGCCGTCATCCAGCTGCGGACCGTCGCCCAGCGCCAGCACCGTGCCGCGCTGGGGCTTTTCCTTGGCCGTGTCCGGCAGGACGATGCCGCCGGCGGTCTTCTCCTCGGCCTCCACGCGCTGCACGAGCACGCGATCACCCAGCGGACGAATCTTCAACGATTTGCCCTTCGAGGCGGACGTCTTCTTGCTCTTCTTGCTGGTCTTCTTGGCAGACTTCTTGGCCATGCCTGTTGCTCCTTGCTTGCGGGTCCCAATGCGTGCGAGCGACAGCGCCCGGTCGGTCTTGACCGGCGCCCCGGCCCGCGTTACTCCGAATCCGGCGGCCGCAGGGCGCGGTCCAGCCGGCTCATCATGCGTTGAATCTGCCTCAAAAGCTGCTCCAACTCCAGGGGGCGCCGGACCACGCTGAACGCGGCCAGGCGCAACGCCGACTCCAGCCAGCGGCGGTCCTGCTGCCCGGTGATCACCACCACCGGCAGGACGGCATCCAGGCGGCGAATCATACGCAGCAACTGGAGGACGTCAAGCTGCCACTGGGCTTGGTCGTCCAAGACGGCCGCATCCGCGACGCCGGCTTCGATGACCTTGAACAGCTCGTCGTCCGTTCGCACGCGGTAGGCCCGCAGCCATCGGGGCCCGACGATCCGCTCCAATGCCGGCAACCACGTTTCCGCCTCGCCGCTGACGGCGAGGGCAAAAGGCCTCTTGACGATGTTCTCAATGGCAACCATGACGTTTCGCCGAGCCGGCGTCCTGCTGTCGGCGGGCGGACTCTGCCCGCACCTCGGACAAGCAACACAGGTGCCAACCCACGTTCCTGCTTATTTCACAAAAGGTTAGACATATCTGGGACCCTGCGTGACGAGCCGATCCCCTGCCGGAACAGCCCCCGGCGCCGACGGCATCTGCTGGTTTGGCAGCCCGCGAAGCGCCCATCCGCGTGACGCGCCGCTCGAAATGCCTCTGGCACAATCCGCCGCAGCCCGTATAATACATTAGAGTCCCGCCTTACGAGGTCGGCCTGCGAATTCGGACACGCCGCGGCGCCCCGAACGAGCGAGCAACGCGTATGAGCCGACGCGCATCGACATGCCTGCTGGGGTTGGTGCTTACCCTGACCGGGGTGGCCCACGCCGATAAGCTCGTGCTGGTCGACGGGCGTCAGTTTGAGGGCACCGTCACCGAAGAGAGCGACACCGTCACGATCAAGATGGACTACGGGCGGATGACCTTCCCCAAGGACCAGGTCGAGAAGGTCATCCTGGCCGAAACCCCGCAACAGACGCTCGAAAGGAAGCTGGCCAAGGTTGCCGCCCGAAACGCCGCCGGGCTGTATGACGTAGGGGTGTGGGCTCGCCAGGAGGGGCTGGAGGACGAGGCGGCCGCGCTGTTCACGGAGGTTGTCGCCCTCGATCCGGACCACGCTGGAGCACGCGAGGCGCTAGGGCAGGTCCGCATTGACGGCACGTGGCAAACATTCGACAAGGCCGTCGAGCTGTGCCGCAGCAAGCTGGCGACGGGGGACGCCGAGCGTGTTCTCGAGACGTTCATTCCGAAGCTCGTGCCCATCGCCGCCCGGCGCGAGGCGACGCAGGACGTCGCGCGCCTCCGGGCCGAGGCCCAGCTTGGCGCCGGGCGCTTCGACGCCGCCGCAGCATCCTTCGCGGCGTTGGCTGAAGCCGCCGAGGGCGACGTGGCGCTGCGGTGCGAGACGATCGCGGGCATCCTGCGAGAGAACCCCGACGGCATGTACGTGGTCCGTGCGCCGTTCCCGCCACGCGCGCGTCTGCTGGGCAGCGAGGCGCCGACACTGGCACCGGGCCCGGCCTCGCTGAAGCGTCCTCTGGTGCTCAAGGCGGCGCTGCACGCCGCGGCGCGGGACGTGGTCGACGCGGGCGGGGAGTTGATGGACGCGGCGCGGCAACTGGAGACGAAGCAGCCGGCCAAGGCGCATGTCAAGTACAAGCAGGCCGCGCACACCTTCGCCCAGGCCAATGCCCTGGTGCCGGGCATCGCTCGGAGCCACCGCATCGAGGCGGTCCGCCGACGTATCGCGCTGGTCCGCAACGAGGTCGACGCCGACGCCGCGAAGCTCGACGCGCATATTCGAACGCTCGCCCAGCGCGACTTGTCGCCGGAGCAGTGGCGGGAGAAACTCCTGGCAATGATCCGGCGCGTTGATAGGATATGCCCGCCGCTGGAACAGGTGCTCGCGCTGGCCGAACCGTATCCGCGCGAGCTGTTCCTGGAAATCCAGTGGGCCGAGGCCGACCTGAAGAAGATGCAGGCCGCCCGCGACCTGCTGGTGGAAGAACTCAATGGCCAAGGGTAGCGCGATCATTCTGGTCGCCTTGGGCGTCGCGGTCGCCGGTGTCTGCTGGGCCGTGACGCATGGCCCGTCACGACCGGCATTGTCGCCGGATGGCAGGGCCACGACCGACCCGCTCCATGACGCACTGGATGATCTGGCCGGGGGCGATTTCCGTGCCGCCGAGCGCGCCGGCGAGGCGATCGCTTCCCACGGCGTGATGCCACGCCCGCGGGCGTGGCTGATTGTCGCTGCGTCGCGCTACCGGCAGCAGCGTTACGGCGCGGCGATCGAGGCCTATCGCAACTACCTCTCCGGCTGTGACTCGCCGACGATGCGCCGGTACGTCACGCAACGCATCAACGACTGTCGCGCCGCGTCCGCGCCGGCGCCCCACCGCGTGCCCAGCGAGCAATTGAGCCCCGAACGCCTCGCGGCGCTGGCGGAGGTCGACGATGTGGTGCACGCCGAGTCGACCGATCATTTCGTGATCCGCAGCCGGAATTACGACCTCAGCAAGCTCCTGGGCGCGGAGGCCGAGGCCGCCCTGCGCCGCATCTGCCAGGACCTGCTGGACGGGCGGGCCTTCCCCCACAGCGTCGACATCTACGTCTGGCGCGATCGCCGGGAGTACCTGAACAACGCGTCCGCGCTGGCGCCGGAATGGTCGGACGGCAGCTTTTCGGTCATGCATGACGACGGGCTGGTCACTTGGCGGATCGACCTGACACAACTCGACGCGGACGGCGGCTTCTCCACGCGGATGCTGGACCGCGTGCTGCCGCATGAACTGTGCCACCTCGTGCTCAAGGACCTGTTCGGCGATGCGCCCTGCCCGTTGGCGGTCAACGAGGGCGTCGCGATGCTCGCCGAGGCGCGATGCGATCCGCAGCGGCTGGTCCTCGCCGGAGCGGCCGTCGCCGGACGACGCGGCATCCCGCTGGCGAAACTGTTGATCCTCCCGGCCGAACAAGTCGATGGCAACGAGGACCTCTTCTACGCCGAGGCACTGAGCTTTCTGGAGTTCCTCCGCGGGCGCATGACAGGCGGCGAATTCCGCGGCTTCCTGGAGCACATCAAGTCCGGCTCGACCGTTCCCGAGGCGGTCGAGCGCGCCATGGGTATCCCCGCCGACAACGACGCGCCGCTGATGCCCGCCCTGACGACCGCGTGGGAAGACTACGCCATCGCCCAATCGCAGATGCTCCGCGCGCTGGAACGGTAGCAGCCCACCGAATCATGCCGCAGCTTGACGTGCCCCCCGCGCCTCCGTAGAACCTACATCCTGCGCGACAGGCCGCAACGACCGCGCGCCGAGGGAAGGACAACCATGGCCGGATACGACTTCGCAGCGATCGAACGCAAGTGGCAGCAGCGCTGGGACGATGACGGCACGTTCGCCCAGCCCAACCCGGGCGACGACAGCTTCGCCGACAAGCCCAAATGCTACGTGCTGGACATGTTCCCCTACCCGTCCGGCGCGGGGCTGCACGTCGGGCATCCCGAGGGCTACACCGCCACGGACATCGTCGCCCGGTTCATGCGGATGCGCGGCGTCAACGTGCTGCACCCCATGGGCTACGACGCGTTCGGCCTGCCGGCCGAGCAGTACGCCGTCGAGCACGGCGTCCACCCGCGCGAAACCACCCAAAGCAACATCGATACCATCGAGCGGCAGATTCGCCTGTTCGGCTTCAGCTACGACTGGTCGCGCCGGATCGCCACGACCGACCCGGACTACTTCAAGTGGACGCAGTGGATTTTCCTGCAGCTTTTCAACAGTTGGTACGACCCGGCCGCCGGCGCCGCCCGGCCGATCGAGGACCTTATTCGCGGCCTGTCCGCCGGCGAATACGTCGTGGGCGTCGGCGGCGATGTCGTCTACAACACCGCCGACGGGCTGGCGCCGTACCTGGGCGACATGCTCGGCACGAGTAAATGGCACGAACTGACGGGCGAGCAGCAGCGCGCCGTCATCGACAACCAGCGCCTCGCCTACCAGGCCGAGGTCCCCGTCAACTGGTGCCCCAAGCTCGGGACCGTCTTGGCCAACGAGGAAGTCACCAACGAAGGCCGCTCCGAACGCGGAAACTGGCCGGTCTATCGACGCAACCTGCGCCAATGGATGTTGCGCATCACGTGCTACGCCGACCGCCTGCTGAACGGCCTCGACGGGCTGGACTGGCCCGAGTCCATCAAGATCATGCAGCGCAACTGGATCGGGCGCAGCGAAGGCGCCAACGTCATCTTCGAGCTGCCGGACTGCGACGAGCAGCTCGAGGTCTACACGACCCGTCCCGACACGCTCTTCGGGGCGACCTACATGGTCCTCGCGCCGGAGCATCCGCTGGTCGAGGAGATCACCACCGACGCCCGCCGCAGCGAGGTCAAGGCGTACGTCGACGCGGCCGCAGGCAAGTCGGAGCTGGAACGCACCGCCGAAACAAAGGAAAAGACCGGCGTGTTCACCGGAAGCTACGCCGTCAATCCCGTCAACGACGAGCGGATCCCCATCTGGGTCGCCGACTACGTCATGATGGGCTACGGCACGGGCGCGATCATGGCCGTGCCGGCGCACGACACGCGCGACTTCGAGTTCGCGCAGACATTCGATCTGCCGATCGTGCAGGTCGTCGCCCCGCCCGAAGGCGAAGACTGGCGCGGCTACACCGGCGACGGGGTCGCCGTCAACTCCGGCGAGTTCGACGGCCTGCCCACGGCCGAGTTCAAGCGGAAGATCATCGACTGGCTCGAAGCCAACGACCGCGGGCGGCGGGCGGTCAACTACAAGTTGCGGGACTGGCTGTTCAGCCGCCAGCGGTACTGGGGCGAGCCGTTCCCGCTGGTCCACTGCCCGGACTGCGGGACCGTCCCCCTGCCTGAAGACGCCCTGCCGCTGACGCTGCCGGAGATGGACGACTTCAGCCCGCAGACCAGCGACGATCCCGACGCCCCGCCGCAACCGCCGCTGGGCAAAGCGACCGACTGGGTCAACACGACCTGCCCCGCCTGCGGTGGTGCGGCCGTACGCGAACTGAACACCATGCCCCAGTGGGCCGGGAGCTGCTGGTACTACCTGCGGTTCTGCGATCCGCGAAACGACGAGCGCTTCTGCGACCCGACCGCCGAGCGCTACTGGATGTCGCCCGGCGGCATCGACCTGTACGTCGGCGGGGCCGAGCACGCCGTGCTGCACCTGCTGTACGCGCGGTTCTGGCACAAGGTGCTCTACGACCTCGGGCACGTCTCGACGCCCGAGCCGTTCGCCAAGCTCTACAACCAGGGCATGATCCGCAGCTTCGCCTATCGCGACGCGCGGGGCATGCCCGTGAGCTACGAGGACGTCGAGCAGCGCGACGACGGGGTCTGCCACCGGCAGACCGGCGAGACGCTCACCGAATCCGTCGAGAAGATGTCCAAGTCGCTCAAGAACGTGGTCAACCCCGACGACGTCATCGCCGAATACGGCGCCGATACCTTCCGACTCTACGAGATGTTCATGGGCCCGCTGGAGGCATCGAAGCCCTGGAACACGCAGGACGTCCCCGGCGTACACCGCTTCTGCCACCGCGTCTGGCGGCTGATCGTCGGCAACGAGGAGACCCCGCCCCTGCTAGGCGATCGCGGCGACGAGGAGCTCGAGCGGGCACTGCACAAGCTCATCAGGAAGGTCGGCGAGGACATTCAGGCGATGAAATTCAACACCGCCATCGCCGCGATGATGGAGTTCGTCAATGCGGCCTTCAAGGCCGGCGCCATCGGCCGCGACCAGGCCGAGCGGTTCGTCCTCGTCCTGGCGCCGTTCGCACCGCACCTGGGCGAGGAGCTGTGGGAGCGGCTCGGTCACGGCGAGTCGCTCGCCTACGAGCCCTGGCCGGACTACGACGAGGCCATGATCGCCGCCGAGACGGTCGAGCTGGCCGTCCAGGTCAACGGCAAGGTCCGCGGGCGCGTCGCCGTGGACGCCGACGCCGACGAGGAGGCGGTCATCGCGGCCGCCCTTGCGGACGACAAGGTCGCGACCGCCGTCGAAGGCAAAACCATCGTCAAGAAGATCGTCGTCCCCGGACGACTGGTGAATCTTGTGGTCACGTAGCCCGTGACGGTCACGGGCACACGTGGTGTGACGTAACGGACAGGGAGATCATGATGAAACGCGTATGGCTGACAGTAGCGATGGCGGGGTTGCTGGTGACACTCGGCTGCGGCGACGAGGAACAGCCGGGCCCGGGCGAGCAGCTTCCCAAGGCGAACGAGCCGAAGGACGCCCTTCGCAACATGCAAACCGCCGTCAAGAACGCCGACAAGGACCAGTTCGTGTCCTGCTTCGACGCCACGGATGACCAGGCGGCGGTCCTGGACGTTATGGCGGACTTCATGTTCACCGCAATGGCATTCGAGGAGAAGATGAAGGCCGAGTACGGTGAGGATGCCGTCAAGCAGCCCGAGGGCCAGGACAACGATCTCAAGGCCGCGATGAAGGATGATTGGCTCGAGGGCGTCACGATCGACGTTCAGGGCGATACGGCAACGGCCACGCATCCCGACGACGACCAAACCGTGGAACTGGTCAAGGTCGACGGGCAGTGGAAGCTCGCCGGGAAGATGTTGGGGGGGACGACCCCCGAGGGCGCGGAGGCTGAGATGGCTCTCAAGATGTTCACCACGCTGACGAAGGCCTACAAAGACATGATGGGCAAGATCGGTGCTGAGGGCTACACGGCCGAGAAGATCAACGAGGAAATCGGCATGGCCATGATGCAGGCGATGATGGGCGGGATGATGCCGAAGGATTTCGATGGCGGAAACGGTCCTGAACAGCCCGCGCCGTAGCGTATCGCTGGAATCGACTTGCACACGCCCGGGTCGCCTGGCGGCCCGGGCTTTTTGTGCGCCGCCGCGGCGCTTGTAATCGGCCTGGGCGTGCGTACAATGTGCGGCCGTATGCTAAGGAGCCCGGCATGAGCGAGACGCCCGACAGCCCCCCCGCGCCGCGTGAAGCACCGCCTGAGGGTGCGCCG
>JAGXKT010000082.1 GCA_018335035.1 Phycisphaerae bacterium
AGCGAATCGAGGCCATCAAGCCGCACGTCTCCGGCCAGGTGTGGGCCATGGTCCAGTTGCAGCTCTACACCGCCGCCCGGGCCGGGGAGATCTGCCGCATGCGGCCGTGCGACGTCGACCGCGACGGGAAGGTCTGGCTCTATCAGCCGTCAGATCACAAGACGGCCTACCGCGGCCACGAGCGGAGCATCTACATCGGCCCGCGGGCCCAGCGCGTGCTGGCGCCGTTCCTGCTCCGCGACCCGCGGAGCTACTGCTTCTCGCCGGCCGAGGCCGACGACCAGCGCCGCCGCATCCTGTCCGAAAACCGCACCACACCCCTGTCGTGCGGCAACACGCCGGGCAGCAACGTCGCCGACGCCCCGCGATGGACCGCCGGCCAGCGCTACACGACCGGCAGCTACCGCCGGGCCATCCAACGCGGCTGCGACCGGGCCTTCCCGCCGCCGGAACGGCTGGCTCGTCGCGACGGCGAGACGAAAGCCGCCTGGCAGCGCCGGCTGACGGACGAACAGAAGGCCGAGCTGAAGGCCTGGCGCAAGGCGCATCGCTGGCACCCGCACCAGCTCCGCCACAACGCGGCCACCGAGCTGCGTAAGGAGTTCGGCCTGGAGACCGCCCGCATCATCCTCGGCCACCGCAGCCCGGCCGTGACCACCATCTACGCCGAGCAAGACCGCCAGAAGGCGCTCGATGCGATGGAGAAGGTGGGCTAAGAGACATTGAGTGCTTTACGCTGCTGCACTATGATCGGCCCAATGCCCCTTCGTCTTGCCAGTATTATGCGAATCTCCCGAAACTCGCGGGCTGTTGTATAACGTGCTGGATACGTTAGATTCCTGCATTGCCGCTGGCCGAACTGTCCAGGAGAGTGTCTATGTTACTACGAGTAATCCTGACGCTTGCTATTGCAGCCATCACGCCCACAACCGCCAATTGTCAGCAGATACCGCCATCTCGGAAACAGCAGGGCCCGTCGTCCGAGGCGGGCGCGGCGTCGACCTCACCGAAGCTTCCCGGTGAGGGATCGCTGGACTTCGAACCTTCGCTCAAACTCAGCGTGGACGAGTACCCGCGTTTGGACGGCAGCACGTCCGCTCACCCGCTCGGCGTCCTGGTGGCCTGTCGGCTGACGCGCACTAAATGCCAGTGGTTCGCAAATTCGCGGTCTTCGACCGGTCCCACGCGCCGACTTTGGCCGGTGACGCGATTGCAGGAGCCAGAGGGTGGCAGCAAGCCTGGCCGGATGCCGTTACGCAGCAACCTCGGAAAGGTCCTCCACAAGGAGCTCAGTGACCGCACACGACACACTGGTACGCACGGGAGCTGGACGAACCTGATCAACGGCAAGGCGGACTTGATCCTCGTGTGCCGCAAGCCCTCGCCGGACGAGTGGGCTCACGCTAGGGAGAATAATGTCGAGTTTGACATCCGCCCCGTCGCCCTCGACGCCTTCGTGTTCCTCGTGAATGCGGAGAACAATGTAGAGAACCTGTCCGTCCAGCAGATTCGCGAGATCTACTCCGGGCGGATCACGGACTGGTCGCAGGTTGGCGGCGACCCGCCCGGCCCAGACGATATCCACCCCTACCAGCGAAACTCCAATTCCGGCAGCCAGGTCACTATGGCGCGGCTTGTCATGCGGGGTCTCGACATGGTTGAGGCCGCCAGCATGGTCCAGACGGGCATGGGCGGGCCGTACAGCGTGCTCGACCACGAAGAGCGCGGCATGGGCTACACGTTCTACTACTACCACAGATACATGCAGCCGAACCCGAAAGTGAAGATTATCTCCGTCGGTGGCGTCAAGCCTGGGGCGACGACGATCACCTCGCGCCTGTACCCGTACACAACAGAAGTGTATGTGGTAAGCCGCAAGGGGCTGAAGGCGAACAGCCCGGCCGCCAAGGTCCGCGACTGGTTATTGAGCCAGGAGGGGCAGAAGATCGTCGCCGAGAGCGGATACGTCCCGATCGGCAAGGGTGCGACCGCGTCCGGATTGGGCGTACCCGTCGGTGCGGGCTTGCTCTTTTGTGTGCGTGAAACGCGCCTCGATGCGGAGGGCCGGTTGTACTTCGGGCACAAGAACGAGCAATGCGCGGACGCCGAGTTCGCCGAGCACCTCAAGAAGGTAGCCCCGTACGAGGATGAGTTCATCCTGTATGCCGATCGGGCGGTGCCGTTCGAGCGCCTCGCGCAGGTGGTCAACATGCTGCGGAAGGCCGGAATCCCAAACTTCAAACTGAAGGTGACCGAGGCGGATCGGTAAGGACCGAGGCATCCGCCGGCGCCGTCGAGCGACCTCGCGAAGCGTGACAACGAGACGCAGAAGGAGCACCGCGCCCGGCTGACGAAGAAACAGGCGGTCGGGTTCAAGGAATGGAAACGGTCGAACCACTGGCGCCCGCACCAGCTTCGCCACAACGCGGCCACGGAGCTGCGCAAGGAGTTCGGCCTGGAGACCGCCCGCATCATCCTCGGCCACCGCAGCCCGGCCGTGACGACCATCTACGCCGAGCAGGACCACCACAAGGCCGTCGAGGCGATGGAGAAGGTGGGGT
>JAGXKT010000018.1 GCA_018335035.1 Phycisphaerae bacterium
GGGAAGGAAGACGCTGCCCGCCCGCGCGCGGGCCGCGCGGCTCGCCGCACCGGCCGTGCTGATCGTCGGGCCGACCGCGGCGCAGCCCCAGCCGGCCGCCGCGGCGTCGCCGCTGGCCGGGCAGACCGTGCTCGTGACGCGCCCACCGGCTCAGGCACAGGAACTCGTGGAGCGTTTCGCCGACGCGGGCGCCCGCGTGTGTCTCGCCCCGGCGATCTCCATCGCCCCGCCGGCATCCTACGACGCGCTGGACGCCGCCGTGGCCGATCTGGGCGCGTTCGACTGGCTGGCGGCCACGTCGGTCAACGGCGTCGCGGCGGTGTTCGCGCGGCTCGCCGCGACCGGTCGCGACGCGCGGGCGCTGGGCGGCGTCGCCGTCGCGGCGGTCGGACCCGCCACCGCCGACGCGCTCGCCGAGCGCGGCATTCGCGCCGACCTCGTCGCCGAGCCGCACACCACGTCCGCCCTGGCCAAGGCGCTGGAACGGCAAGGTCTGACCGGTCGCCGCGTTCTGCTGCCGCGGGCGGACATCGCCCCGCCGGAACTGGCCGACCGGCTCGCCGCCGCCGGCGCCGACGTTACGGAAGTCGCCGCCTACCGCACGCTACGTGCGGCGGCGTTGCCGGACGACGCCGTCGTCGAACTGCGCGCCGGGCGAATCGACTGGATCACGGCCACCTCCGCCTCGTGCGCGACGAACCTGGCCGCGCTGGCGCGCGAGGCGGGCATCGATCTGACCGGCGTGAAGCTCGCCGCCATCGGTCCCGTCACGAACCGGGCGCTGCGCGCGGCCGGCCTGAACGCCGCCGTCGTCGCCGACCTGCACACGACCGACGGACTCGTCGGCGCGATGGTTCGCTTCAGCAACTGTCAGGGACCGAGCGACGCTCCTGCTCAAGCAGGCGGCGCTTGAGTTGCTCGCCGCCGGCGGCGGAGAAGCCGCCGGGGCGTCCGTCGGCATACGTGACGCGATGGCACGGCACCAGAAGCGGCATGGGGTTCTTGCTCAGCGCGGTCGCCACCGCGCGGGCCGCGTCGGGCCGGCCGATCTGTCGCGCCAGGGCGGAGTAGCTGATCGTCGCGCCGTACGGCACGTCACGGCAGGCGCGGTAGACCGTGCCGAAGAAGCTCTCGGCCGCCGGTAGCGCGCAGGGGATGTCCGCGAAATCCGCCCGGTGGGCGTTGAAATACTCCCGGCTGCGGGCAATCAGCGGCTCGAAGGGCCCGCGGTTTTCCTCGGCCGGGCGATGCTCCCACGCCAGCAAGGCGGCGAGGTCGTCGCGGGTGTAGTGCGGCAGGACGACGCGAACGATGCCCTCGTCGCCGGCGACGGCGCCCATCGGGCCCCAGGCGGTGGTCCAGACGGCGTAGTGACGCTGCGAAGCGTTGCCCATACGAGCATGGTACGTCGCGGCGGTCGGTGGCGGCAAGTGCCGCGGCGTCCGCGGGAGGCAATCTCGCCACTCGCGGACGACAAGACAGCGGACCGACACGGCCAGGACCGCCGGGCCAGAGACGGGCATGCTGCCCGTGTCGCGACAGGCGTGCTCAGCGAGCGGCGGCCGTGCGGTGCATCTCAGCGTGGAAGGCGCTGACCTTGTCGCTGATGCATTGCAGGGCGCGGCGCCCGTCACGACTCTGTCCGAGCCCGAGGAACTGGAAGCCCAGGAGGCAGCCGTCCTCGGTCAGTTCGGCACGGCGGAATTGGGCGTCGGTGTGGACAACGTCTTCGCCGGCGCCGAAGACGACGTGCATGCCGACGACGTCGCCCGGATCGAGCATGTCGGCCAGTTCCGCATTGGCGTGGAGTTGCAGCCCCCCGGCGCTGAGGTTCGTGACGCTTCCGGACCAGACGGGCGTGCCCTCGGGCGCCCCGGACGGCTCGGCACCTCGGACCGGCTCGCGGGCACAGCCGCCCAGCCAGAACGAGCCGCGCACGATGCGTCCCGCCGGCACCTCGGCACGCTGGTACGCACGACGCTGGAGACGCTGCATCCGCACCGGAAAGCACACGCTGAGAACCGGAACCCACGCGCCCGTGTCCAGCTTGAAGCGGTCCGGACCGGCGACCGCGACCGTGGTGAGGTACTTGTAGTGCTTGAGCTTGAAGCTCAGCCCCACCTTCTCGGCGGGCGTGAACTCGTGCGGACAGGCGTCCGAGCCGGCATCCGCCACCGGCCAGGACAGCAGCAATCGGTCGTCACGAACGGCAAGAACGCGACTGAACAGGTTCTCCCAGCGCTCGTCATAGCGAACGCTGACGGCAACGGGCACGCCTCGCTCAGCGGCCTCGGTGGCGGATTGACGTATCGTACCGGCATCCAAGTCTTTAAGCATTGCCATGATGTTCGGTTCCCGCGGCGTTGCCGCCCCATCGGCGCGGGCAACGCCTGTAGTGGCCCTCTCTGACTATCCTTTCGGCCGGGCAACGTCGGCACTTGACCAACGCGCAGGGCCCGGGCTGTCTCAGCAACTGATGCGAAGCCCCTGGTGGTAGCCCCGCGCGTTGAGCCGATCGGTATCGGCCGACGGGTCGAAGACCACGTAGCGGTTCTTGCCGCTCTCCTTGGCCCGGATCAGGGCCACGTCGGCCAGCAACAGCGCGTCCTCCAGCGCCGCAGCGTGGTGCGGACAACAGGCCACGCCGGCGCTGATCCGCAGGTGCTCCCACTGGGTGGCGTCGACGCGGACGTTCGTGTCCGCGGCGGTCCGGATGATCTTCTGGGCGACGCCTTCGGCCTTGGACGCGTCGCAGTCACGCAGCAGCACGACGAATTCATCGCCGCCGAGACGGGCAACCTCGTCCGTCACCCGCAGCGTCGACTGCAGCGCGTTGGCGAAGGCCATCAGGATGCGGTCGCCGGTCTCGTGTCCATGCTCGTCGTTGAAATGCTTGAAGCCGTCCACGTCCAGCATCACGACGGATGCGGCGTTGCCGCGCCGCTGCATCAGGGCGTTTTCCTTCTTGAGAATTTCCTCGAAGTGGCGGCGGTTGCACACGCCGGTCAGAGGATCGGTCGTCGCCTGACGGCGGTTTTCGGTGACGAGACGCAGCGAGGACAGCGCCGTGCCGACCATCTGCCCGTAGATCGCCAGGACGTCGATTTCCTCGTCCTCGAACCGGCCGGCGTTTCGGTGCAGGTGCATCCAGCCCAGCATCTGGGTTCCGCCGGCCAGCGGAACACAGCAGTAGCCGCCGGTCTTCTGTTTCCACGCGCGATAGGGACAGGAAATCAGCGAGCCGGCGGCGTCGTTAACGCTGAAGACCTGCCCCGTCCGGCACGCGCGACAGCGTTGGGTGTCCTGGTGGATGCGGCAGATGTGTACGTCGTCGTGCAAGGACACAACGCGTCCGCCCTCCAGCACCAGCGGCGTATCGACGACGCCGTCCTTCTGGAGCAGGTTGATCACGAGCAGGTCCGGGGCGAAGGTGTCCAGCACGTACTGGGCCATGATGCGGACGACCTGCTGCTCGTCGATCTCGCCGGTGACGTCGTCGTTGAGCGCCACGGCACTGCGCACACGGCGAAGGCGATTGGCGACCTGACGCTTGAGGCGCGCCTCGTTCTTCTTGCGGCGACGGTTCGTCTCGCTGCACATCACGGACAGAAAGCCGATCCGCTCGGCGGCGAGGCGCTTCTGGTAGACGCGCAGCGCCGTCTCCAGGTCGCCCCCGCGGTCCGCGTCGCCGGCGACCCACGCCTCGCGCAGCACCTCCTGGCCCGCCTGCTCGATCGCCGCGAAGATCGACGCCACATACGTCGGCGCCACGTTGCGGCGCGCGCAGGCGTGCGCCAGGTGGCGCAGCCACGGCTGACGCAGATTCGGGTCCCACGGGCGCAGCGCCGCGTAAATCCACCGACGCATGCGCCGGTCCGAGGTGGTATGTCCCTGGCGCCCCAGAAGCGTCGCACCCCCGGCAAGCATGCTGATGCGGCTGAAGGCCCGGCTCAGCACGCGGCTCGACGCGCCAAGCAGCACGTCGCGAATCTCGTCGAGCAGCGCGATTTCCTCGCCGTCAAGGTGAAACAGCTTTGCCGCCTGAGACGGGGACAACTCAGTGTCCATGACAGTTCCCTTTTTCGCGAGCGCGGCGTTCATTCTGACCATCGCGACGACGGGCGACACCGGAGGCACCCATGCCAACTGCGTAACAATGTAACGTTCTGAGGTACGGTATCGACCCGAAAGGAAGCCGGCTTAAGCAACGACGTGATTGCCCCGCCTGCTTTTTGTTACCCCTTGGTGAGACCCAGCTCGGCCTCCATCGTCTCGGCCTTGGGCAGCTTGGCGCCGCGCACCGCCACGATCGCCCCGGGCAGCCCACAGACGATCGGCACCAGCCGCGCCAGCAACGCCATCGCAAACACCTCGCTGGCGCCGACAGCCGGTGCATTGACGAAGAAGTGCACAAACGCCGCCTCCATCACGCCGACGCCTCCGGGCGTGATCGGCACCGAGCCGATGATGTAGATCAGCGGGATGTACAGCAGGTACTGGTACCACGGAATCGCCAGCCCCAGACTCGCCCCGCACATCGCGATGGCGCCCACGAAGAAGGCGTGCGCCCCGAACGTCATCAGCACGGCACGGAACAGCACGCCGATCCGCTTGCGATACAGCACGGCCGCGTCGCCCGCACGGGCGATGTGATGGGCCATCGGCAGACGCCCGTAGAGCTTGTCCAGGTGCAACACGCGACGAAAGCGCCGGCTCAGCAGAAACACGAGAATGAACACCACCGCAACGGCAACGACGGCTGCGACGATGACCGCGTCGCGAATGTCAGCAAAGGTCTCCAGCCCCGCCAGCAGCGCCACGGCGACCATCGACCCGGCCAGCAGCGCCAGCTCCGTCATGCCCATAACCCGGTCGACGAAGATGCTCAATAACACGGCCGCCGTCTTCGGCGTGTGCTTGGCGACGTAATACGCCTTGACGATGTCGCCGCCGATGACGCCTGGCGCGACCGCATTGAAGAACTGCCCCAGAAACGTCAGGCGGACCACCTCCCACAGGTGAATGCGAATCCGCTGGATGCGCAGCAGCATCCACCAGCGTGCGGCGATCACCAGCAGCGACGCGGTGAAGCCGACGGCACCGAGAGCCAACACAAGCCAATTGATGTCCCCGGCGATGGTCAACAGCCCCGGGGCGGTCTTACCGTCGATCTCGTAATCGTGCAGATGCACCTTCGTCACCAGCCAGGCCAGCAGCCCGGCCGCGATCAACAGCTTCACCGACAGGACCAGTCGTTTTCGGAGCTTGGATTCCATGGAGGGCCTTCGGAAAGGGCGGCATTATAGCGGCCGCCGCGCCTCGCGGAAACGCCCAACTGCGCCGCCGCGGCGACGGGCGGAACCGCCCTTGGCCCGGCGCGGGCTACACGCTATCCTCGCCGACGTGGACAGGGCAACCGAGACGGATTACGACGCCTGGATGGGCGCGGCCATCGAACAGGCCCGGGAGGCGCAACGCGCCGGCGACGTGCCCGTCGGCGCGGTCGTCGTCCGCGAGGGGCGCATCCTCGCGGCGGCACACAACCGCCGGATCATCGACCGTGACCCGACGGCGCACGCAGAGATGCTGGCGATCCGCGCCGCGGCGGCGGCCCGCGGCGACTGGCGTCTGAGCGGCTGCACGCTGGTCGTGACGCTCGAGCCGTGCTGCATGTGCGCCGGCGCGGTCGTCCTGGCGCGCATCGACCGCCTGGTCTACGGCGCGACCGATCCCAAGGCCGGTGCGGCCGGCACCCTCTACGACATCCCGACCGACGATCGGCTCAATCACCACGTAAAGGTCGTCTCCGGCGTCCGCGCGGCTGAGTGCGGCGACCTGCTGACGGCGTTCTTTCGCTCGCAGCGAGCCGCGGGAAAGAAATAGAGGCCCTTTATGCTTGCCGCGCACTGGTAAGTCGCTAGCATGAAACGCGCCGCCCCCGCTGCATGACCCGTATACCTGTAGTGAGAGCCCCATGCCGGAAGGTGCCACGCGCATGCGCAATGACGAGCTGTTCGAGCAACTAAACCGTATCCCGATCATCGACGTTCACAGCCACCTCGCGTGCGGCCGGATGTCCGCCGAGTCGCTGGATGACGTGATCTTTTACCACATGCTGCGCTACCCCCTGCGCAGTGCGGGGATGGCCCATGGCGACCTCTGGCCGGGCAAGGACGCCGATGGCCTGCCCCGTGAGGCGCTGGCGCAACACTGGTTCCGAATCGCCCAGACGGGCTTCGGGCGGATTCTCAGGACCATCCTCCGCGATCTGTACGACTTCGACGAACCGCTGACGCCACAATCGCTACCGCGGCTGGAGCAGCGTTTCGAGGCGTGCGTCGCGCAAGACAACTGGCCGCAACAGGTGCTGGGCAAGGCCAACATCGTGCGCATTTGCTCCAGCGAACACGGGAAATCGCAGCGGACAGGACCGGCCAGCGACATCATGCGCTTCACTGTCGAGGCGATGCCCTCCAGCGGACAGCACGAGCACAAGGGCTGGCAGGGACGCATCCACGGGTTGGCGAACGATCTGGGCCACGAGGCAAAGACCGCCGCCGACGTGTTCGCGGCCGTCAAGGCCTACTACGACGCACACACTTGGCCGGACCTGCCCGTCCTCGTGGCGTGGGTGTCCTCTCAGGCGGACTTCACGCCCACCGACGAGGCGACGCTGGACCGGCTCGTCGCCCGCGCCGGCGGCGGCGAGCCGCTGACCCTTGGTGAAACGCGCCTGCTGGAAGGCGTCTTTGTCCGCGCGATGTGCGAGGCGGTCCACGCGTACGTCGACATCTTCCAGATCTGCTACGGCGTGCAGTTCCTCCACGACGGCGCGGCTCGGGCCATCCAGCGCGGGTCGGACACCTTCGCCCAGACGTTCGGGTATTTGCTGGGCGAGTACCCGGACCTGCACTTCAACATGCTCAACGGTTACGAGCCCGACGAGCCGATCTGGTGCGGGCTCTGCCAGGGCTACAGCAACGTGTCTCTGACAAGCCAGTGGTGGACGATGTTCTACCCCACGCCGATGCACACGAGTTGGTCGCGCCGCCTGGACATGGTCCCGCTGAACCGCCTGTGCGGCTTCCTCAGCGACGGCTGGTCGATCGACTATGCCTACGGGCGGGCATGGATGACGCGGCGCGTGCTTGCGAACGTGCTGGCCGAACGGATCAACGGCGGGCTGATGACCGCCGACGAGGCAATCGACACGGCGCGGACGATCCTCTTCGAGACGCCGCGGGAGCTGTTCCTGCCGAACGACGAGATCGGCGAGGCGTCCTGAGCCGCACGACAACGAGGCATCGCTAGGCGCCCCGGTAGACGCAACGACTCACGGTGGATTCCCAAACCGTCACGGCCGACAGCGGTAGTGTCGGCGCGATACGGTCCCAGATGTACTTCGCCAGCATCTCCGTCGTCGGAGTCTCCAGACCCGGAACGTCGTTGAGCAGGGCGTGGTCCAGCGTGTCGATCACCGGCGCGACGGCGGCCGAGATCTGCGAGAAGTCCATCACCCAGCCGCGGTCGGCGTCCACCTCGCCTGCGACGTGGACATCCACGCGGTAGCTGTGTCCGTGCAACTGACGGCACTTGTGCCCCTGCGGCGCCGCTTGAAGGTGGTGGGCGGCCTCGAAGTGAAATGTTCGCACCAATTCAGCGTGCATCGTCGTCTCCACGTGTTTACTGAGCCCGGGCGGTCGACCGGCTCAGATACCCTCGCTCCGTCCCGGCCAGAGAATCTTATGTACCTGGAGACCCAGGCGCACATCCAGGCGGTCGGCGAGAAGCCAGCCGGCCAATTCGGCCGGGTCCACCTCGCCGAACACCGGCGAGAACGTCACCGCCACGCGCTCGTTCAGCGCGTAGCGCCCCACCACGTCACAAGCATACGCGTAATCCTCCCCGTCGGCGATGACGAACTTCACTTCGTCGTCGCGGCCGAGCGCCTCGAGGGCGTCCCGGCGCGTGGTGCCGGCCTGGCCGCTGGCGGGACATTTGACGTCGACGATCTTGATCACGCGCGCGTCGACGTCCGACAGGTCGCGTGAACCGTTCGTCTCCAGAAGTGTGCGGTACTCGGCGTCGCAGAGGCGCCGCAGCAGTTCCGGCGTCGCCTGCTGGACGAGCGGTTCGCCGCCGGTAACCAGCACGCGCCCGCAGCGCAGCGTGGCCACGCGGTCCATCAGGTCGTCGATCGTCACGTCCTGTCCGTCGCCCCGGGCGGCCGGCGTGTCGCACCAGCGGCAGCGCAGGTTACACCCAGCCAACCGCACGAAGGCGAAGCGCCACCCCGTCCAGGTCGTCTCCCCCTGGATGCTGCAGTAAATCTCATTGACCTTTATGCGCCGGCTCACGGAGCGTATTCTACCGCACAGGCGCCGGCGCGCGGAGCCCTTCCGCCGCCGGCGGCGGTGACGCCATGAGACGACGCCCCGTCCTGACCATTGTGATTATGGCAGCGCTGGTGCGACTGGTGCTGCTGGCAACGGCGTGGCACGCTCCGCAGCGCCTGTTGACGCCGGACTCCTACGAGTACGCCGCCCTGGCGCGGACACTGGGCGAAGACGGCGTCTTCGCCCGCGGGGAACGCCCGGAGATCTTCCGCACGCCGGGCTATCCGCTGTTCCTGCTGATCGGGACGCTCTTCGGCAGCGCCGGCGTCGTAACGGTCGCGATCGTGCAAATTGTCGCTGACGTGGTGACAGTGTACCTGACGTACCTGCTGGCGCTGCTGGTCGCCGATCGCCGAGCAGCCCTGTGGGCGGCCGGCTGGCAGGCGGTCTGCGTCGTGGCGGTCGTCTCGTCGGTGCGGATTCTCTCCGACGCGCCGTACACATGCCTGCTGATGCTGGCGTTATGTCTGCTGGCGGTGCATCTCAAGACGGGGCGGTGGTGGTCGCTTCTGGCCGCAGCGGGCGTCATCGCTGCCGCGTGCTACGTTCGGCCGGTCGGGCTGGCAATGGCGGCGGTGATGGGTCTGTCGCTCCTGCCCCGGCCGAAGCGATGGCGGCGGCTGGCCGCCTTTGCCGGCGTCGTGGTCGTACTGCTGGCGCCGTGGGTGATCCGCAACCGCATCGTCGCCGACTACACGGGCTTTTCCACCTTCGCGACGGATTCGATGTACTACTTCGCCGTGCCCGCCCTGACAGCCGAGCGCAAGGGGACGGATGCCGCCGCCGAGCGCGCCTGGCAGCGGCGCCACGGCGCCAGCGCCGAGCGGAACGCGGGCCTGTCGCCCGGTCGGGCCGCCGCCTGGCGGGCGCGCCGGGCGCGGCAGGCGATCGCCGAGCATCCATGGGCGTACACGCGGCTGCACCTCCGCGGCTGTGCGGGCGTCTACCTGCCCGCCGCCCCATCGCTTCTGGAAATCGCCGGGCGTACGACGGGCCAACGGGGCACACGAGCCGTGCTGCGGCGCGAAGGGCTTGCGGCGGCCGTGCGGCACTACTTCGGCGGCGACACCGTCGCGCTGCTCCTGGCAGCGCCGCTGGTGGCGCTTCTGGGGTTGAAATACGCGGCCGTGGCGATCGGTGCGGCGGGGCGCCTGTTCGCGCGGCCGACCGGGCGGGGACGGCTGCGCCTCCCGGCGGAGGCGTGGCTTCTGATCGGCGTGGTGCTCGTCGGCACGTTGCTTCCGGGCCCGTTCGGCCTGCCGCGGTATCGCGTGCCGCTGGGACCGATTCTGAGCATTGCGGCCGGCTGCGGCATCGCCGCCCTGACACGTCGCCTGCGCCGGCGGACCAACTAGCGCTTCGGTCGTCTCTCGCCAAACGGATGCACGAGCGAGCCCAACCACGCCAGGCGCCGCCTGCCCAGCACGCGGGGGCGCCACATCCGCTCGATCCACGGCGCGAACGTGTTCATCGCCAGCACGGCGGCGTAGGCGGGAATGGGCACAGCGGTGACGTAGAGTTGAAGCCCCATCGCCAGCGCGCCGGCCGCGGCGCCGAAAATCACCTGTCCACCGACCGTCGCCGGACGGGACGACATCTCGGTAATCAGGAACGTTGCGGCCAGGACCGTTGCGCCGCTAAGGAGCTGGTAGTTGACGTAGGTGAACCCGACGTCCAGCCCCTCGACCAACAGCGGAAACCAGACGGTCTCGACGGTCTGGCTTGGACCGGCCAACTGCACCGGCGCCACGGCGGCGACACACCACGCCGACGCCAGGAACGCCACCGGCAACTGCCAGCGGACGTAGTCGCGATACACGAGATAGCCGCCGGCGACCAGCAGCACGATGATGCACGTCTCGCCGATGCCGCCCGGACGCGTTCCGAAGACCAGGTCGCGCATGGGTGGCAGGCGGTCCGGCGACGGGGCATGCAGCGCCGCCGGGGCGGCGCCCGGCATCTCCAGGCGTGGCATGGCCAGACCGCTGTAAGCCGGCGGCGCGTCGGTCGGTCGGTTCGTCAGCTTCGCCAGCGCCCGCCGCGGATGCGGCAGACGAAAGGCATCGGCCCCTTCCGGGGCGGAGCGATCCTGCCAGCCCCGGTAGTCCATGGGCGTCCGGGCGTCGGTTACGTCGCCGACCAGCAGGCGGTTTTGCGCCAGAACCGGCCAGTCCCCCGGCGCCAGCAGTGCCGGGAACATCACCGCCACGGCGAACCGCCCCACCAGCGCCGGCTGCCAGAGAAAGTGCCCCACGCCGCCGAAGACGGCCTTGCCGATGATGACGGCGAACGCCGAGGCGATCACGGCCACATACCACGGCGTAAACGCCGGCAGGGTCAGCGCCAGCAGGACACCGGTGAGGTAGGCGTGAGACCGTCCGCCCAGCGCCGGCGTGTGCGCGACGCGATACGTGACGTGCTCGATGATCACGCAGGCCGCCACGCAGATGCACGCCACGACGGCCGCACGCCAGCCAAACAGCACGACCCCGGCCAGCAGCGGTGCGCAGGCGGCGCCCAACGTAACCAGAAACACCCGTCTGGCGCCTTCCGGCGCACGGAGAAACGGCGCCTCGAAGGCGGGAAGGCGGCGTGTGCGCATGACGGTTGCGGCGGTAAGTTCATCAGCCATCGGCGACCCTCCCCACGGCGCGGTTGAGTTGGTTCATACGCTGCGTCAGCGGCAGCCGCGCCGGACAGATATACGAGCAGACACCGCAGGCGATGCAGGCGCGAACGCCGAGCCGCGCGGCGCGGTCCACGTCCGCCAGCTCGAAGGCGTCGTTCAGCGCCGCGACGTTCAACCGTGCCGGACAATGCGCCACACACCACCCGCAGCGAATGCACGGGCCCGGATGCGGCGGCGTCTCGACGGCCGGGGCCAACACGGCGTCGCTGGCCGGCGAGGTCACCGTCGCCTCGTCGCAGCGCAGCGCCGTCATCGCCCCGCCGTGAAGCACGGGCGGACCCGGCGCGCCAACCAGGTCGACGCATCCGACGCCGAACGGCACGAAAAAATTCCCGACACGCGACGTCCGCTCGCCGGCGACGGTCACCACCCGCCCGGACGGACGGACCCCGCACGCGACCTGCGCGTACGTCGCGAAGCACGTCGCCGCGTCCACCACCGCTGCTCCGACGTCCGTCGGCGACCCGCCCGGCGGGGTCTCGCACCGCGTGAGAATCTTGACCAGCATCACGTCGGCGCCCGTGGGGTACTTGTGCTCCAGGGCGACCGGCTCGATGCCGAGTTCCCGCGCGGCGTCCTCGGCCGGGTGGTAATCGTCCGTGCGACGGCGGTCGGCGGCGAGATACACCGTTTCGGCGCCGATCGCCCGGCCCAGCAGCATCAACCCGCCGGCCACCTGCCGGCCTCGCGCGCGGAGCAGCGCGTGGTCGGCTGTCACGTAGGGCTCGTGCTCCATGACGTTGGCGATCAGAACGCGGCAGCCGGCGGCGCGGGCCCGCTCGATCCACCCGCTCAGCGGCTCGGCGCCGCGGCGGAAGGTCGTCAGAGCACCATCAGCGATCCGCTCGCGCACCTGCGCCGCCGCCAGCTCGCGCCACCCGGCGGTCGGCGGCTCGGCCGGCAACTCAGGCAGATGCTCCAACTCCACCAGCTCGACGGCGTCGGAATGCGCCGGCCCGTAGCGCCCCGCCGTCGCGACGCGCGTCAGTCGCGAAACCGTCCCCGTCGCCGGAGCATACACGTCCACGGCTGCGTCGTCCGACGCGGCACCCAGCCGCTGCCCCGCGACGACCCGTTGCCCGGCAGCGACCACCGGCTCGGCCGGCGGGCCCCCGCACGGCGCCAGCGGCACCCGTAGACGGGCCGGCACCGGCCCAGGACGCACGGGCGCATCCAGCGTAGCGTCCTTCAGATCCGGCAGATCAATCCCGCCGGTGAACGTTGCGTAGCGCCGAGCGAGCATGCGCGAATGGTACTCGAAGGGGCGCAAGAAAGTCGAATGACGAAATCAGAATGACAGACGCGATGACGAGGCCCGAATGCCGAAGCCCCGGAACGCCGCCTCGCACCAGCCATGCCATGGGCGTGATGCGTCACTCGCACCCCGCCGGTCGTGATGGGGATCGCGTCGGTTTCCTGTTGCACCGGCGTGCCGCGGGGATTACGTTCACGCCCCGAACGCGCCTCAAGCGGGCAAGGATTGCATCATGACCGAGCCAACCGATCTGCAACGTACGCTTGCCGAACACGACCAGGAGCATCTGCTGCGATTCTACGAGACGCTGTCGCCCGAGCGGCGCAAGGCGCTGCTGGAGCAGTTGCGCGGCATCGATTTCGACGAGCTGGACACGCTGATCGAACAGTACGTTCGCCGGAAGCCGCACGTCGAGGTGCCGTCGGGCATTCGGCCGCCGGAGATGGTTCCGGCCCGCCCGAGCGACGAGCAAACGCAGGCGCTGCACGACGCCGCCCGCCGGCGCGGCGAGCAGCTCATCGCCGACGGCAAGGTCGCCGCGTTCGTCGTCGCCGGCGGACAGGGAACCCGCCTGGGCTACGAGGGGCCCAAGGGCTGCCTGGAGGTCACGCCCGTCGCGCACAAGCCGCTGTTCCAGGTCTTCGCCGAGCAGATCCTCGCCGCACGCCGCCGATGGGACACGGCGATCCCGTGGTACGTGATGACCTCGCCGATTAACGATGTGCCCACACGGGCGTTTTTCCGCCAGCACAAGTACTTCGGCCTGCCGGCCGACGACGTGTTCTTCCTGGTCCAGGGCACCATGCCGGCGATCGGCTACGACGGCAAGCTGCTGCTGGCCGCCCCGGGACGCGTGGCGATGAGCCCGGACGGGCACGGGGGGGCGCTGCCGGCACTGAGCGACAGCGGCGCGCTGGCGGACATGGCCGCCCGTGGCGTGGAGCAGATCAGCTACTTTCAGGTGGACAACCCCCTCTGCCGCGCGGTCGACCCGCTGTTCATCGGGCTGCATGCCGAGCGCGACGCAGAGATGAGCGCCAAGGCGCTGCCGAAGCGCGACCCCATGGAGAAGCTCGGTAACTTCTGCGTGGTCGACGGGAAGGTGACGGTCATCGAGTACTGCGACCTGCCTGAGGACCTCGTCCGTCAGACAACCGACGACGGGCACCTGCTGTTCAACGCCGGCAGCATCGCCATTCACATGCTGTCGCGCGCGTTCGTCGAGCGCCTCACCGCCGGCGGCGGCTGCGAGCTGCCCTGGCACCGGGCCGACAAGATAGTCACCCACGTGGACGCGGACGGGAACGCCGTCACGCCGGACGAGCCCAACGCCGTCAAACTCGAACGGTTCATCTTCGACGCGCTGCCCCTGGCCGAGCGGACCGTGATCCTCGAAACCCTGCGGACCGAGGAGTTCAGCCCCGTCAAGAACGCCGAAGGGGCGGACAGCTTGAACACGGCACTGCACGACCAGGTCCGCCGCGCTGCCGAATGGCTTGAGGAGGCCGGCGTGACCGTTCCGCGGGATGCCGACGGCAAGGTCGCCGCGGCCATCGAGATCTCCCCGCTGTTCGCCGACAGCGGCGAGCAACTCGCCGAGCAGGTGGACAAACACTTGACCATCGCCCCCGGCGACAAAGTGTACCTCGGCTCGCGCGGGCAGATCGGCGGCGAGAAGTAAACGCCCCGCAATGCGGGTTCGTTCGCGCCGGGCGCGTCATGCCCGCGCGTCAATCAGCGCCGCCAGCCGTTGCGGCGTCAGTTCACGGAGCGAGTCGACCACGAGATCGGCCTGGGCAGCCAACACGCCCTCCTCGGCCGTGCCGGTAATCGCCACGGCCGCCATGTCCGCCCGGTGGGCAGCCGTCAATCCGTGAACGGCATCCTCCAGAACGACGCAGCGCCGCGGGGCGATGCCGAGCTTCTCGGCCGCAGCGCAGAACACGTCCGGATGCGGCTTGCCGCGCGTCACGTCGGCGCCGGTCACCGTCGCGGTGATGTTCTCGGCGTGCGGAAGCATCTCCAGGACGACCTGCACGTTCTCCGGCGGACCGGACGAGCCCACGGCCAGCGCGAATCCTTCCTCCGCGAGGGCGGCAACCAGTTCGCTCGCCCCGTCCATCTCGGGAAACTCGACGCGCAGGATGTCGCGATAGGCGGCTTCCTTGTCGGCATCGAAGGCGGGACGGTCGTTTTCCGGCACGCCCGACCCCCACAGGTGGTCGATGATGTCCCGGCTGGTCCGCCCGAACGTGGCGGCGAAGTCGTCCTCCGTCATGTCCAGCCCGCGGTCGCGGGCGGCGCGCTGCCAGCTCTCAAGGTGCGCCCGATAGCTGTCCACCAGCACTCCGTCCATGTCGAAAATCGCAGCGTAATCGCTCATCACGGCTCCTCTCGCGGTCCGGTACCTTACCGGCCGGACCCGCCGACGACAAGCCGCAGCGGCGATGGCGCTTTACATCCGCCCGCCGGGCGATATCCTGAGACCTTCGCGCTGATTCTGACAACCGCCGCAACACGGAGATGACCCCATGGCCAGAACACGCTACGCCCACGTCGGGACGGGCATGCGAAGCAACATGTACCGGGGGGCGATGTCGGACAATCACAAGCATCACGCCGAACTGGTGGCGATCTGCGACAAGAACCCGGCACGGATGGAGCTGTACAACAAGCACCTCGCGGAGTCCGGCATGCCGACCGTGCCGACCTACGCGCCGGAGCAGTTCGAGCAGATGGTCGTCGAGACGCGGCCGGAACGGGTGATCGTCACCTCCGGGCCCGACGCGACGCACTCGGAGTACATCTGCCGTGCCATGGAGGCCGGCTGCGACGTGATCACGGAAAAGCCCATGACCGTCGACGCGGGCAGTTGCCGGCGGATTCTGGAGACCCGCGCCCGGACCGGGCGGCAGGTCCAAGTGACGTTCAACTACCGCTACGCCCCGCCGCGCAGCCAGATCAAAGAGATGATCCTCGACGGCGCCATCGGCGACATCCTCAGCGTGAACTTCACCTGGCTGCTGGACACGCGGCACGGGGCGGACTACTTCCGCCGCTGGCATCGCCGGCGCGAGAACTCCGGCTCGCTTCTGGTCCACAAGGCGACCCACCACTTCGACCTGGTCAACTGGTGGGTGGATGACTGGCCGGAAGAAGTCTTCTGTCACGGCTCGCTGAAGTACTACACGCCCGCCACGGCCGAGCGGCTGGGCCTGTCCGACCACGCCGATCGCTGCCTGGACTGTCCCGTCATGGACCGCTGCCCCTTCGCTATGAATCTAGCCGAGAACGAATGGCTCAAGAAGATGTATCTGGACCCGGAGCCCCAGGACGGCTACCAGCGCGACAAGTGCGTCTTTGCCGACGAGATCGACATATGGGACACCATGTCCGTCACGGCGCGGTACCAGCGCGGGGCGCTGCTGACGTATCAGCTCCACGCCTACAGTCCGTGGGAGGGCTATCACGTCGCCTTCAACGGCACGCGCGGACGCATCGAGCACCACGCCTGCGAAAACACGTACATCAGCGGCGACGGAACCGTCCCCGGCGAACTGGAGAAGCATAACGTCTCGATCACCTACACGCCCGAGTTCGCCAAGCCGCAGAGCATCGAGCCGCGCACCGGCTCCGGCGGGCACGGCGGCGGCGACCCGCTCCTGCAGGCCGATATCTTCGACCCGGACGCGCCGAGCGATCGCCTCCGCCGCAAGGCCTTCCACACCGACGGTGCCTACTCGATCCTCGTCGGCGTGGCGGCCTACACGAGCATCGACACCGGTCAGCCGGTCACAATCGCCGACCTGCTCGGCGGCGCGCCGATCGAGTAGCGAACCGCCCCGCCGTGGCGGTGGACGCTGCCGCCGCCGGCCGGTACCATGACGCTCCGACGCCCGACTGCGGGCGAAGGACCAACGCGCGATGAATATCTCCCTCAACTGGCTGACCGATCTGCTGGACCTGGGCCCTGTCGGTGGCGTGCCGCCGGCCGACCAACTGGGAGAATTCTTCACGCGCATCGGGCTCAACTGCGAAGGCATCACAAAAACGGACGCCGACGTCGTGTTCGACCTGGAGGTCACTTCCAACCGTCCGGACCTGCTGGGGCATCTGGGCGTGGCGCGGGAGCTGGCGGCCGCGACGGGAGCGACGTTCACGCCGGCGGCGATACCCGAGCTTCCGACGACCGGTCGCATTGAGGAGTTCACGCGCGTCGACGTCGAGTGCCCCAAGCTCTGCCCGCGGTACACGGCACGGGTCATCCGCGGCGTGACTGTCAAGCCCAGCCCGTCGTGGCTGGTGGAGCGTCTGGAAGCGGTCGGCTTGCGGAGCGTCAACAACGTCGTGGACGTAACGAACTACGTGTTGATGGAGTACTCCCAGCCACTGCACAGCTTCGATTGCGACAAGCTCGCCGACGGGCGGATCGTCGTCCGCCGCGGGCGCGACGGCGAGACGCTGACCAGCATTGACGAGACCGAGTGCCGCCTGACGGGCGACATGTGCATCATCGCCGACGCCGAGCGCCCCGTGGCGATCGCCGGCGTGATGGGCGGACTGAGCACCGAGGTCACCGGCGAGACGACCAACGTACTCATCGAGTCGGCGCAGTTCGACCCGTTGACGACACGACGCACGTCGCGGGCGCTGGGAATTCTCTCCGAGAGCAACTACCGTTTCGAGCGCGGCGTGGACCCCGTCGCGGTGGAGACCGCGTCGCGACGGGCCTGCCAACTGATTCTCGACGTCGCCGGCGGGGACCTGGCCGGTGGGCTCTGCGACGTCTGGGCCGAACCATTCGCCGCCCCCGAGGTCATCCTGCGGCCGGCGCGATGCAGCGCCCTGCTGGGCCTGGATGTGCCGGCCGAGCGGCAGGCAGAACTGCTGGGGCGGCTCGATCTGTCGCCCCGAAGCGACGACGGGCGAATCGTCTGCAGCATCCCGCCCCACCGCGCAGACCTGCGGCGCGAGGCGGACCTGATCGAGGAGGTCGCCCGCCTCGTCGGCTACGATGACATCCCCGTCGCCTCCGGCGTCCGCCACGCGGTGCCCGCCGCCGGGCGCACGCAACACGTCCGCCGGATCGTCGCCCGCACCCTCGCGGCCGCAGGGTTCGACGAAGCCGTCACGTTCTCCTTCGTGGACGCGGACGAAGCCGTTCTGTTCGGTTTCGACGCCCACGTGCGCGTAGACCCGACCGTCCGCCGGACGAACAACGTGCTGCGCCCGACGCTGCTGCCAAGCTTGCTGTCTGCCTGCAAGACCAACCAGAACGCCGGCAACGAAGACCTGCGGCTCTACGAGCTGGCCGCGGTGTTCCCCCCGCATTCCGGTGGCTTGGACGAGGCGGGCCTGCCCGACGAGCGAACGGACGTGGCGCTGGTGACGACCGGTACGCTGCGCTCACTGCGCGGCGCGGTGGAGGTCCTGGTCGAAGCGGTGGCACCCTCGGCACGCCTCGAGGTACGCCCGACTGAGATCACGGGGCTCGCCGCCGGCGGCGAGGTGCTGCTGGACGGCGCGCCCGTGGGGATCATCGGACGGGCCTCGGGGGCGGTTCTGGACTACTACGGGCTGGTGCAGCCGGTGACGTGCGCGACCGTGGCGCTGGGGCCTTTGATGCGTGCGGCCGAACTCATCCGCACGTACCAGCCGCTGCCGAGCTACCCGGCCGTGGAGCGAGACCTGTCGCTCGTCGTGGACGAGTCGGTCACGTGGCAGGAGTTGTCGGCCGCGATCACGGCGGTCGAGCAGCCGCTGCGCGTGGGGTTGGACTACGTCACGGCGTATCGCGGCAAACCCATTGCGGCCGGGCGAAAGAGCGTCACGGTCCGATTGAGCTACCGCAGCGACGAAAGCACACTCCGCGGCGAGCAGGTGGACGAGCAGGTTGCCGCCGTCACCGACGCGCTGAGCAAGACGCTCTCGGCCGAATTGCGCGCCTGACCGCAACGCCGCTCAAGCTTGCGGCTTTGGCGTCCGATGAACTCTGTGGTACCATTCAGTGGCACCGAAAGCGCCTCTGCGGTGACCGACGGCGCCCCACGAAAAAAGAACCGACACGCCTATTACCGGGAAGCGGATCGCGCCGGCCGAGGTCGGCGGGTATGCTGCCCACCTGAAACGTAATGGGTTCTTTCGCGGTGGAGCGCACCGGCACGGCGCGGAGGCCTTTCTTTTTGCGCCGCCGCCCCTTCACAAACGGGCACGTCGGGAGGCGTTTCGGGCGGAGTCCTCAGTTTCTCGCGATCCGAACGCCATCTTAGCGCCGGCTTGACCGCCCGCCGCTAGTATGACGTGCGAACGGAGGATACCCGACGCACCCCGGCGGGCCCGCCGCGAGGGACGCCGGCCCGGCCGGGCCTGTTGCCCCGCCAGCCGCCACATGCGGACGAATAGATCGCACGGCATTGGAGCGACGGTCGTGAGAAGCGTAATGACCAAGCTTAACCGCCTTTACGCCACCCTCGCCGACGTGCGGGAAATGGTGTTCTTCGCCGTCGCGGCGGTCGCCGTTCTGGCGATGGTCTGGCGCGGACTCCACTGAAGAGGCGTCCACGAAGGTCTACCGAACCGATGGACCCCCCGCTGCGAGAAATCTGGAAGCTCCGGGCCGTCAAACCCTACGATCAGGCCCACACGCATCTGCTTGTCGGGCGCGTCCTGCAGCGCGATCCCATGGCCGTGAAATTGCTGTGCCGCTCGTTCCATTTCGGGCGCGTCGTCAGCGGCCCGCGCGACATCAACGTGGGGGAAATCGCGACGCGTGTCATCCCGTGGACGCGAATTGAGATCATCAACGTGCTCCCGGAGAGCTTCGACTTCAAGGGCGCCCGCGTCACGCTCGACAAGCGGGGTCACGTGGTCTACTCCGACGGGCACGCCGCCTGCGTGCTGGTCACGATCGGACAGCACCAGGCGTTTTGACGCCGTTCGACCGTTGCCACGCGCGGGCGCATTTGGGCTACAATACGCACGCGTGGCCACCTCAGGCCGGAGGCGCGCGCCGCGCAAATGCCCATGATCGAGCCGCAGCGCATCCAGGCCCTTAACGACGCGCCCGTCGCCCGAGACCGGCGCTGCGTTCTGTATTGGATGCAGGCCTCGCAGCGCGCCGGCAGCAATCACGCCCTGGAGCATGCCTGCCGCCAGGCCGACGAGCTCAAGCTGCCCGTGGTCGTCTGCTTCGCCCTGACCGACGATTACCCCGATGCGAACGAGCGGCATTACGCCTTCATGCTCGAGGGGCTCACCGAGACCGCCGCCCAACTGGAGCAGCGCGGCGTCCGGTTCGTGCTGCGTCGCGGCCGGCCGCCGGAGGTCGTCGCGGACCTGGCCGAGAAGGCGGCGCTGATCATCTGCGACGCGGCGTATCTGCGGCATCAGCGTCAATGGCGGCGTCAGGTCGCCCGCACGGCTGATTGCCGCGTCGAGCGGGTCGAGGCCGACGTGGTCGTGCCCGTCGCCGTCGTCAGCGATAAGACCGAGTACGCCGCGCGGACCATTCGCCCGCGGCACCGGCGGCACTGGGAGCGGTTCCTGACGCCGCTGGAGCAGGCCGGTCCGCGGCGCGATTCGCTGGCGATGCGGCTGGACGGGTTGCCGCCCGACGACTCTGCCGCGCTGCTGGCGCGGCTGGACATCGACCGATCCGTGCAGCGGACGGACCACTACCACGGCGGCACGCGCCGCGCGCGACAGCGCCTGAAGGCGTTCGTGCGCGACGCGCTGGGGCGCTATGTCGACGAGCGATCCGACCCGTCACTCGGCGTCGCCAGCCGACTCAGCGCCTACCTGCATTTCGGACAGATCGCGCCGGTCGAGATCGCCTGCGCCGTCCGCGACGCCGACGTGCCCGAGCCGGCAAAGGAGGCCTACCTCGAGGAGTTGCTCATCCGACGTGAGTTGGCCGTCAACTTCGCGTTCCATAATCCGCAGTATGACCGCTGGCGCGGGCTGCCGAGCTGGGCGCGGGCGACGCTCGAGGCCCACAAGTCCGACGCGCGTCCGGCCGTGTACACTTTCGCCCAGCTCGAGGCCGGCGACACGCACGACGCTTACTGGAACGCGGCGATGCGCGAGATGGTCGTCACCGGCGCGATGCACAACACCATGCGCATGTACTGGGGCAAGAAGATCATCGAGTGGACCCGCTCGCCGCGAACGGCGTTTCGCTGGATGCGCACGCTGAACAACCGGTACTTTCTCGATGGGCGCGACCCGTCCAGCTACGCGAACGTCGGCTGGTGCTTCGGCCTGCACGACCGCCCCTGGGCCGAGCGCGACGTGTTCGGCACGGTGCGCTATATGTCGGCCGGAGGGCTGGAACGAAAGTACGACATCGACAGCTACGTGCGGCAATGCGCCGCGCTGTGATACGAAAGCAACCACACCATGCCAAACGAACCGTATGACGTCATCGTGGTCGGCGGCGGCACGGCCGGGGTCATCGCCGCCGTTCAGGCCGGGCGCGTCGGCGCCCGAACGCTGCTGATCGAGAAGAACGGCCTGCTGGGCGGGACCGTCACGGCCGCCGGCGTATCGTACCCGGGACGGTTTCACGGGCGCGGGCGGCAGGTCGTCGCGGGGATCGGTTGGGAGCTGGTGACGCGCTGTGTCGCCGAGGCGGGCGCGGCGCTGCCGGATTGCACCACGGATACCGGCTCGATGGGCCCGCAAATCCGCATCAACGTGCCGCTGTACGCCGCCCTGTGCGACGAGATGTGCCTCGACGCCGGCGTGGCGCTGTGGCTGCACACCATGCCCGCCGCCGTCGGGCGGGCCGACGGGCTGTGGCGGCCGTCCGTGTGCACCAAGACCGGCCTGTGCGAGGTTCAGGGCAAAACGCTCATCGACTGCACCGGCGACGCGAATGTCGTGACGCTGGCGGGGTTTGAGGTCGTCCGCCCGGAGACGGTTCAGCCGGGCACGCTGAGTTGTCGGCTGTCGGGCTATGATGCCAACGCGCTGGACTACGACGCGCTGGACGCGGCCTTTGCGGCTGAGGTCGCCGCCGGGCGGCTCGCCCACGGCGACGGCGGCTGGAACGCCGAGGCGCCGCAGGTGCGAAGGTTTCTGAGGACCCGCGGCGACAACGCCAACCACATCCTCGGCATTCGCGCCGAGGACTCGGCCGGACGGACCGCGATGGAACTGGCCGGGCGGCGGGCGCTGCTGCGCGTCTATCGCTGGCTGCGGACGCAGCCGGGGCTGGAGAACCTGCGGATCGACTGGGTCGCTCCGGAAGCCGGCGTGCGCGAGACCGTCGTCATCGCCGGCGAGACGACCATCACCGAGCGCGACTACATCGCCGGGCGCGTCTGGGACGACTCCCTGTGCTACGCCATGTACGGCATCGACATGCACACTGACGACGGCGCGGGCGTGCACGGCTGGCCCCCGGAAGAGGGCAAGGTGCCTACGGTGCCGCGTGGTGCGTTGCTCCCGGTCGGCAGCGAGAACCTCCTCGTCGCCGGTCGATGCGTCTCCAGCGACCGCGTGGCGAACTCCGCGCTGCGCGTCGAGGGCTCGTGCCTGGCGATGGGCCAGGCCGCCGGAGCCGTCGCGGCGCTGGCGGCGCGGAACGACATCGCAGTCGGAGCCGTCCCGATGGCTGACATCCGCGATCTGTTGACGGAGCACGGCGCCGTCGTGCCGTAAACGCCGCCTACCGGCGCGACGGACGCAAGCGACGTATCAGGGTCGAACCGCCCAGCATGAGCAGGTACACCGCTCCGGCCAGGACGATGGTGGTCGCCCCGGGCGGCAGGTTCGGGCTATAGCTGATCGCCAGCCCGCCGAGCACGAGCACCACCGACAGGGCCGCCGCGGCCAGCATGAGCTGCCACAGGCGGCGGGTGAACACGGCCGCCGTTGCCACCGGCAGCGTCAGCAGGGCGATGACCAGCACGATGCCCACGACGCTGACGAGCGTCACGACGCTCAGGGCCGTCAGGATCAACAGCAGCAGGTAGTACGCCTCGACCCGTAGGCCACGCGTGCGGGCGAACTCCTCGTCGAAGCAGATCGCCAGGAACTGCTTGTAGAAGGCGGTCGCCAGCAGGATGACCACGCCCGCCATTACCGCAGTCAACTTCAAGCTCTGCGGCGAGACCAGCGTGATGTTGCCGAACAGGTAGCTCATCAGGTCCTGGCGGTAGCCGGGCGTCGCCTGGATGAACAGCACGCCGACGGCCATGCCGAGCGCCCACAAGGCGCTGATGACTGTGTCCTCGCGCTGGCGGAAGCGCAGGGAGACGATTCCGATAACAACTGCGGCGAGCACGGCCGCCAGGATCGCCCCGTGGAGCGGGTGGAGCCACGTCACGCCGCCGACGATGTGAGCATACCACGCGGCACCCATGCCGCCGAGGACGCAATGGGCGATGCCCGCGCCGAGGTAGGTGATCCGCCGGACGACGACGAACGAGCCGACGACGCCGCAGGTGATGCCCGCCAGGGCGCCGGACGCGACCGCCCGTCGGAGGATGGGGGATTCGGTGAACGCGTGTAGAAACTCGATCATGCGTCCCTCCCGTCGCGGTCGTGGCGGACCATGCGGACATCGGTGGCATAGAGATCGCGGAGCATCTCGCCGGTCAGTTCCTCGGTCGGATGGATCTCGGTCGTTCCCTTGACGCAGATCACCCGCCCGACCAACTGCGAAACGATGCCGATGTCGTGCGAGGTCATCACGATCGTCATCCGCTCGTTGAGCCGGCGGAGCAGGTCGTAGAGGCGCTGCTCGGCTGCAACGTCCAGACCCGCCGTCGGCTCGTCGAGCAACAGAAGCTCCGGCGACCCGACCAGAGCGCGGGCAATGATCGCCCGCTGCTGCTGCCCGCCGGACAGCGCCGCGAACGGTCGCCGGCGCAAATCCGCCAGGTCGACCTCCTCCAGCGCCTCCAGCGCCGCGGTGCGATCCATCCGCGTGAAAGGCCCGATCCGCCGCGTATGGCCCAGGCGACCCATGAGGACCACGTCGGTGACGCTGGCGGGGAACTGCGCATCGACGGCCGTGTGCTGCGGCGTGTAGCCGACGCGCCGACGCGCCTGTTCCGGTAGGGCACCCAGAACGCGCACCTGTCCGCGATCCGGATGCAGCAGCCCCAGGATGAGTTTCAGCAGCGTCGTCTTGCCGCCGCCGTTGGGGCCCACGACGCTGATCATCTCACCGGGCGCGATTGTGAAGCGCGCCTCGCGCAGCACCGGTGCGGCGCCATAGCCGAACCACACGTCGGAGCATGCCACGGCCGGGGTCACGGCGTCGGCGCTCCTTCGCCGCTCAGCTTCGCGCGGAGGGTGTTCGCCATCCGCCGCATATTGGCGACGTAGTCGCGCGCGAGCGGGTCCAGCGGCACCACTGCGATGGACACGTTGCGCCCCTGCCGCCGGCAGCGCTGCGCGATGGCGTCGGCCAGGGCGCGGGCGGCGCTGTCGGAGAATTGCGGCTGAACGAAAACCACGCGCACACCGTCCCGGCACGCCTGCTCGGCGAGGGCGACGATGCGCTTGTAGCTCGGCTCCTTGCCCTCAATTTCGACGGGGACCTGCTCGAGCCCGTAGTCAGCCGCCAGATAGCCGAAAGCGGGGTGGTAAACGTACATCTTCTCGCCGGCCAGGGGGGCGAGCGTCTCGGACAGCTCGTCGTCCAGGGCGTCCAGCTCCGCCCGGAAGCGCCGTAGATTGCTCCGGTAGGTCTCGGCATGCTCTTCGTCGACGGCGATCAGCGCCTCGGCTATGTTCGTCGCGATCCGCTTGACGCGGCGCGGCGAGAGCCAGACGTGCGGATCGGGCGCGCCGTGGTGGGCATGGTCGTGATCGTCACCGTGACCGCCGGCCGATCGCATCATGCGTTTCTCGATGCCGCGTGTGACGTCGACGACCCTCGGGCGACCGTCGGACGTGTCGATCCGACCCGCCAGGGCGTTCTCAAAGGGCACGCCGATGCGCAAGTAGAGCCGCGCGCCGTCCAGCGCGACCATCTGCTTCATGGGCGGGCTGTAGGTCGCCGGCGAATCGCCCGGTTCCAGCAGGCACCTGACGCGGACGCGCCCGCCGGCGATCGTCTCGACAAAGGTCGCCTGCGGGGGGATGCTCACGAAGACCTCACCGGCCGGCGGCGTCTGGTCCTTGCCTGCGTCCGAGCAGCCGCAGACCACAACGACGCCGCCGCTGACCGCGAGTATGAGCCAGTGCACGAACCGCATGATCGGTGTCCTCCGAGGAACGGGGCTCGCGGGTTACGGCGACTCGGCGGCATCCGGCCGGGGGGGTATCACCACCACGTCGCCGACTTTTGGGGTGAAGCGCTGGTCGATGACGATGCCGCTGGCCCAACCCGGCGCCACGTCAAGGAGCTCCAGATTCGCCAGATGAAGCGCGCCGTGATAGATGGGCACCACCTGCCCCTTGTGCAGACCGTCAACACTCCCGCGGTTGACCGTCGCCAAGTCGTCTCGGAAGGCGACGAGGCGGCCCATCACGGCGACCGGTTGGTCGCTCTTCGGCGCTTCGGCGACCGGTTCGACGTCAGCGGTCGTTTCGTCCTGCGGCGTCCGTTGCGTCATCTGACAGCCGCTCATGGCGACCGCCAGCACCCATACGATGCTCTGTGCCGGTTTCATTGGGGCTCCCTTCGTTCGAGGCCCGGGGCCGTTGCCGTTATGGTATGCGGGCGGCGGAGCCCGGCCAAGAGCGTTTTGCTCGGCGGCCCCGGCGATTAGAATTCCGGCGGACAGGCCGGGCAATAGCGGCATGCCTCGGTCGTTAAGCGAAAGTGACCCACGATGGAACCGCATGAGCGCCGCGAGGCGATCGCGGCGGCCAAAGCCGGGCGTGCCGATGGATACGAGGCGTTGCTCGCAGCGTACGGGCAGCGGATCTACGGATACTTCCTCCGCGCGACCGGCGACGTCCACGACGCCGAGGATCTGCTCAGCGAGTGGACGTTACGGCTGGTCCGAACGCTGGGCCGCTACGATGAACGCGGACGGCTGGAGCCGTGGCTGTTTCGCATCGCGGCGAACCTCGTGCGGGATCGCATCCGCAGGCGACGCGTCCGTCCGGGCGCGGTGAGTCTGACGGCCGCGGATGATGGCGACGGTGCGCCGGTCGACCGCCTGGCGGCGAACACGGCGCCCGTCGACGCCGACCTGGAGGCCGCCGAGGCCGGCGATGCCCTCCAGGCGGCGATGGAGACGCTGGACGCGACGACACGACAGATGATTCTGCTGCGACACTACGGGCAGATGAGCTTCCGGGAAATCGCGGAACTGTACGACTGCCCGTTGGGCACGGCATTGGCGCGGGTCCATCGGGGGCTTAAGGCCCTGCGGCGCGTCATGGACAAGCGTGATGAACGCGGATGATCGATACGACGAGCGGGTGGCACGCCGGTTGGACGGCGAGCCGATCGCGCTGAGCGACGCCGAACGCGCCCTGGCCGATGCGCTGCGCCGCGACGAGGACCGGCTGGCGAAACACCTTCCGCCAGTACCGATGCCGGCCGAGGCGCGCGCCCGCGCGACCCGCCGCCTGCGCGCCGCCCTGGCCGCACGACGCACGCGCCGGCGCTGGGCGGCGGCGACCGGCGCCATCGCGGCAGCCGCCGCCGTCGTCGTGATGACGGTGACCCTCTGGGCGCCGTCGCGCGAGCCGGCCCGCACGGACGTCGCCAAGCGGCACGGCGCGACACCGACACGGGCCAAGCCGTCCGCCCTGGCGACCGCGCGGCGTGACGCGGCCGCACTGGACGCGATTTTGGCCGAAGACGAGTTGTCGCTGGTCGCGCGGGAGATCGCATCCCTGGCCGGCGAGATGGCGCTGGACGCCACGCCGGACGCCATCGAGATGGAAATCGACGCGATGGAAGATAGAATCGATGCCTTCGAAGCCGAGCCGCTGTGGCCGGACGAGGGCTGAAATACAACCCCGAGGTACCACCATGTCCAAACAGACGATCCTCGCGATGATTCTCGGCCCCGCCATCGGCGCGCTGGTCTGGGCGGCCGTCGCGGACGGGCCTGCCGCCGGCGCCGACGATGAGCCGCCACGCCGCCGCAACAGCGATGGTCGCAGCGGGCCGCCGCGACTGACCGACGAGCAGGAAGCCGAGTTGCTGGCGTTTCTCAAGCGTCACCGTCCGGACCGCCACGCCGCGCTGCTGACGCTGAAGGACGAGCATCCGCGGATGTACTATCGCTGGCTCCGCCGCATTCAGCGCCTCTACGAAGAAGTGCAGGATCGCCCCGAGGACGTCCGCCAGGCCACGTTGCGCCTGTGGGACTACCGCGTGCAGATCGGCAAGCGCCTCCGCGACCTGCGCGACGCGGAGGGCGACCGCCGCAAGGAGCTGACCGACGCCCTGCACGAGCTGGTCGCCGCCCGCTTTGACGACGAGCAGACCGTGAGGCGCTATCGCCTGGACAAGCTCGCCGACCATCTCGAGCGGCTGCGCGAGAAATGGCAGAACCGCCAGGAGCGGCGCGACGCCGTCATCGCCGAACGCGTCGAGGCACTGATCGAGCACGGGCCCGAGCCGCGCCGCCGGCCCGGCCCGCCGCACGGACATCGCCCGCCGCCGACGCGCCCCGCAACGCATCCGAGCCCGTAAGCGGCTCGAGGGCGGCTCACCGCCACGCCAGCGCGCCGGTCGGGCAGGCGTCGACGCACGCGTCGGTCGAGACGGTCAACGCCTCGGCCAGCGAGCGCCCCATCGCGGGGCGCACGCGCACGCCGAAGCCGCGCCCGACGAAGGCCATCCCCACCGGCTCCCCACGGGCGGCCGTGATCTGCACGCACAGCCCGCACGCGATGCACTTGCCCGGCTCGTGGATCACGGCCGGGTGCTCGGCATCGATCTCCAGCCGGCGGCGTTCGCCGGCGCCGCGCGGGACCGTGGCCCCGACGGTTTCGGCCGCCTCGCGCAGCGCACACGTCGCGGCCGCGCGGCAGTCGCAATGCAGGCAGCGGGCCGCCTCGGCGCAGGCCTCGGCGTCCGTGTAGCCCTCCGCCCGCGACGCGACGACCCGCCCGGCCGGGTTGGCCTGAGCCAGCAGCACCGCCATCTCGTCGGCATCCAGCCGCCCCATGTGCACGCAGACGCTGCGCCGTCGCGGCGCCGGGCGCGGCGCCGGTGCGATGCCGCGCTGCTGCGCGGCACGGACGACGTAGTGCATCAGTTCCCCGATGGCGACCGGCGCGTCGTGGCGCCCGCGGCGGCAGGCCGTCTCCGGGCGGTCCGTGTCGACCTCATCCGGCGCCGGCAAGCCGCCGTCTGCTCCCGCCGCCAGCGTTGCCGCCGCGGCGGCGATGTCCCCGGCCGCAACGTGCCGGATCATACGCGGGATGTGCCGCCCGAGCGGGTCGGCCAGTTGGCACGGCGCGTCGCAGTCGCCGAGGTGATCGCCGAGCAGCAGCTCGACGGCCCGGCGGCGGGCGGCGCCGACCGCCTCGTCCGTTTCGCTGGCGATGACCATGCCCTCCGTGCAGGTTATGGCGCAGGCGGGCACCAGCCGGTCCCAGCCGGCGATGCGAACCACGCACGCCATGCAGGCGGTCTGCGGCTCCAGCCCGTCGCGATGGCACAGCGTGGGAATGGCGATGCCGAGCTGCCGAGCGGCCGTCAGAACCGTCGCGCCGTCCGGCACCGTCACCGGTCTGTCGTCCATCGTCACCGTCGTCATAACGTGTCGTTTACCACAGAGAACACTGAGAACACGGAGAAAACCTACTCGTCGTAGCCGTTCATGACGCGCTGCACGCCCGACACGAGCCGAGGCACGTTAAAGTTGATCAGCAAACCAAGCCGCAACCCGGCGAGCTTCAGATACGTCAACAGTTGCGCGCGGTGGACGTCCGTAACCTGCTGGACGGATTTGAGCTCAACGATGACAACGTCCTCGACGAGCAGGTCCACCCGGTAGCCGCAGTCGATTTTCAAACCGCGGCAGGAAACGGGCAACCCCTTCTTCCGTTCCACGCGGCGCCCGCAATCGGCGAGTTCATGCGCCAAGCACGCTTCATACGTCGACTCAAGCAGTCCCGGTTCCAGCGCTTTGTGGACCTCGATCGCCGCGCCGATGATCGCCTTACTGATCTTGTTAAGTTCATCTAACGCGACGGTTCGGCCACCTGCGCCGCGCCGCTCGATGCCGTTGTCTTCTTTGTGCACTCCGTGTCCTCTGTGGTTCATGTCGTTACTCCACGCATACGGCATCGGCGGGGCAGACGGACCGGCACGTCCCGCAGCGGACGCATTTGTCCGTGTCGATCTCGTGTCGTTCGTGCGGGCGCGAGGCGATCGCGTCGGCCGGGCAGTGCTGAGCGCATCGCGTGCAGCCGATGCAGTCGTCGGTGATCGTGTAGGCGATCAGTGCCCGGCATCGCCCGGCCGGGCAGTGCCCGGCGAGGTGCGCCTCGTACTCGTCGCGGAAATGCGCCAACGTGGAGACGACGGGATTCGGCGCGGTCCGGCCCAGCGCGCAGAGACTGCCGCGGCGGACGCCCTCGGCGAGTTGCTCAAGCCGGTCGAGGTCGCCGTCGCGCCCGTCGCCCTCGCAGAGGCGCGTGAGGATCTCCAACATCCGCCGCGTGCCGACCCGGCACGGCGTGCACCGCCCGCACGACTGGTCCTGTGTGAATTCCAGAAAGTACCGCGCGATCTCGACCATACAGTCGGTCTCGTCGAGCACGACAAGCCCGCCGGAGCCCATGATGCCGCCGACGGCTTGGAGGGCCTCGTAGTCCACGGGCGTCTCGGACAGCTCGGCCGGAACGCACCCGCCGGACGGCCCGCCGATCTGCACCGCCTTGAAGCGACGCCCGTCAGCGACACCGCCGCCGATATCCTCGACGATCTCGCGCAGCGTGATGCCCATGGGCACCTCGATCAGCCCGCCGCGTGCGACCTTGCCGGCCAGGGCGAAGACCTTCGTGCCCTTGCTGGCCTCGCGCCCGATCGCGGCGAACGCGTTCGCCCCGTGGCGCAGAATCCACGGGACCAGGGCGTAGGTCTCGACGTTGTTGATCAGCGTCGGTCGGCCCCACAGCCCCTGCCGGGCCGGGTACGGCGGGCGCAGGCGCGGCATGCCCCGCCGGCCTTGGATCGAAGCCAACAGCGCCGTCTCCTCCCCGCAGACGAACGCCCCGGCACCCCGATGGACCGTCACCGTCAGCGATGCGTCCGAGCCGCAGATGCGCTCGCCCAGCAGCCCGCGCTGCCCGGCACGGGCGATCGCCTCGCCGAGGCGCGCCACGGCCAGGGGATACTCGGCGCGCACGTAGAGATGTGCCTCGCACGCCCCGACGGCGTATGCGGCGATCGTCAACCCCTCCAGCACGCGATACGGGTAGGACTCCAACAGCATACGGTCCATGAACGCGCCGGGGTCGCCCTCGTCGCCGTTGCAGACGACGTACTTGACCGCGCCCGGCGCGTCGTGAACGTGGCGCCACTTGAGCCCCGTCGGATACCCCGCGCCGCCCCGGCCGCGCAAACCGCTGTCGTCAATCTCCTGAACCACGCGCCGCGGCGATAGCGCCTCGATGCAGCGACGCAGTGCGACGTAGCCGTCCCGCGCCAGGTACTCGTCCAGGTCCAGCGGATCGAGAAAGCCGCAGTGCTCCGTTGCCAGGTGTTGTTGCTTGTCCAGGAACGCCGCCACCGGCTCGTCGCGCACGTTCATCGTGTAGCGCGTCACGGGGCGCCAAGTCTCATCCGTCAGCAGGCGGTCCAGCGCGCGGGACACACGCCGCACGACCCGGCGCGGCAGGTGCCGCGCGCGGAAATGCCGCTCGATGATGGCCTCGGCATCTTCCGGCTGCACGCGGGCGTAAAACGCCGTGTCGCGCCCGGGTTGGGCGATCTCGACCAGCGGCGTCTGGTGACACAACCCCACGCAGCCGACGCGCTTGACGCGTGCGGCCGCGCCCGTCGCACCCAGCGCGCGCTCGAACGCCTCATAGACCTTGCCGCTTCCGCGAGCGACGCAGCACGAGCCCAGCCCGATGCGCACCTCGCCGGCCGAGCCGTCGCCGCCGCGCCGCGGCTTGCGCCGCCGCCCGCCCCGGCGCTCGTGCGTAAGGAAGTCGTGCAGCATCTGCGCGACGGCCTCGTCGTCGGCCGTCAGATGCCCGTAGGTGACCTCGCCGATCTGCACGGCCGGGGCGAGCGTGCAGCAACCCAGGCAGGCGACCTTCTGTACGGTGAACAGCCCGTCGGCGTCCGTGTCCTGCCCCTCGGCGAGGTGCAGGTGCTTGCAGAGCGTCTCGTGCACGGCCGCGGCGCCCTTGACGTGACAGGCCGTACCGTGACAGACGCGGATGATGTGCCGCCCCACCGGGCGATGGCGAAATTGCGCGTAGAACGTCGACACGCCGGTCAGCTGCGCCGGCGGGATCTCCGTCCGGGCACAGACGCGCTCCAGCGCCTCGGCGGGCAGGTAACCGTAGTGCTCCTGCAACTGCTGGCAGATCGGTACGACGGCATCGGGCGCCCCGCCGGTCCGTTCGATCACCGCGTCCACAATGCTGACGTCGACGTCGCTCATGGCGTCTCCTGCGTATGCTCTGCGTCCGCAATGCAGTACACGTGCGTCCGGCCACGGATGTAGATCCGCCCGTCCTGAAACGCCGGCGAGCCGTAGACCGCCTCGCCCAGCGGGCAGGTCCGCACCGGTGCGGCAATTCGCTTGCCTGTTGTCGGGTCCTGCACGATGCCGCCGACGACCGGCTCGCCGTCGTTCGCGTCCACAGCCGCAGTGTCGTCGAAGTCGAACGGGCCTGTCGAGACGACGTACGTCACGCCCTGGGTGTCGGTCAGGTGGAGCGTCTCGCCCACGAGCGACGGCGAAGCGTTGAACTGTTGCCCCCCGAAGTCGCGCAACCACTGCGCCTCGCCCGTGGCCGCGTCGTAGCACGCCAGCGTGCCCCAACTCGATAGTGCGAACACGCGCCGCCCGTCGCTGACGGGCGAACAGATCGTCGGCGTCACCTCGTTCGCCTGCCAGATGACGCGCTGCCGCCCGTCGGACAGCTCGACCGCGCCGCGCAGGGCGAAGACGTAGGCGTTCGGCACGGCCACGATCACCCGATCGCCGAGGACGACCGGCGACGGCGCCACGTCGGGACCGCCGGCGTCCGCCTGCCAGAGAATGCGCCCGTCGGCGGGGTCGTGCGCGATCACGAGCGGGTTGCCCACGGTGATGAGTTGCTCGCGTCCGGCCAGCTCAGCCACGACAGGCGTGGTCCAGGAATCCGTCACCGGGCGCGGGACGGACGCCAGCGTCTCACCGGAGGCCGGGTCCAGCAGCAACAGTCGCGACCGCCACGTACCCGGCTTGTCGGCGTCGAAAGCATCGTCGTACTGATCGTATTGGACGATCAACCGTCCGTCGTGCATGACCAGCGACGTGGCGAACCCGTAGGCACTGTCCGGCGTGCCGAGGTTGCGATGCCAGCGGCGCTGTCCGTCGAAGTCGAAGCACACCAGATCGCCCGTGGGGAAGATCGCGCAGACGTAGCGGCCGTCGGTGACGGGGGTGCTGGCGGCCCAGCCGGTCCCCATGGATTCATCGAACTCCGGGCTCCGCCCGCCGGCCGGGACGGTGCGCGTCCAGAGCCGCTGGCCCGTGTCGGCATCCAGGCAATACACCTCGCGTTGCTCGCTCGTGCCGCCGGTCAGAAAAACGCGTTTCGCCCAGACGATCGGCGAACTCTTGCCGGGCAGCGGGATCGCGTCGGAGCGCCAGAGGATGTTCTCGCCGGCCGGAGCGTTCCAGTCCGTCGGAACGTTTCGATGGACGACGACGCCGCGCCCGCCAGGCCCGCGGAATCGCGCCCAGGGCGTCTGCTCAACGGTGGCGACCTCGACCGGCCGTACGGGCGGCCGTGAGGGGGGGCTCAGCGTCCGCGGAGCGGGGATCGCCGCAACGCCCGCGACGCCCACGGCAGCGAGCCCCACCCCGCACGCGGCGACGGCGAGCCGCCCGCGCCGCGCGGCGCGTTCGGCCCTCTCGCGGTTCGGGGCGGCGCCGGCGACGCGCGCCGGGCGACGCCGCAGCCGCAGTGCGATCGCCCCGGCCGCCAGCGCCGCGCCAGCCGCGGCACAGACCACGTACGCCCCGATCGCCAGACGCCGGCGTCGCGCGAAGTACGCCGTGCGCAACTCGGCGTCCAGCGTTCGCAGGCGCTTGACCAGCGCCGCGCGGGCGGCCGGGTCGTCCCGCGGCGTCCGGGCCAGCTCGGCCTTCAACGCCGCCCAGCGGGGCGAATCCAGCGGGTGATCGCCGTAGCCGCGCAGCACAAACAGCACCAGCAGCGCCGAAACCGCCAGCGCGACCGCCCCGGCCACGCCGGCCGTCGCCGCGACCGCCCGATACCAGCGCTCGCGGCGGTTCGTCGTGTTGTCCGACGTCTCCGTCATCGCCTGGTGACTCGTCCTCAGTCTGTTGCGTGCAGTTCGGCCGGCGGGCGGGCGCCCTTACGTTCAAGCCGCCGCGCGTGGTCCACCGGGCAGCTCGCGTAGCATCGCCCGCACGACAGGCACAGCGCCCGGTCGGGCGCGTAGTCCTCGCGGCGGCGACGCACGGCCAGCGAGACGAGCTTGAGCGCCACGACCAGGGCAATGAAGCCCGACGCCACGGGCGTCGCCCAGGCGAAGCTGCGCCGCACCGCCCGCCCGTGAGCCAGCAGCATGTCCACCGGCACGTCGCTGCCGGCGAAGGCCTCCGTGACGTCGCTGTCGCCGCGGACGGCGCCGTGGGCGGCCAGCTCGCGGTGAACCGCCTCGGCGCGGGCGACGGTGGGGTGCATGCGGGCGACGCGCCCGGCCAGCCATGCGCCACCCCAGGCGCCGGCGGCGGTCAAAACCGGCACGACCAGCAGCAGCGCCGCCAGCGTCAGCTTGCCGCGGCGGCGCGGCGCGGGGCGCCCGCCGGTGTTCGGTGCGCGGATCGCGCCGTACGGGCAGGCGCTTTCGCACAGCCGGCAGCGGATACACGCATCCGGCGTGATCGTCGCGTGCCGCCACGAGAGGCGCGACAGCGGGCGAAGAATGGCGCCGTACGGGCACAGGAAGCGGCAATACGGCCGGGCGAGGAACACGCCCAATACCAGAACCCCGGCGCCGATTAGCAGCATGATGACCGGCCCGCTGAGGCGGAAGATGCCCACGAACGGGTCCTGGCGGCAGATCAGGAACCCGCCGCCCGTCGTCGCCAGCAGCACGGCCGCGGCGAGATACACGTACGCGAAGAGCCCCAACCCGTGTCCCAGCCAGGCGGGCAATTGGACGGGCTTCAGCGCGACGGCCTCCTGGATCGCACCGAGCGGGCAAACGGCCGCGCAGAACGTCCGCCCGAACAGCAGCGTCGCAACCAGCGGCAGGGCGAAGAAGGCCACGATTACCCACGGCACACCGTGGGCAAACCGCAGCACGGGGCGCATCTCCGTGCGGACAAGCTCGCCCAGTGGCACGGGCGGCGCGTCGCCGGGCGGGGCGATGCGCTCCCGTCCGATCCGCCCCAGCGTTCGCTTGCTGTCCGGGCCGACCCACAACGATAGGACGAAGTCGCGCCCCCGCCCGCTCGTCTCGGCGGCGGCGAAATCGCCGGCACGGGCGCGCCATGCCTCGGCGATGCGCTCGGCGCTCAGGCCGTGCGCTTCGGCGGCCGCGGCGTCGGGCGTGACCAGCGCGCGGACGTCGAACACGGGGCAGACGCGCTGGATCGCGCCGATCGGGCAGACGCAACCCCGCCGGTAGAAGCCGAAGTACCCCAGCGCCAGCAGCGTCAGCACGACCAGCCCGCCGCGCGAGCGGAAGCGCAGCGCCGCGGCGCTCGCCACGACGAGAAACGCCGCCAGAACGGCCACGTCCACGTATTGCATCGTCCGCGACCGCGGCGCCGGGCTGGGCACGTCCGGCGGGACGTAGTCTTCGCTGAGTTCCGGCACGCTGAAACGCTGCTCGGCGACCAGATGCGTCGCCGCTGAAGCGATGACAACACCGGCAGCAACCGGCAGAACCAGCAGCATCCACCGGCGGCGTCTCATGCGTCCGCCCCCTTCGGCAGATAGGGCGTCCCGGCCGGGACGAGCCGAAACGCCTGTGACGGGCAGGCCTTGGCGATGGCGCATTCGTTGCAGTTGAGGCAACGGTCGTGGCGAACCTGGAGATACAGCGAGCCGTTGCCGAACGTGTTGCAGCCCTCGACGCACCGCGCGCAGCCGATACAGGTCGCCTCGTCGATGAGGTAGTCGTAGTGCTGGCCCTCGATATGCCGCCGCTCGATCGCGCCCGTGGGACAAAGCTGGTACTCCGCACCGGCCCCGGCATGCGAGCCCGGGCGCGACTCGTAGTAGCCGAAGCAGAAATCACACCGCCCGCATAGCGCGTAGGCGTGAACGCACTTGACGGCCGAGGGCTCCAGAACGCATTCCGTCGCACACCGCCCGCACTGCACACACGCCGACGGATCGATCTGCCAGACACGGCGCTCGCCGCCGGCGGCGCCGGCGCGCATCGCCGCCGGACCGCCCGTGGCGCTGTCGCGCGTCAACAGCCAGCCCGCCGCGGCGCCGAGCCCGGCAATGCACCCGCCGCGCAGCACGTCGCGCCGCGTCAGCCCGTTCGCGCTGTCGGCGTCATGCGGGCTCACGTGGGCTCTCCCTTGTGACGTCGCGCGGCCGGCAGGGCGCAGTCGCTCAGGGCCCCGCAACTCGCGCAGCGCGAGGCGTTGATGCAGCGCGTCGGAGAAGGCGCCTCCCAGGGTCGAACCAGCGCCCAGGCGCCGGCCGCCACGGCCGCCAGAACGCCGCCGCGCGCGACGGTCCGCAACAGCTCGCGCCGCGACAGATCGCTTCGCGAGGCCGCTGCATCGGCCGGCGACCGCTTCGTCGTTCGGGGCATGCGTGTCATTGCGATGCTGTATCCGTCTTCCGCTCGTAGATGCGCAGCACGCCGGTGGCGCGGTCGAGCACGTACACCCTGCCGGCGCCGGCGGCGACCTCCAGCCCGATCCGATCCGTCCGCCCCCGACGGGCGGCGTTGCGCTGCTCGACGAACGCATCCGGGCCGGCGATAACGCTTTCGACCGTGCCGCGCCGCTCGCCGGCGTCGGGTCCGACGTCCGCATAGTACACCTTCACCGTCGGCAGGCCCTTCTCGCTGGTGACGATGCCGAACGCGTCGCCGGGCATCCCCTCATGTAACACGGCGAGGTCCACCGGGTTGCAGCAGCCGCAGAAGTCGTCGACGCTGACGGAGCTTTCCCCCCAGGCGAAGCGCAGCCGGCGGGCATCGTCGTAGGCCTCCACCTGTCGCGTGCCGCAGTGGGCCACGCGCAGCCACGCCCCCTCGCTGCCGTCTGCCGGGGCCCAGGCGACGGTGAAGTACCCGCTCGGGACGGTGAACCCGCCTCGCCGGCCTTGCTCGCGGCCGGAGGCGTCGTACCAGAGGACCATCCCCTCGCGCGTCGCGGCGTTCCAGCCGGCGACGGCGACGGCGCCCGTCCGCGCATCCAGGTCCGTGATGACGACGCCCGCCGGCAGGGTTTCCCAGCGGTCTTGCAGCACCCCGTCGGGCAGGCGGCGGCGCTCGATGCGGCGCGCCAGCGCGACGTACAGGGCGTCTCCAGCGACGGCCAAGGCGACGGGCTCATCGCCGACGGCGATGTCGCGTCGCCGCGCGGCCGGACCGGTCATGTCCAGCGCACGAACGACTCCCTCCCCGGCGACGTAGGCGACGCCGTCTGCCACGGCGAGGTCACCAGCCCGCGCCAAGCCGGTGTCGATCCGTCGGACCTCGCGCCACGCCAGCAGGTCGGCGGGGATGTCGCGCTGCGCCGGGCCCTCGGGCTCCGGGTCGGGCCCGCAGCCGGGCGCCACAGCCGCCAGCGCAATCATGCATCCTGCAAGCCACAGCGGCGCGTGCGGCCTGCACGTATCGAGGATTCGTCGTATTGTGTACATTTCGTAAACGGTCACGGCTCGTCTTGCGGCGAGAGGTCTAGACATTTGAGTCGCGTGAAGTCCCGCAGCAGCAGCTTGTCGCCCGCCACAGCCATCGGCGCCCAGGACTCCCTGCCCGCCTCGAAGACGCGCGCCTGCGCCAGCCGCCGGTAGCCGTCGGGCGAGGCCCGCGCCATGGTCAGCTCGCCGACGTTGTTCATCACGAGCAGCTTGCCGTCGGCAATCACGTACGGGCCCCAGGCGAAGCGGTCGGCCCGGCCGCTGGTCCAGAGGTGTTCGCCGCTGAGCGTGGCGCAGGCGAGCTGTCCACGGAGGGGCCCGCCCCCGGCCGGCAGGACGAGATACACTCGCCCGTCGTCAGCGCCGCCATGGAAGATCGGCGTCTGCTGATACGAGCCGAGCTGCCCGGGTTCGAAGCGTTGGATGCGCTCGGCCGTCAGGCCGCCACCGTTCTCACGGAGCTGCAGCAGCACCCCGCCGGCGCCGTACCCGCCTGTCAGCAGGATGCGTCCGGCACCGCAGTCGACCGGCGAGGGGATGTTCGCCGGCGTGACCTCCCACGGCGCGTAAGTCCACAGCACGTGCCCGTCCTCGCGCGACACGCCGACGACGCCGCCGCTGGCCGGGTAGACGTACATCCGCCACGTCTTGTCCGCACCTCGGAACGTCACCGGCACAGGTGAAGCGTGCGTCATCTTCCAGCCGTGCGGGTTTTCGGCCGTCCATTTGAGCGCCGGGCGGCGGGTGCCGTCGTCGCGCGGCGTGCCAAACGCGCACCAGGCGGCGATCATGAGCTTCTCGCCGGCCGGGGCGATCACCGCGTACTCGCGCCCGTCGGCGTCCCTGTCGATCAGCGGACATTGCCCGGCGTACCACTTGGGGACCGTGGCACCGTATTCCTTGACGAGGTCGATGCTCCAGAGGTAATCGCCGTCGGTGTCCGTACACAGGACGTGGCAGGCGGGCGAGAAGCTCACGACGTACTCGCGTGTCGCGGCCGGAACGGTCCGCGAGTAGCCGTGGTCTGACGGCAGCGTGAGGGGATAGCCGCGGCGCCAGACATCGTCGCCCGTCGCCAGCGACAGGCAGCGCAGCACGTCGGCCTCGGCGTCGGCGTCGTAGTCGAGGAGGTAGACGCGTCCGTCGACGACGGCCGGTCCGCCATAGCCGTCCCCGACGGAAACCTCCCAGACGACGGGCGGGCCGCCGGCGCCCCAGCGGTCGGCCAGCGGCGGTCCCGGCGGGCGGATGCCGTCGCGACCGGGCCCGCGAAAGCCACCCCAGTCGTCCGCGGCATCGCCGGGGGTACCGGGCCCGCGCTCGAGCGTGCCGGGCAGCCCGGCGGGGAAGTACATCGGCACCTCCGCCATGCCGCTGCGCAGGGCCATCTGTGGCACGCCGCTCAGCCAAACGGCCAGAACGACCGCCGCCACCGCCACGACCACGATTGGTGCGATCAGTCTGCCAAACGCGGGGCTCATCGGCATCATCATACACGCCCGACCGCCCGCGAACCGAACGAAACCATAGGCCCTCGACCGGCATCTGGCGTAGGATGGAAGGCGGTGGAACTTATGCGACGCACAGCCGGACAGTTCCTGACGATCGCGGCCGTACTGGCCGGAGTCGGTGCCGGGTCCGCGGGCGAGCCGCCGAAACCCGACAGCCGCCTCGCCGCGCCGCCGGCCTGGCCGATCCATCGCGGCGACCGCGCCCTGACGGGCCGGGCGCGCGGCACGCTGCGGCTGCCGCTGCGGACGGTCTGGACGGCGAAGCTCGGCGCGGGGCTGCGGTCGTCGCCCGTCGTCGCCGGCGGACAGGTGCTGATCGGCTCGGCGCGCGGCATCGTTCGCGCGTTCGACGCCGACGACGGCACGGAGCGCTGGGCGCGCGACGTCGGCGAGCCGGTCGACGCCCCGCCGTGCGCCCACGCCGGACGCGTCTACGTCGGCGGCGCCGACGGCGGGCTGCACTGTCTCGATGCCGACGACGGCACCGTGCACTGGACCTACCGCACGGGGGCCAAGATCGTCGGCTCGCCGAACTGGGCCTATGTGGTCGACAAGACCGAGACGCGTGCGCTGCGCATCGTCGTCGGCAGCTACGACAACAAGCTGCACTGCGTCGACGCCGACGGGCATCGCGTCTGGACGTACGAGACGGAGAACTTCATTAACGGCACGCCCGCAATCGCGGCACGCCGGGTGCTGTTCGGCGGCTGCGACGCCAACGTGTATGCCGTCGCCCTGACCGATGGGGCGCGTCACGCGGCCGTCGATACCGGCTCGTACATCGCCGCCTCGCCCGCGGTCGACGGCGACGATGTCTACGTCGGACACTACGGCGGGCGGTTCGTCCGGGTGGACCTGGCGGCCGGGCGCGTCGCGTGGCGCTACGGTGCAGGCGAAGACCCGTTCTTCTCCTCGCCGGCGCTGGCGGACGACCGCGTCGTGGTCGGCGGGCGTGACGGCAAGGTTCATTGCATCGCTCGCGCCGACGGGACCAAACTCTGGACGTTCGCCACCGGCGGCATGGTCGACGCGGCGCCCGTGATCTGCGGCGACAATGTCGTCGTCGGCTCGGACGACGCGACGCTCTATGTGCTGGACCTGTCCGACGGAACCAAGCTGTGGTCGCAGCGCCTCAGCGACCGGATCACCACGTCGCCGGCCGTCGCGGCGCCGCCCGCAGCGGCAAGCGGAACGAAGCCGCCCGCCTGCGTGTGGGTCGCCTGCGACGACGGCACGCTCCACGCACTGCAGCAGGCGCCGCCCCCGACGGACGAACCGCATGAGGACACCGACCCGTGAATATCCTCCAACTCGTTCCCGGCTCGGGGGATACGTTCTACTGCGAGAACTGCCTGCGCGACAACGCGCTGACGGCCGCCCTGCGCCGCGCGGGGCACGCGGTCGACATCCTGCCGCTGTACCTGCCGCCGATCGACGAAGGGCTCGACCGCCCGATCGAGGCGCCGATCTTCTTCGGCGGCGTCAACGCCTACCTTCAGCAGGTCTCTGGGCTGTTCCGGCGGACGCCGCGTTGGCTCGACCGCCTGTTCGACGCGCGCTGGCTGCTCCGCTGGGCGGGGCGCCGCAGCGGCGCCACGCGCGCCGAGGCCCTCGGCGAGATGACGATCTCCATGCTTCGCGGCGCGCAGGGCCGGCAGGCCAAGGAACTCGACCGGCTCGTCGCGTTCCTGCGCGATCGCGAGCGGCCGGACGTCGCCGTACTGTCCAACGCCCTGCTGACCGGGCTGGCGCGGCGGCTGAGCCGCGAGCTGGGCATTCCGGTCGTCTGCTGGTGCCACGATGAGGACGCCTTCCTCGACGCGCTGCCGGCGCCGCTGGACGCGCGAGCGTGGGAAACGCTCGCCGACCGCGCCGGCGACATCGCCGCCTTCGTCGCGCCCAGCCGCTACTACGCCGACGTGATGACCCGCCGGCTGAACCTGCCCGCCGAGCGGATGCACGTGCTGCCCGCCGGGTTGGACCCGGCCGGCTTCGCGCCCGCCGCGACGCCACCCGAGGCGCCGGCAATCGGCTTCCTCTCACACATCGCGCCGGGCAAGGGGCTGGAGACGCTGGGACAGGCGTACCTCGCGTTGCGCCGCGGGGGGCATCCGCGGCTGCAACTGCGGATCACGGGCGGCCAGACCGCCTGCGATGAGCCCTTCCACAAGCGGTTCGCTCGGAGCGTCGTTGCCGAAGCGGGTGACGCCGTGCGCTTCGAGCCCGCCTTTGACCGCGAGCACCGCGCCGAGTTCCTGCGGTCGCTGTCGGTACTGTCGGTGCCGACCCGTCGGCCGGAGGCGTTCGGCCTGTTCGTGCTGGAGGCGCTGGCCTGCGGTGTGCCGGTCGTGCTGCCGCGGCACGGGGCGTTTGTCGAGCTGGTCGGCGAGACCGGCGGCGGCGTTCTGTGCGAGCCCAACGACGCCGAGGCCCTCGCCGCGGGGCTGGACGAGCTGCTGAGCGACCCGTCGCGCGCCCGGGCGCTGGGCCGGACCGGGCAACAGGCCGTCCTCAAACGATACACTGCCGATAGCGTCGCGCCGCGCTTCGCCGAGATTTGCCGGGCGGCGTGCGGCAGCGCGTCGCCCGCCGCGGCGCGCGACGCCGGGAGCCCGTCATGAGCCGGACCGCCTCGCTGCTGGAACTGATCGACGTTCACAAGCGTTACACCGCCGATGGCCCGGCGGTGCTCCGCGGCCTGTCGCTGCGCCTCGACGCGGGCGAGCGGCTGACCGTCACCGGGCCCAGCGGCTCGGGCAAGAGCACGCTGCTGAACCTGATCGCCGCGCTGGATGCGCCCACGAGCGGCCGCGTGCGACTCGACGGGACCGACCTTGCCACCTGCAGCGAGACGCACCTGGCCACCCTGCGCAACAAGCGAATCGGGATGGTCTTTCAGCTCCATCACCTGCTGCCCCAGTGCACGGTCTGGGAGAACGTGCTGGTTCCCGCGCTCGCCGCGGGCGGGCCAAGCGCCGAAACCGAAGACCACGCCCGCCGCCTGCTGGACCGCGTGGGCCTCGGCGACCACGCCCCCGGCGGCAGCCGCGCAGGCGACCGCCCGGGACGTCTGTCCGGCGGGCAGCGCCAGCGCGTCGCCGTCGTCCGGGCGCTGGTCAACGCCCCGGCGCTGCTGCTGGCCGACGAGCCGACCGGCTCCCTCGACCGCCGCACGGCCGACGAGCTGGCCGGACTGCTGTGCGAGCTGAACGCCGAGCAGGGCGTGGCGTTGATCGTCGCGACGCACTCGCGGCGTCTGGCCGGGCAGATCGGCTCCGTCCGCCCGTTGCGTGAGGGCGCGCTGGGCGAGGGCGCGCCGCAGACCGACACGCCGCCAAAGGACGACCCGGACGAGCCGACCCCGTGACCCGCCGCGCGTACATCCTGCGATCGCTGTGGTTCTACCGCCGCACGCACGTCGGCGTGGTGCTGACCGCCGCCGTCGCCACGGGCGTGCTTGTCGGGGCGCTGCTCGTGGGCGATTCCGTCCGCGGATCGCTTCGGGCCCTGGCGCGGGCGCGTCTGGGTGAGACGCGCCTGGCGCTGGAGACCAGCGGGCGGTTCGTGCGTCAGGATCTCGCCGACGAGCTGGCCGCGGCGCTGGACGCGCCGGCCGCGCCGATTCTGGAGCTGTCCGCCGCGGCCACGGCCAGTGATCGCGCCGCCGGCGGCGTGCGCGTCCTCGGGGTCGACGCGCGCTTCTGGGGACTGGGTGAGGCGACCGACCCGTTCGACCGGCGCGAGGGCGTCGTCGTCAACCGGCGCCTGGCGCGTCGGCTCGATTTGGCGCCCGGCAATACGCTGTCGCTTCGTATCGCCAGGCCGCAGGCCCTGTCGCGCGACGTGCCGCTGGCCTCCGACCAGCGCGACCGCAACCGCGACTTCGTCCGTCTCGATCTGCCCGTGCTGACCGTCGTCGGCGCCGAGCGTTTCGGCCGGTTCGATCTCCGCGCGAATCAGGCGGCGCCGCGGAACGCCTTCGTGCCGCTGGCGCGGCTACAGGAGGCCGTCGGTCTGGCGCCCGGCATCGGCCGCGACGAACCCCACCGCCGCGTCAACGGGCTGCTGCTCGGCGACGGGCCCGGCATGCAAGCGGCGACCGCCGCGTTGCGGCAGCATTTCACGCTCGCCGACGCCGAGGCGGAACTGCGCCCGCTGCCCGCTGCCGACGACCCGCGCGTCGTGGAGCTGCGCTCGCGACGGGTGTTTCTGGCGCCGGCGCTGGTCGCCGCGGCCGGGCGAACCGAGGCGCCGGCGCTCGGCGTTTCGACGTACCTCGCCAACGCGATCCGACCGGCCGACGGCGACAGCGTTCGACCGATGCCGTACGCCATGATTTCGGCCGTGGGGGGCCTCGGCGAGACGCCCGCGCCGGAGGCGATGCCCGCCGACCCCGCATGGCGGATCGCCCGCGCGCTGACCGGCGACGACCGGGCGCGAATCAACGCGTATCTCGCCCGGCAGCTCGCCGGCGCGGACGGCGCACCGCCCGACGCACTGCGGGTTCGGTACTATCGCTACGGCAACGGCCGGCTTGCGGAGACAAGCGCCCGCGTGGCGATCGCCGGCGATCCGTTGGCGATGCCAACCCCGTCCGACGGCCCGGACGGTCTGCTGCTGCGGCGCCTGACGCCGTCGATCCCCGCCCTGCCCGACGACGCGACCTTCGCCGACCTCAAGGCGCTCGGCACGCGGATCGACCGGGACGTGATCGACCGCAACGCCGCCCGCCTGGACGCCTACTACGGCCGGTACCGCCTGACGCCGATGGCGTATCTACCGCTGGACGTTGGGCGGCGCTGGTGGGGAATGCCGCAGGGCGACCTGACGGGCGTGCGTTTCGACGCCGACGCCGCGCCGGCGGTTCGCGCGGCCGTGCGGGAGCATCTCGACCCGTCCGCGCTGGGCGTGTTCTTCCGCCCGGTACGGCGCGAGGCGCTGCAGGCCGGGCGGCAGTCGATGGACTTCGGGCAGCTCTTTGCCGCCATGAGCATGTTTCTGGTTGTCGCGGCCGTGCTGCTACTGGGGCTGCTGTTCGTCTTCGGTATCCAGCAGCGCCGCGAGGAGATCGGCCTGCTGCGCGCCGTGGGGTTCTCGCCGCGGCAGGTGCGGCGGCTGTTGCTGGGCGAGGGGGCGGTTCTGGCGGCGGTCGGCGCGGCGATCGGCACGGCCGGCGGTGCGGGCTACGCCGCGGGCGTGCTGCGCGGGCTGGCGACCGTCTGGCGCGATGCCGTGCCTGAGGCCGCCATCGCCTTCCATGCCACGCCGGCAAGCGTCGTCGGCGGCGCCGCGGCCGGGCTGCTCGTCGCCGTCGGCGCGATGGCGCTGGCGTTGTGGCGCCAGGCGCGCCGCGCGCCGCACGCGCTGCTCAGAGGCCAGGACGAACCGCCCGGCGGCGCCGGCGGGCGTCGATGGAAGCTCGCTGCCGGCGGCACCGGCGTCTGCCTCCTCGCGGCCGCCGGTGTGCTGGCGGGCGTCGGCGCCGGCGCGGCGCCGTCGGCCGCGACGGGTTTCTTCATCGCCGGGGCGCTGCTTCTGGCGGCGCTGCTGAGCGGCGCGTACGCCGTTCTGGCGCGTCCGGGCGCGGCGCGCCGCCTGACGCTCGGGCGCCTCGCCCGGCGCAACGCCGCGCGCCGCCGCGGACGCAGCATCGCGACAATCGGCCTGCTGGCGTGCGGAAGCTTTCTGATCGTGGCCGTCTCGGCCCACCGCAGCGACCCGCTGGCCCGCGCCGACACACGCGACAGCGGCACCGGCGGGTTCGCCCTACAGGCGACCACCGCCGTGGGGTTGCTCCACGCACCCGACACGCCGCAAGGCCGCCAAACGCTCGATCTCGGCGCCGCCGACCTGTCCGGCGCATCCTTCGTGCCGCTGCGCGTCCGCGACGGCGACGAGGCGAGCTGCCTGAACCTCAACCGTCCCCAGCGACCGCGACTGCTCGGCGTCGATCCGCGGACCCTGACACGCCGCGGGGCCTTCGCCTTCGCCGACACGTGGGACGGGTTGAGCGGGCCGCGGCGCGATTCGTGGGACGTGCTCAACGCCGAGTTGGACGACGGGGCCATACCGGCCGTGGCGGACCTGGAGGCCATCCGGTGGGTGCTCCACAAGGCGCTCGGCGATACGCTGACGTACCGTGACGCCAACGGGCGAGAATTCCGCGTGCGGCTGGTCGCCGGGCTGGCCAATTCGATCCTGCAGGGCAGCGTGGTCATCGCCGAGCGGCATTTCGTCGCCCGCTATCCGAACGTCGAGGGCTACCGGATGTTCCTGATCGACGTCCCGCCCGGCGAGATGCCGCGCGTGCGCGACGCCCTTGCTGCGGCGCCCGACCTTCGGGCCGCCGGCATCGAGCTGACGCCGACGCGCGACCGCCTGGCGGCGCTGCTGGGCGTGGCGAATACCTACGTGGCGATCTTCCAGGCCCTCGGCGGTCTGGGGCTCGTGCTGGGGACCGTCGCGCTGGGGCTGGTCGTGGCGCGGAACGTCGCCGAGCGCCGCGGTGAGTTGGCGCTGCTGCGGGCCGTCGGCTTCACCCGCCGGCGCGTCGACCGCCTCCTGCTGGCCGAGCACTGGCTGCTGCTGGGCGCGGGGCTCGTCGGCGGCGCCGTCGCCGGGCTCGTCGCCACGGCACCCAACATGCTGGCGTCAGGCGGCGGCGTGCCGTACGGCTTGCTGGCGGCCCTTCTGGCGGCCGTGGGACTCAGCGGCGCCGCCTCGACGTACCTGGCAACCCGCCTGGCGACCCGCGGACGCCTCCTGCCCGCCCTGCGCAACGAGTAGCCGCGTTCGCCATCTCGTCAATTCGTCGGTTCATTGATTCGTCAGCCCGCAACGCACGCCTCGCATGCGACAACCAATTGACTGATGGACCCGGCATGGTTGCTCGCTTCGCTCGCAAACCATGGCACCCTCGCAAACCATGGCACCGTCGCAGACCATGGCACCCCGCATGTCATGGTACCCCCCCAAACCGCCGCGCTTCCGCCCGGCATGGTTGCTCGCTTCGCTCGCAAACCATGGCACCCTCGCAAACCATGGCACCCTCGCAAACCATGGCACCCTCGCAAACCATGGCACCGTCGACTCAACGCCTCACCGAGATGGGGGGGCAATGGGCCCGGACCCTACGTGTACTCCCACAGGTCATCGGGCGGGGTGTCGCCGGCGTTTTGCCCGGCCGCATAGGCGTCGCGCACGACGGTCACGTCGGGCAGGGCCTCGAGGAATTGCGTGCCATAGGACCGCGTGGCGATGCGGGCGTCGAGCACGACGACGATGCCGGTGTCTTCCGAGGAGCGAATCAGTCGTCCGAAGCCCTGCTTGAAACGGATGACGGCTTCGGGAAGCTGATACGTCCGGAAGGGGTTGCCTCCGGCGCGACGGATCTGCTCGATCCGCGCCTCGATGAGCGGATCGTCGGGCACGGAGAACGGCAACTTGGTGATGATCACGTTCGACAGCGCCGCCCCGGCCACGTCCACGCCCTGCCAGAAGCTCATCGTGCCCAGCAGAATGTGCCGCCCGTCGCCGACAAAGCGCTTGAGCATGGCGGTCCGTCCCAGCCGGCCGCCCTGGCGGAGCAGCTCGTAGCCGGCGACGTCGCAGAAGTCCTCCAGCGCGTCGGCGACCGCCTCCAGCAGCGCGTAGCTGGTAAACAGCACGAAGCACCGCCCTTGCGTCTGCTCGGCGTAGTGGGCGACGGCCCCGGCCGCGGCGGGCGCAAACGTCTCGACGCGGTTCGGGTCGCCCAGTTGCGTCTCGAGGTGCAGTGTCACCTGGCGGCGGAAGTCGAACGGGCTGTCCAGAAGCAGCTCGCGTCCTTCGTCCATGCCCAGCCGCCCGCGGATGTACTCGAAGCCGCGTGCCTCGCCGCGCGCCGTCGCCAGCGTGGCGCTGGTCAGCACGGCCGATCGCACGTCGTCGAACACGCGGGAGCGGACGATCGGCGCCACGTCGATCGGCGCCGAGGCCAGCGTCACCGCCGTCCGCCCGCGCGCCGGGCGCGTGGAGACCCAGTAGGCGTGGTCCTCGTCTTCCTGCGCGATCAGGTCGTTCAGCTCGCGCGCCAGCTCGCGGGCGCGGTTCTCGTAGGCCAGCAGCTCCCACGCCTGCGGGTCCTTCCGCCCGGCCGACCGCAGGTCCGCCAGCACCGAGGCGACCTCCCCCAGCGCCGGGCTCAGCGCGTTGTCCACCACGCCGCCGCGCGTGATGCGCCCGTTCTTGCGGACGTCGGGCGCCCCGCAGCTTCGCAGCGCGGCGAAGAACGCCTCGGCCGCGTGGGCGGCGCGGTTGACCGCGTCGATGCCCTTGCGCGCATTCATCAGCGCCAGCAGCCCGCGGTCGTTGCGGTCGTTGTACAGCTCGCGTAGCAGCGCCGCGACGTTGCCGCTCGAGACACTCCGGCCGAAGTGATCGCTCGCGACGTCCTCGACGGTGTGCGCCTCGTCGAGAATCACCAGGTCGTACTCGCCGAGCAGCTTGGCCTGAGGCGACGCCAACGCCAGATCGGCGAACAGCAGCGCGTGATTCGCCACGACGATATGCGCTTCCTGCACGCGCTGTCGCGCGGCGCGCAGGTGGCACCGCGCGTAGTGGTCGCAGTCGCGCCCGCGGCACAGCCCGGCCTCGCAGCGGACGCGATCCCAGACAACCGGGCTCAGATCGAAGTCGATCTCCTGGAGCGAGCCGGTTTCCGTGTCCATCGCCCACGCGGCGAGGCGCTCGAGCTGGGCGAGGTGGCTCGGCGTGCTGAACAGCTTCTTGCGCCCGTGGACCGCCATCGCCAGACGCCGGAAGCAGACGTAGTTGGTCCGCCCCTTGGCCAGAACGGCCGAAAAGTCCTGCGGCAGCGCCGCGGCCAGGAGCGGCAGGTCCTTGCCGATCAACTGCTCCTGTAACGCGATGGTGTACGTGGAGACGACGACGCGGCGGTCGTGCTCGGCCGCCTGAAGCACGGCCGGGACGAGATAGGCAAAGCTCTTGCCGACGCCGGTGCCGGCCTCGACGATCAGGTGCTCGCCGTCGCCGAACGCTGCGGCGACGGCGTGGGCCATCTCGAGTTGCTCGTCGCGCTGTTCGTAGCCGTCGAGGTGCCGCGCGACGCGCCCGCCGGGCCCGAGGATCTCCTCGATCGCACCGCCCATGCGGTCAGGTCCCCTGCCTGTCGACGTCGGTCTTCTGTGTCGCCTGCGGCGGAGCGGAGACCTCGAACTGGTGAACGAACCGCTGCGTGAACCGCCACGTCAACAGTCCCGTGCCCAGCGCGACGACGACGGCCAGGACCGTGATCAACGCCCGCCCGCGCACGACCGCGCGGCGCATCGAGCTGCTGATGCGCTCCTTGGCCAGCGTGAGCATCGCCAGCATGATCGCCGCCACGGTCGGCCAGATGCTGATCGAGTGGATGCCGCTGGCGATGAACACCTCGCGCGAGACGGTCCGGCCGGACTGAAGATGATAGATCCGCTGCCCGTCGACCACCTCCGTCCAGCCGTGGATCGCCTCCCCGTAGAACCACGCGTAGCTGATGCCGTACAGCAGGAAGTTGACCAGCCCGACGGCGATGATCCAGATGCAGATTCTCGTGCGGCGGTCCATGGACGCATCCCAAGCGCTGCAGGCACGGGCGACCCGGCGACCGGCGCGGCCCGGCGACTGTCAGGCGATTATAGAACGCCCGCCCAACCGGTCAAGGCGATCGGCCCTCGCGCGGACGATACGGCGCCGGGTCGGGCGCGCCGGCGTCGGCGAAGCCCGCCAGGCGCAGGCGGCAGGCGTCGCACCGGCCGCAGGCGGCGCCGTCGGGCGCCGGGTCGTAGCAACTGTGCGTCAACCCGTAGTCCACGCCGAGCGCCAACCCGCGGCGGATGATATCGCTTTTGCCCAGGTCCATCAGCGGCGCGTGGATGCGAAACCGCCCGCGGCCCTCGGCGCCGGCGGCCGTGGCGCAATTCGCCAGTCGCTCGAACGCCTCGACGAACGCCGGTCGGCAGTCCGGATAGCCGGAGTAGTCCACCGCGTTGACGCCGATGAAGATGTCGAACGCGCCGAGCACCTCCGCGTAGCCCAGCGCGACCGACAGGAAGATCGTGTTGCGGGCCGGAACGTACGTTGACGGAATCGGCGTATCGCGGCGGTTTCGGATCTCGGGTTGCGAATATCGGATTTCCTGCCCGTCCTTGGGCACCGGCAGATCGTCGGTCAGGGCGCTGCGCCCGAAGCCGCCGCGGGCGGACAGATCCAGCGTTACGACGCGATGGTCCGCCGCGGCCAGCGCCCCGGCCACACGCCGAGCGGCGTCCAGCTCGAAGCGATGCCGCTGGCCGTAGTCGAATGACAGCGCGTGGCAGGCGAACCCCTCATCCCGCGCGATCGCCAGCACCGTCGCCGAGTCCAGCCCGCCGGACAGCAACACCACGCACGGCTTGTCGCCTTGGTCAGCCATCGACCTGACCGTACAATCGCAGCTCGAGAGCTGCAAGGGCAGCCCATTCCGCTGGCAGCGAAGCTACCAGCCCTACTTGGCTCTGTCATCTCCGCGTCCTCTGTGGTGAAATGGACAGCCGGATCGCTCCACGGATTGCGGCGGAGTACGTATGTACGCATGAAGCCGACACGGTCCTTTGAGCACATGCGTCGGCGCCCTGATCGCGCTGCGATCAAGGATGAATGGGTCGCACGTGCCGTGAACAGCCCGATTTCCGAGCAGGTGCAGACGGACGGGCGAATACGCCGGTGGGCTAAGATTCCTGAAGCCGGTGAACGCTACCTGCGTGTTATCCTGTTGGAAGACGGCGAGACGGGCCACAATGCCTTCTTCGACCGTTCCTTCCGGGAGAAACCGTCATGAAAGTTCGCTACTTCCCAGAGACGGACACGGCCCGCATCGCGCTAAGCGACCGAGCGGTCGCCGAGACGCGCGAGATGAGCGAGGACGTCCTGGCGGACCTGAACGCCGATGGCGCGCTGGTGGCACTGACCATCGAGCATGCCTCGAACAAGACGGACGTCAATGAGTTCTCGTTTCAGCAGGTTGCCAAACAGCCGGCATGACGCCGCCATGGCCGCACTCGAGACCTTCGACAACCCGCATCCGCGGCGCGATTACGTGATTCGTCACGTGGCGCCGGAGTTCACCAGCGTCTGCCCGAAGACCGGCCAGCCGGACTTCGCCACGATCGAGATCGAGTACGTCGCCGACGCGCTGTGCGTGGAGCTCAAGTCGCTCAAGCTCTACCTGCAGGGCTACCGCAACGAGGGCGTGTACTACGAGGACGTGGTCAACCGCATCCTGGACGATCTTGT
>JAGXKT010000019.1:0-36373 GCA_018335035.1 Phycisphaerae bacterium
CGCTCTAACCAACTGAGCTACAAGCCCATCCGTGCGACCGTGCAAGTCGCGGTCACGGCTGGTTCGGCACAGGCGCGTGTTCTGGCTCTTCGGGGTTGTCAATCAACTCCGGCGACTCGATCAGCCGGCCGGCTGAGGGCGAAAAAAAAACCATCCCGCAGGGGATGGCATGCCAAACGGAGCAGGCACGGGGCCTTACCCGCTTCGACAGCCATCGGTGCTGAACTTTCTCGCTGCGGTGCGTCTCGTTTTCGTGCCCTCGTCTCGCGTTCGGCCCGGCACATCCGGGCCAGCACCGTATGATACGTCACACCGGATTGCCCGGTCAACACCTTCTTTTCGTCATTTGCCGCCTGTCGGCTTGAGCAACATCGCCCGCCCGGGGCCCGCCATGCCTCGCTCGCGGAGCCGCAAGCCGCCGAAGCACCGCGCACGCCTCATCGCCTCTTGTTGCGTTTCTTCCGCCGCTTGTTCCGCTGTTTCTTACTCATTCTCTTGGAGCGTTGCTTGACCTTGAACTTCGGCATCCCCCCGGCCATGCCGACCTGCCCCATCTGCTGGGCAAATTTCATCCGGTCGCGCATGCCCATCCCGGCCATCTGCTTCATCATCCCGGAGGCCATGTTGAAGCTCTTGACCAGCCCGGAGACGTCCTGGGGCTCGGTACCGGATCCGCGAGCGATTCGCCGCCGGCGCGAGGCCTCGATCACCTCCGGGTCTTCGCGCTCGACAGGCGTCATGGAGTTGATGATCGCCTCCATGCGAGCGAATTCCGCGCCGTCGAAGCCCATCGCGTCGGCCTGCGAGCCCATCCCCGGCATCATCTTGAGGATGTCCTTCATGGGCCCCATCTTCTGCATGCGTTTCATCTGGCCCATGAAATCGGTCAGGGTGAAGCGGCCCTTGGCCATCTTCTCCTGCATCTTGGCGGCCTGGTCCTCGTCGAACTGCTGCTGGGCCTTTTCGACCAGCGAGACGACGTCGCCCATGCCCAGGATGCGACTGGCCATGCGATCCGGGTGAAACGCCTCGAGGGCATCGAGCTTCTCGCCGACGCCAAGGAACTTGATGGGCTTGCCGGTGACCTCCTTGACCGACAGCGCCGCCCCGCCGCGGGCGTCGGAGTCGAACTTCGTCAGGATCACGCCGTCCAGTTCCAGACGTTCGTTGAACTCCTTCGCGCTGGTTACGGCGTCCTGGCCGGTCATCGCGTCGCAAACGAGGTAAATCTGGTGCGGGTGGACCGTCGAGGCGATGTCTTCCGCCTGCTGCATCATCTCGGCGTCGATGTGCAACCGCCCGGCCGTGTCGATTATCACCACGTCGCAGTCGTTCTGCGGCGCCCACGCGGCCGCTTTGCGGGCGACCTTGACGGGGTTGGTCTCGCCTTCGATCTTGAACGACGCCGCGCCGACCTGCTCGGCAACGACGGACAGTTGCTCGACAGCCGCCGGACGCTGAAGGTCGCAGGCGACCAGCACGGGCCGGTGCCCGTCGGCGATGATGCGTTTGGCGAGTTTGCCGCAGGTCGTCGTCTTGCCGGAGCCCTGCAGACCTGCCATCATCAGGATCGTCGGCGGCGGGCTGACGTAGTAGATGCGCGAGTCGACCGGGCCCATCAGCTCGGTCAGCTCGTCCTGGACGATCTTGACCATGAGCTGCCCCGGATGGAGGGACTTGATGACCTCCGTCCCGGCGGCCTTGGCGGTCACGTCGTCGCAGAACTTTCGGGCGACCTTGTAGTTAACGTCCGCCTCCAGCAGGGCCTGACGGACCTCGCCCATCGCGTCGGCGACGTTCTTCTCGCTGATCCGCCCGCGTCCGGACAGGTTGCGGAAGACGTCGGTGAATTTGTCGGTCAGCGCCTCGAACATGACCCGCGCATGGTATCACATCCACGCCCGCCGACGGAAGCCCGCGGCGGCGAACGCGCCGCCGGCATCCGTTGCGGGTGGTGCCGGCCGGCGGTACGATACGCCGACCATGCCGAACGCCCGCCCGAACATCCTGCTGATCGTCACGGATCAGCACCGGCACGACTTCGTCGGCTATCGCGGCGCCGGCTGGCTACGAACGCCGAACATGGACCGCATCGCCGCCGGGGGCCTGACGTTCACCCGCTGCTACGTCAACTCGCCGGTCTGCGGACCGGCGCGGTGCGCTCTGGCGACCGGAAAGCAGCCGCACCGCCTCGGGCGGCTGACCAACAGCGACGTGCTGCCGCTGAGCCACCGGACGCTCTACCAACAACTCCGCGATCACAATTACTGGACCGGCTTCGTCGGCAAACTTGACCTGGCGAAATACGCCAACGGTTTTCCCGGCGGCGGGCGAGCCATGCGGACGGACGGCGCCTCCCCCGAGCACTTCGTCTTCGGCTTCTGCCGACCGGTGGAGATCGACGCCTCCATGGACGGCGCCATCGACCGCAACGGGCCCTACGGGCGGCACCTGGAGCGGATGGGCCTTCTGGAGGCGTGGATCGCCGACCGCAGGTCCCGCATCCCGCGCGACGCCGTCGTCCGCCGTCAGCAACTTCAGCGGCACTGACCTGCGTCATGCGGACATGCCGACCGGCTGGGTCCGCGACGTCTGCCGCGACTCGTCCCTGCCGACCGAGGCGCACGTGGATGCGTTCATCGGCGCCCAGGCGGTGCGGTGGCTCGAGGACGCCGAATCGGCCGGACCGTGGTTCTGCCAGGTCAACTTCATGGGCCCGCACGACCCGTTCGACCCCCCGGCCGAGTTTGCCGACCGCTATCGCGACGCCGACGTGCCGGAGCCGATCCCGGCTGAGTACGCCGACAAGCCCGACTGGGTCGCCCGGCGGTTCATCACCGACGACGCCGAGCCGGTCCGCTTCTCGCGGCAGCAGTATTCGGCCGTCATCGAGCTGATCGACCACCAGATCGGACGCATGCTCGACGTGCTGGAGCGGCGCGACGTGCTGGACAATACGGTCGTGATCTTCACGGCCGACCACGGCGAGATGCTGGGCGACTTCGGCCTGTACATCAAGCACGTCGGCTACGAGGCGTCGGCCCGCGTGCCGCTGGCGATGTGCGGGCCCGGCATTCCCGCGGGGCGAACCTCCGACGCGCTGGTCGAGTGGATCGACCTGAACCCGACGATCTGCGAGTTGGCCGGGGCGCCGCCGCTGGCGCGGACGGACGCCCGCTCCCTGCGTCCGGTCCTGGACGACGCCTCACGCCCGCACCGTGATTCGGCGCTGTGCTGCGAGGCGAACTTCAACTCCGTGCGCGACGCGCGGTGGAAGCTCATCACCAGCCCGAACGACCGGGCGGAGCTGTACGACCTGGACGCCGACCCGCAGGAGCGTCGCAACCTAGCCGACGACCCGGCCTGCGCCGAGCCGCGCCGGCGCATGGGCGGCCTGCTCAAACGCCGCCTGACCGAAGGCGCCTGGCTGCGCTGACGACAGCGGCTCTGGACGCAACCGCGGCGGATTGGTACGCTCCGACCATGAGCGACGACGTCATCATCACGCCGATTATCGGGCTGGAGATTCACGTCGAGCTGGCGACGGCGACGAAGATGTTCTGCCGCTGCGCGAATCGGTTCGGCGATGAGCCCAACACGCACGTCTGCCCGGTGTGCCTGGGGCTGCCCGGGGCGCTGCCGGTGATGAACGCCGCGGCCGTCGAGTTGGCGATGACCGTCGCGCTGGCGCTGGACTGCACCGTGCCGGACTTCACCAAGTGGGACCGCAAGGGCTACTACTACCCCGACCTGCCGAAGAACTACCAGATCAGCCAGTACGACCTGCCACTAGGCGCCCGCGGGCGGCTGGCGGTGCCCGTCACGGGCGATGACGGCGTCGTGACGACCAAGACCGTGCGCGTCAAGCGGGCACACCTGGAGGAGGACGCCGGCAAGAATATCCACGACCGCGGCGCCGGGACCGGCGTGGACCTGAACCGCGCGGGCGTGCCGCTGCTGGAGATCGTCTCGGAGCCGGACATGAACGGCGTCGCCGAGTTGCTCGCCTACGCGCGGGCGATGCAGCGGCTGGTCCGCTGGCTGGGCGCGTCCGAGGCGAACATGCAGATGGGGCAGATGCGATTCGAGCCGAACATCAACCTGAACATCGAATCGGGCGGGCGGACGTACAAGACGCCCATCGTCGAGGTCAAGAACCTCAACAGCTTCCGCGCCCTGGAGCGGACGTGCGCGTTCGAGATTCAGCGACAGACGGCCGAGTGGCGAAAGGACCCCGAGGGCTTCTCGTTGGAGACCCTGGGCAAGCAGAACCGCGGCTACGACGACGCCGGCGAGAAGACCGTCTTCCAGCGCGAGAAGGAAGAGGCCCACGACTACCGCTACTTCCCCGACCCGGACCTGGTGCCGGTGACCATCAGTGACGACTGGCGCGAGACGGTGGGCGGGACCATCGGCGAGTTGCCCCTGGCGCGGCGGCAGCGGTTCTGCGACGCCTACGGCCTGGCGCCCGCCGAGGCCGACGCGCTGACACAGGACGCCGCCACCGGCGACCTGCTGGACGCCGCCGTCGCGACCGGCGCCGAGCCCAAGCGCTGCGTGAACCTGCTGCTGGGGCGCGGCGCGGCGATGGCCAACGAACGCGACTGCGCGATCGGCGCCCTGGGCGTGACGGGCGTGGCGCTGGGCGCGCTGGCACAGATGATCGACGCCGGCGAGGTCAACGCGACGGCGGGCGAGAAGATTTTCGCCGCTCTGGCCGACGGCGACGCCGACAGCCCGCGCCAGATCGCCGAGCGCGACGGGCTTCTGGCCGTACGCGACAGCGGACAACTCGCCGCGTGGGTGGACGCGGCGATCGCCGCCAATCCCCAGGCCGTCGCCGACGCCACCGGCGACGGCAAGAAGCAGAAGAAGGCCTTCGGCTTCCTCATGGGGCAGGTGATGCAGAAATCCCGCGGCGCCGCCCAGCCGAGCGAGGTGCAGAAGCTCCTGAGCGAGAAGCTGTCGTAAAACGTAAGAGAGCGGGGTGCCGCGGTTGCGGAGCAACCACGTTTGGTCAGCGCGGGCGTGGTTGCTCGCCCTTGGGGCTCGCAGCCCACGGCACCCCGCCTGTTCTACTGCAACACCTCCAACCGCCGCTTCGCGTGCCGTGCGGCCGGCTGCTCACTGTAGTCTCGCAGGACCCGGTGGTACAGCGTCTCAGCGCGGTCTGCGTCGCCGAGCTTCTCCGCGCAGTAGCCCGACCAGTAAGTGGCCTCGGCCGCTCGGCGCCGGTCGCCCGTGCGGGCGAACCGCTCGGTCAGAGGCCTGAGCCGCTCGGCCGCGGCGCGGTAGCTGCCCTCAGCCGCCAGCGCCACGGCGCGGTTCAGCGCCCGCTGGTCCGGCGTGCGCAAACCGTCTTCGACCGACGGCAGCTGCGCCGCGACAGGCACGGCCTCAGTCGTCGCGTCGGATGCCTTGCCGCCCACCCACCGCGCGCGCTGGTCGTTCATCGCGCCGCAGCCAGCAGCCAGCAGCCACGCGGCGATCAGCCCGCCCCGGACAAGTTGTGATACCCTAAGCCGCACGTTCCGCCGCCTCCAGAATCATGTCCGCCTCGAACAACAGCGTCGCCACCTTGCCGGCGACATTGGCGTCGTCGCGAGCGCGGGCGATCCGCCCTCGGATGCCCGTCTGCGTGAGCAGTTCCTCAAATGACGCCGCCGCCTGCGGCGCGTACGGGTCCAGAAGGTCCAGACGTGTGAAGACGATTTCCACGGCGTCCAGCAGCCGGCGCTGATCGGGCGCTCGGCTGCGCGTCGCCAGTGCCGCAGCCCGGCCGGCGATATCCGCCCTGCGGGCCGCTCGACGACAGCCCGCCAGGTCGACCGTACGGGCGGCTTCGTCACCGCCGTGCGCCGTGCGTTCGGGGGCGGCGTCATCCGACGCCCCCGCCAGCGCCGCGATGTACGCACGCCGCATCCGCGCGCGGGCGGCCGCGTGCCCCGCGCGAATCCGCGAGAGTTCGGCCTTCGCGTCGCGCGCCGTCGCCAACGCCTCGTCGTGCATCCGGCGCATGCGCCGCAGTTCCTTTGTCGCGGCGGCGAGGCGCTCGGCCGCTCGCGCGGCACCCGCCGCCGCCGTGTCGCGCGCGTCGGCAAGCTGTTCGGCTTCCCTGCGTGCGGCTGCGAATTTGTCCTCAAGCGCGTCGACACGTCGGGCAAGTTCCTCGGCGCGCTGATCAATGCCGGTAGAGGCCGTCCCGAGCTGCGCGAGGCGCTTCTCGGCCTGCTCGGCCCGCCGGCGCGCTTCGGCGAGTTCCCGCTCTCGCGCGCCATGCATCGCCTCGTCCAACGTGGCGGCCAGCTCGCGTTTCGCCTTTTCGGCCGCCGCGAGTTCAACTTCCCGCCGCTCGAGGTCCTTCCGCAGCGCGGTGATCTCGCCTTTGAGCGTATTCAGTTCGCCGTCGGCCGGTCGCGTCTTCGGCGTTCGCGTCATCTTGGTCGCCTCGGGCGCCTGCGGAGCGTGCGCCACTTTGCGCTGCCGGTCGGCGGACTCATCGTTTGCTTGAGACGGCGCCCGCAGGTGCGACGACCACACGCCGACGGCGACGACGATCAGCGCCGCGGCCGCCGCGGCGGGCATCGTCCACCACAGCACGCGCGACCAGACGCGCCGACGCGGCACGCCCGGCAGCGGCGCGAGCCGGTCGCCGGCAGCGCGACGGGCCTCCTCGGCGCCCCAGCGCCGCAGGAGCCGCTCGACCCGCTCGTTCGCGTTGTTCGGCGTATCGCTCATCCGATAGATACTATCCGCCGCGCGGCCCGTTCGCGCAGCATCAGCACAGGCCTTTTTCTCGCAGGCAGCGTTCCAGGGCGGCTCGCGCCTCGCCCAGCCGCAGGCGGACGGTTGCCTCGGGCATGGTCATCGCGGCCGAGACACCGCGCGTCGTCCGCCCCTCGACGTACCGCAGCCGAATGACGCGGCCCAGTTCGTCAGGCAACTGGCCGACGCAATCGCGGACGGCGGCGATCTCTTCGGCGGCCTCGGCCGCGGGGGCGGGGTTGTCCGTCGATTCGAGCATCACCTCGGCCAGTTCGGGATCGAAGTTCGCCGGTGCGGGCCGCCGGGCGAAATGCCGCCGCGCCACGTTGTGGGCGATCGCGGACAGCCAGACACCGAACGCCCCGCGCCCCGCGTCGAACGTGCCAAGCGACCGGGCCGCGCGAACGAACGTCTGCTGCGTCAGGTCGTCGGCGTCCGCGCCGGCGAAGCCGCTGCGCGCGAAATATGCCGCGATTCGCGGCCCGTGGGCGGCGTAGAGCGCGTCGAATGCCTCGCCGCGCCCGGCGAGGTACTGCGCCACAAGCTCCGCATCGTTCGTCGTGCCGCCCATGTGGCCCGCGATTGTCGCGCCAGCCGCGGCCGGCGTCAATCGCCACGGCGCGGGAAGTTTTTTCTGCGCAGCCGGGGCCCACGGAGGTATGAGCGGTCGAAAGGGACTCACGATGATTGGACGACTGTTGCGGCACCACACGGCATGTTGGACCATCCTCCTGCTTCCGGCCGCCGGCGCCTCACCCCGGACGGCGGCGGGCGACGGGGCGTTTTTCAGACCCGTCGGGCAAGCGGCCGAGTTGGTGGGGGGGGCGGGCGACGGGGTCGCCTCGCCGAAACAGGAAGCTCTGCTGGCAACGGACGGGCAGGAGGTGACCGTGGTTCTGCGGACGTATTTCCGTCGCGGTCCGGACGAACTGGCGTGGGTCGTGCCCGTCCCCGCCAAGCCCGACAGCGTGGACAAGGCCGACGACGCGATCTTCGAACAACTCAACCGTGAGACGACGCCGCGATTCTTCCTTCCGTCAAATAAGGGCGGCGGTCTGGGCTGCGGCTGCGGAGCGGCCAACTGGGCCGGAAACGGTATACAGGCAGATCCGGCGGTGACGGTCGAGGAAGCGGGCACGGCCGGCATCTTCGAATACGTGGTGCTCTCGGCCAAGGAGCCGAAGGCACTGCACCAGTGGCTCAACGACCATCGCTACGCCGTCGGCGTCGGCGCCGACCGCGTCTTTGCGCGATATGTAGCCGACGGCTGGTACTGGCTGGCGATGCGCATCCGACCCGAGGAGGCGGACAAGCCCACGCTCGCCCCTCATCCGATCACCTACACGTACACGGACGACGAACTCGTTTATCCCCTGGTCATCTCGCAGCTATCGGCCGATTTGGAAAACGAAATCGTGCTGTACGTGGTCGCGCCCCAGCGCGTCGCTTGCGCGAACTGGGCAAACCACACGGTCGACGCAGACCGCGTCCGCGTTGTGCCCGACAGCCCCAGCGGGACGAACTACGAGAAGCTCATCACCACGGCGACGACCGAACACGGCGGGCACGTGTTCGTCACGGAATACGCCCAGCCGGTCGCCCGTGCGTATGGACTGACCGATGAACTTGCCGGACTCGGAACCGCCGGCCGGCAGCACGACCGCTACCTGACACGACTCCGCGCGGTGATGACGCCCAAGGCGATGGACCGTGACGTGACACTCGTCCCCGTCTCCGGCTGGGGCGACGTGAGCAATTCCTTCATGCTCCCGGACAACGGCGCAACGACGGCGGCCGCGGTGCTCGTCCCGCTGGCGCCGCTGGGCCTCGCCGCGTGCTTCGCGCTGACCGGTGTGGGGCTCCTGCGCCGCGGCGGGTGGCGCCGCGGGATCGGCGTGGGCTGTCTGGCGCTGGCGGCCGTGGCAAGCGCCATGGTCTAAGCAACGCCGCCCATCGCCCACCTACTCGACATCCGGAATGCGGATAGCCGGCGGGCGGGCGCCGGACGAAGCAGACGTGTCCGTCTCGGCCGGCGGCGCGGGATCGTCCGGCACGTCGGGCAGATCCTCCTTCGGCGGCGGGGGCGGGAGATTCACGATTCGCCCGTGCATCGCCATGAACCGCCCGGCGTTCGGGTCGGGCTGCGTGGGCGAGAACGCGGGGTAGTCCTCGCGGAGCGTGTCCTCGACCTCCTCGATCCGCTTGCTGGTCAGCGGGTGCGTACTGAGCATCTCGCCGAGCGTGCCGGCCTCCTTCTCACGTTCCAGCAGGCGCAGAAGCTCCACCATTCCCCACGGGTTGTAGCCCACCGCGGCCATGTGCTTGATGCCCGCCTGATCGGCGTTGTATTCCTGGTCGCGGCTGTAGCGAAGGTTGACCAGCCCGCCGACGACCTTCGCGGCGGTCTTGGCCGCCGTGCCGCCCCCGCCGCCGACCGCCTCGCCGACGATGGCGGCCAGCAGCTCCACGCCGAGCTGGCGCTGGAGCCCCTTGGCGCTGTCGCGGTGGACGATGTGTCCGATCTCGTGTCCGAGCACGGCCGCGAGCTGGCGCTCGTTGGTCATGTCCTTCATCAACCCGACGGTCACGTAGATCCGCCCGCCGGGCACGGCGAACGCGTTCGGCGTGTGCGACCGCAGCAAGGCGAATTGATACGGCATGTCGCGCTCGGCCGCCGTCGTCAGATCCAGCCCGATCGAGCTGACATACTCCTGCACGCGAGCATCGTCGACCCGGCCACCGTATTCGGCCTCGAACTCCGGGCCATACTTCTCGCCCAGCGCGATCTCGTCTTCCCGGCTGAACAGAAAGACCTTGTTGCAGCCGGCCGACATCACCGGCGAGGCCAGAAGCAGACAGCCCACAATCAGACGAAAGGTCTTCATCAGCGTGCCCTTTCTCCGGCGCGGCCGGTTCTCAGCACCTGCGAAATCTTAGCCCGCCGCCTCTACAGGCGTCAACGCGGCCCGCACAGTCATTATTTCGTTGATTCGTGAACTCGTTGGCCAGGCCATATGGTCAACCGGTCAATCCGTCACGTGGTTCTCGCATGTCAGAGGGGCGAACGCATTCACGAGTCAACGAGTCCACGAGATAACGAGCCGTCCTCGCTCCGGCGTTTCAGCCAGCCGCCATCGGCCTCTATAATATCCCAGCATGTTACGGGAACTCTACGGCCATTCACTCGCGCTGCTGACGGACCTGTATGAATTGACCATGGCGCAGGGGTACTGGAACCTGGGCATGGCCGATCGCGAAGCGTCGTTCCACGTCAGCTTTCGGGCCAATCCGTTCGGTGGCGGCTACACGATCGCCTGCGGGCTGGCGCAGGTCGTCGAGTACGTCGAGTCGTTCGGCTTCGACGCCTCTGATACGGACCTGCTGGCGCAGATCACCGGCAACGACGGCGAGCGCATCTTCAGCGATGACTTCCTGACGCATCTGCGGCAGCTTCGCCCGAACGTGGCCATCGACGCGGTCGCCGAGGGCGACGTCGTCCTTCCGCACGAGCCCCTTCTGCGCGTCACCGGGCCGCTGGTGGACTGCCAGATTCTCGAGACCGCCCTGCTGAATATCCTGAACTTCCAGTCGCTGATCGCCACGAAGGCCGCACGAATCTGCACGACCGCCGGGAGCGAGCCGGTTCTGGAGTTCGGCCTGCGGCGGGCCCAGGGCATCGACGGCGGCATCTCGGCCAGCCGGGCCGCGTACGTCGGCGGCTGCGCCGGCACCAGCAACGCCCTCGCCGGCAAGCTGCTGGGCATCCCCGTCAAGGGCACGCACGCCCATAGCTGGGTGATGCTCTTCGACGACGAGCCCCAGGCGTTCAACGCCTACGCCGAGGCCTTGCCCAACAACGGCATCTTCCTGGTCGACACGTACAACACGCTGCGCGGCGTGCGCCACGCGATCGAAACCGCCCACCGCCTGCGCGATCGCGGTCACGCGATGATCGGCATCCGCTTGGATTCCGGCGACCTTGCCTGGCTGAGCCGCGAGGCGCGCGCCATGCTGGACGAGGCCGGGCTGAGCGACGCCAAAATCGTCGCCAGCGGCGACGTGGACGAGCACGTGATCGAATCGCTGCACGAGCAGGGCGCCGCGATCGACCTGTGGGGCGTCGGCACCCGCCTGGCAACGGGCTACGACGAGCCGGCGCTCGGCGGGGTCTACAAGCTCTCGGCCGTGCGCGAGGGCGACACCTGGCGGCCGCGTATCAAGTTATCCGAGCAGCTTGCGAAGGTCTCCACGCCGGGGCGGCTGCGCGTGCGGCGGTACGTGTCCGACGGCGAGGCCCTCGGCGACGCCATCTACGACGAGGACATCGGCATCGGCGACGGCGTGACGATCGTCGACCCGGCCGACCCAACGCGGCGCAAGGACCTGCCCGCCGACGCGGACCAGCGCGAGCTGCTCGTGCCGGTCTTCCGCAATGGGCGGCGCGTCTACGACGTTCCGCCGCTCGAAGCGGCGCGGGACCGCTGCGGCGACGAACTCGGGAGGTTCCACGCCGGCATCAAACGGTTGATGAATCCGCATTCCTATCCGGCCGGGCTGGAACGGAACCTGCACGAGCGCAAGACGGAGATGATCCTCGATGTGCGACGACGATCGAAAGGATAGACACCATGGACGCGTTGATTCTCGTCGACCTGCAAAACGACTTCATGCCGGGCGGCGCGCTGGCTGTCCCCGGCGGCGACGAGGTGGTTCCCGTCGCCAACGCCCTGACCGAGCAGTTCGAGCTGGTCGTCGCCACGGGCGACTGGCACCCGCCGGATCACGTCAGCTTCGCCGAAAACCACCCGGGCCACGACGTCGGCGAGACCATCCAGGTCGAGGGGGTCGACCAGCACCTCTGGCCGGTGCATTGCGTGGCCGACACGCAGGGGGCGGCGTTGCATCCGGACCTGAACACCGACGCGATCGACAAGATTCTGCACAAGGGCGACGACGCCAAGCTCGACAGCTACAGCGTCTTCTTCGACAACGCGCACGTGCGGCGGACCGGCCTGGCCGGTTTCCTGCGCGGGCGCAGCGTGGAGGCGGTCTACCTGGCGGGTCTGGCAACGAACGTGTGCGTCAAGGCCTCGGCGCTGGACGCGCGGCGGTTAGGATTCGAGACCTACGTGGTCGCTGACGGCTGTCGGGGCATCGAATTGACCGACGGCGACGTGGCGCGCGCCTTCGAGACGATGCGCGCAGCCGGCGCCCACATTGTCAACAGCGCCGAGGTCCTCGGACCGTAGCCCTACCGCGCCGAGACCAGCCCCCGCCGGATGGCGAACTTGACGAGATTCGTCTGGTCGTGGATGTCCAGTTTGCGCATCAGGTGGGATCGATGCGTGTCGATCGTTTTGAGCGCCAGCTTCAGCTCCTCGGCGATCTGCCGGTTGGTCTTTCCCTCTGCAATGAGATGAAGCACCTGGCGCTCGCGGGTGGTCAGTTTCTCATACGGGTCGCTCTCGCCGTCCCGCGCGCGCTGCACGACGTCGCGCGGGATGCCCGGGCCCAGGTAAATCTCACCCCGCGCCACGGCGCGAACCGCCTCGGCCAGGCGCTGACCGACGGCCTCCTTGAGCAGGTAGCCCGACGCGCCGTAGTCGAAGGCGCGCGCAATAAACTGCTCGTCGTCGTACATCGTCAGAATCAGGATCGCCAATGAGCCGTCACGACGGCGCAACTCGCGGCAGGCGTCCAGTCCGTTAAGCCGCGGCATCATGATGTCCAGCACGGCCACGTCCGGCTCGGTCCGGCGGACTTCCTCAGCGACGCGAAGCCCGTCGCCGCATTCGCCCACCACGCGAATGTCACTTTCGCGCCGCAGCAGTGTCGCCAGACCCTCGCGAACCATGCGATGGTCATCGGCCAGCAATACGTCAATGGTTCCCGTAGTCATACCCCAACCCCACCGTAGAGTCGACGCAATCGCGATGCCTTGTCAATACTCATCCCTGCCCCTTGAACCATCTGCACACGGATACACCCGTACGCCCCCAATCAGCATGTGAACCATACCGTCCCACAAGGGAAACTGCAAGAAAAAATGTCTAAGGTAAATACCCTAAGGTTTTGATCACATTGCACTTGCGCCGTTTGGGGCCCCATGGGCGTGCCACGGCCCGCCGCGCGAACCGCCTCGGCGCTCACTCGCCGGGCTCGACCGGCTCCGGACCGAGCATTGTATCCGGGGCCACTGTGTCAACGGTAAAGCGGGCGGACAGCGCCAGCATCAGCGCGTCGCCCTCGTCGCCGCGCGGCCGGGCCACCACGCGCAGGCGGCAGTTCTTGCTGGTCACCTCGGGGACGGTCCAGGCGACTTTCCATGACGGCTCCTGTTCGCCTTCGCTCGGCGTGATGCCCTCGGCAACGACATGCCAGGACCGCCCGTCGTTGGCGGAGAACTCCAGGTCGATCCGTTTGTCCGCGTGTCGGGCGGCCAGTTTCGGCATCCATGTCAACACGCGCGGCCGCCCGCCGCGAACGAATGCGCCCTTGTGGGGCCAGCCGGTTTCCTGCCGCGCCGGCTGCTGATAGACGATCTCGAACTGACCGGCCGGTCGCACGGACGGTTGCTCGCTCGGCGCGTCGTCGCCCTCGACGTGCATCAACTCGGTCATCGCCAGGCCGATGTTGCCCGCGCGGTCCCGCGCCTCCATTCGGAAGCGCATCCCGCCGTGACGCCCCGCTGCGGCCGGCAGAACAACCCCCTCGATGGTGCCTTCCGCCTCGAGCGGGCGCGGCCACTCGCCCCAGACGAGGTTGTGCGGGAACTCGGCGAAGCAACTGCTCAGCCGGATGCTGTCGGGCTCGAGGTACCGCTCATCGACGCGCCAGTGCAGCGAGACCTCGTCACCGACGTGATAGGTATGCGGAATGCGATTACCTTCCTCGTCCACGGTATACGGCGGGGGCGTCAGGTCGAGCGTAATCTGCGGACGCTGGCGATCGACCACATAGATACGGTGTGGCTGGCCGGGCGGAACCTCGCTGATCGGCTGGCCCGGTCCGGCAAAGCGGACCCAATATCGCCCGTCCTGCTCCGCCTGCATCAGAAAATGCGACTGCTCGACGCCGAAATACCCCGCCCGCTGCCACCGCTCGTGGTCGAGCGAGTACCACACGCCCATCCGGGGCTCACCGGTGACCTGGTAGCCGGACGGGTGAACGACGAAGAATTGCGCCTGGTTGACGAAGTAGACGTCGATGTTCGGCGCGACCTCGAAGCCCAGCGAGCCCGGCTCGACCGGCGCGAGGTCTTCCGTCGGGCGGTAGTACACCGGGGCGTCGTAGCTCCAGGCGGGCAGGTCCGCTCGCGGATCCCAGTCGGGGTTCTCGTCCGAGTGCGTGCAGCCGACCGCCGCCAGAAGCACCCCGGCAATCCAAACATATCTGTACATGATGCGTATCCTTTCCCGCCTCGGCGAAGCCGAGGACGTCCGGCTCGCGATGTTCATGAACTCCATATCGGCCGCACGGGCCCGCGGCATATCAGGATTTCCGCTCGCGGACGCCCGATCACATCGCTTTGACGCGCGGGCCTCAATTCAACGCCGCCCGCGCATTGTCGAATATCCGCCGCCCGTGCGCGACATCCGCGAGACCGCGCGTCCAGCGCGGGTGATGCGTCGCGTCGACAAATCGCTCCGGGTGCGGCATCAGGCCCAGAATGCGCCCGCTCGGATCGCACAGTCCCGCGACGTGGTCGACGCTGCCGTTGGGGTTGGCCGAGTCATTGCTTCGCCCCTCGGCGTCGGCGTAGCGTATCGCCAACTGGCCGCCCTGGCGCAGCCGGGACAGCACCGCCGGCTCGCGTGGAACGAACTTGCCCTCGCCGTTGGCGATCGGCAGCGTGATCACGTCGCCGCGTGCGAGAAACACACACCGGTCGCTGTCACCGCGAAGATGCACCCAACGGTCCTCGAACTGCCCGGTGTCGCTCCAGCCCAACGTGGCGTCGGCGGCGCCATCCGCGCCGACCTGCCCCCGGGGCAGCAGCCCGCACTTGAGCAGTACCTGGAACCCGTTACAGATGCCCAGCACCAGCTTGCCCGCCGCGACAAAGGCGTTGAGTTCGTCGCGAAGGTGGTGGATCAACTGGTTGGCGAGAATCTTGCCCGCCGAGACGTCGTCGCCGTAGCTGAACCCGCCCGGCACGACGAGAAACTCAAACTCGCCCAGACGTTTCGGGCGGTCGATGATGCTCAGCACGTGAACGGCGCAGGCGTCGAAGCCGGCCTGGCTGAGCGCATAGGCCGTCTCCCGGTCGCAGTTCGTCCCGGCGGTGCGTAACACGATGGCTCGCGGCTTGACCATGGCTTCTCGACCCCGCGACAACGGGCACGAGGCGAATTATCGCACGCCCGTACACCACGGGGCAAGACCTCACCGCCTCCCGCTCGACACGGCGCCTGCAGGCCAGTACGACGATCGAACCCACGGCGCCACCCGGCGCCGCACGAAGCCGGCCCCCGTCGCGGCCGTGTGCGCGTCGGCGCCGCCGAGCATGCCGGCGGTCACCTGAAACTCGTACAGTTTTCCGTAGGCGGCCCGCTTGTCCGCCGGCGCGGACGGCGGCGGGCGATCGAAGCCGATCGCCCCCGCCGCCGGACCGTGCGTCCCGTCCACGTTTCCGGCCAGGATCGTCCCGATGACCAGAAGGCCTACATCGGCTTCGGAGTAGAAATTGATCAACCCGTTTCGCGAGCGGTTCAGCGCCTTGGTCAGGTCGTAGGCGCTGGAGACGCTCGCCGACAGCAGGACGAGCCCGTCGACTTTGTGCTCGTCGCGCAGTGCCTCGGCGGCGAAGACAGCCACGCCGCCGCCACCGCTGTGCCCGATGATGTGCACGGGTCGGCCCGGGTAGTCGTCCTGGTATTTCATGATTCGGTCGGCGACGCCCCGGGCGGCGATGCGGTTGCCGATCACGTCCATCTGGTTGAGCAACATGCCGACGCCAGGCACGGGGCGCCCCCAGTGATGGATCGGCATGGCGCGGTCGACGCCGGCCGACAGAAGCCCGCGGCGAATGTTGCGGTTGAACTGGCTCTCGCCCTCGATGCCGGGCAGGATGATCACCAGCCCCTTGTCGAGTCGCTCTTCGTCCATGTACGGGCCGGTGGCGTTGCAGCCGCCGGCAACGGCCGCCGCCAGAACCAGCCACAGGCCCATTCGCCTGTCGATGAGGTACTTCATCGTCGGCTCCTTGCCAAACGGGCATACCCGTCACCGCCGCACCATACGGCGGCCGGGCCGATGCGCCCGCACCGTCGGCTCCACGCCGGACTGTCCGTGCGAAACGACGGTGCCGCGCCGTATAATCTATACGCCGGCGCGTCCGAACAACAGGGCGAAGTTCGCTTCAGCCCAGGGGGGTCGGACGCCGACGATGAATCAGAGTCGTCGCGGACGGTCCCGACGATGCAACAGCGAGGTCTGCAATGCCTGACGGCGATGCCATGACACCCGCCGGCGACGAGATGGTTCCCGTCGCGTTCGCCCGCTCGCAGGACGAAGCGGAGGAGTATATCGACCTGCTCGACGATCACGACATTCCGGCCGAAGCCGGCGACGTCGCGGACGTCGATGCGGAGACCCTTGCCGGCCGCCGAGGGCTGACGCGAGGCGTGCCCGTTCTGGTTCCCGAGGCGCTGCTGGACGAGGCCAGCGAGGTGATTGCTGACCGCGAGGACGTCGAGGAATTCCGACCCGCCGACATGGCCGAGGACGAGGACGACGCAGAGGACGAAGACGACGAAGGCCTCGGTCTGGCCGGCGAGATTCGCCGGGAGACCGACGGCTTCGACGACGAGGACAACGCGGAATTGTTCGAGTTTGGCGAGGGCGACCTGGACGCGGACTACCACGATGACGACGGGTTCGAGGACGATGAAGACGACGACCGCGACGAGCTTTAGCACGACGCGGCCTGTCGCAGACAGATCTTCGGAGAGCCCCCTTGATGACCGATAAGTCCATGGATGCTGACCGGAAGGCCGACGACGAGCAGCAACGCGCCGACGAGGAGCGCCGTCGCGCCGAGCGGCGGCGTGTCGTAGATCGCCGCCTCGGCCTGGACCGGCGGCGCGGGCCCGGGCGGCGACGCTCGGACAGCCGCCGCGCCGCCGAAGAAGGCGAGATGACCGACGAGCAGTTCGAGTTCCTCATGGCCATTCGTCAATACCAGGAAGCGAACAGGCGCCATTTTCCGTCGTGGACGGAGGTGCTCGATGTCGTCAAGGCGCTGGGCTACAGAAAAGTTGCCGAGCCCGGCGACCTGGAGTAGAATGCGCTGTTACAGGAGACGGAGGCGTCTGGAATGATCGCCGACGGACAACTCGCCCAGCCGCTAGACATCGTCACCGTCGTGGTGCCGGTGGCGGTGTACTTCTTCATCCTCGGGCTGCTCAACAGTCGGCGCCGTCCCCAGTTGCTCAGCGGGCGGTGTGATTTCGCCATCCTCGCCATCGCCCTGAGCCCGCTGGGCGTCCTGCCGATGGTCAAAACCCTTGGCGGCGCGGCGTGGACGATCCCCCTGGCCGTGGCGATGCCGGCCGTGCTGATCGCGCTGCTCTCGCCCGGCCGGGCTACGTGGGTCATTTACAACGTGTCCCGCCCGGCCGCTCGCAAGGCGGTGGCACGCACGGTCAAGCGCCTTGGGCTGCCGTACCGCCAGGCGGCCGAGGGGCTCTATCTGCCGGGCGCCGATGCCACGGTCCGCCTCGGCGGGCTCACCGTGCTGCGGAATGTCTCCGTGCGGCTCAGCGGCGGCGACCGCCAGTTGGCACGCCGCTTCTCCGAAGCACTTGGCACCGAGTTGGCCGGCGTCCGCGTCGAGCCGACACCGACCGGTGTCACCCTCCTTCTGGTCGCCACCGGCATGCTGGCCGCCCCCTTGACGCTCGTCGCGCGAGACGCGCCCCAGGTCGTCCGCCTGCTGACGGATCTTTTCTAGGCAGCCCTCGCCACGGTCGCTTGCCCCCGCCGCCACAGGCGCGCCGGAGACGATGCGTCAGCCGCCACGCACCCACGCGACGGGGAGAACCCGCCGCAACACCAGGTCGGCCACACCACAGACAAACAGGACAATCTGCAGCGCCAATGCCCAGGCCCACGCCGCACGCTGATAGACCTTCAGCTTGACCGACTGCCCGACGGCCTGGTCAATGCCTTGCGTCATCAGCGACCCCAGCGCGCGCCCATGGCTCGGCCAAGAGCGTCGCCCGGCTGCGTGGCTGGTGTCATGTTCATCTCGGGGCGCGTCTCAGGCGGCTTCCATGCAGCGACCGCGTCTTCGAGTTCGTCGTACGCGACGTGCGCCGCAACCGCCATCCCGATCGACCGACGCAGCGCAAAACAAAAGCCGTGCGCTCTGTGTCGAACCATCGCGGCGGGGCTTGCCCGGGCAGACGGCTCCGGCCAGGTTGCCCTCCGGCACACGCTACCGGCACGCTTATGGCTGCTTCCTTCCGGACCTGACCAAGTTCACGGCGCAGCGTTGCAGAGGACCCAGCCCTCAACGCCGTCGCTCGGGCCAGGGGGCCCGACGCGAACAGCCCTCGACAGAGCATCAGCCCCGCTATAGCGGATTGCGGGTCATCCCGACGAATCGGAACTCAGGGCACCGCTAGCGCCCCACCTAGCACGGCGACCACGCATTCTACCGCATCGCGCCCGGCCGCGACAACCGCTGTGCCGCCTCAGGACGACAGCGGCGCCAGCGGGAAGGTCCGCTTGTCCTTCGGTCGCGGGCCGACGTCCGAGACGTCCAGCGGCTTGAAGCCCAGTTCCAGCGCAGGCGAATCGTCGGCGAGGGTGAAATCCCGTCCGGCGATATCGGCGCATTTCGGATCGGCGATGACGGAGTGGCGATCATTGCCCCGCTGCGTCCACTCGTCCCACGGGTAGACGCGGTCGTACCCCTCGTCGGCGATCAGGTGCCCGCCATCGGCGCACCACAGCTCCGCGCCGCCGACGTCCCAGAAGCAGTTCAGGTCGCTGATGAAGTTGTCGCGGTCGAGCGTGCCGGTCACGTCGCCGATCCAGCGCTCCATGCCGCCGAGGAAGATCGGGCTGCCGTCCGTGATAACGATGTTCCGTTCGAAGGTAAACGCGTTGGTGATGCGCCCGTCGGGGGCGCTGCCGGTGTACTCCGTGTCGTTGCCGCGGCTGATGGCGATAATCGCCTCGCCGGCGAAGGCCCACAGGTTGTTTCGGACGTGGCTCTCGCGCCCGAAGTGCAGGTGGAACAACTGGCTCGTGCAGTCGTAGCAGAGGTTGTTCTCGATGACGATCTCGCTGGAGCCCTCGTCCGGGTAAATCGCCCAGCCGCCGTACCTGTGGCTGTGGACGTCGTGGATCACGTTGCCGCGCACGGCCGTGCCGGGCTGAACGCCCAGCAGGTACACCGCGCCCATGTCGTTGAGCCAGCCCTGCCCGACGTCGTGGATGTGGTTCTTCTCGATGCGGTTGTCCCGCGCGACGGACTCGGCGTAACCCCAGACCCAGCCGACGGAGATGCCCGTGTAGTACAGGTCGTGGATGTGGTTGTGCGCCACGTAATTGCCGAAGGTGTTCTTCAGCGTGATCGCGGGCCCGCAGTGATGCACGCGCCCGAGTGCGTGGATGTGATTGTCGCTGATGATGTTGTTGCCCGTGCGTCGGCGGCGCGGGCCCTTGGCGTTGGCGCCGTCGACCTTGATGCCCCCGGCGCCGATGTCGCTGATCTCGCAGCCGACGATGCGGCAAAACGCACAGCCGTCCTGGATGTCGAACGCGTAGTTGCCCGCGTGGCGGATCGCGCAGTCCTCGAAGGCGATCTCGCGCGCCCCACGCAGCTCAATCGCCCCGGGCATTTTGGCCGCCGACTGGGCGGCGCGGTTGTACTGGCGCCAGTCGTGTCCCTCGAAGGCGATACCCTCGAAGCGGACATTCTCGACCAGCGCCTCGGCGTCCGGGTCGCCGTGGATATTCAGCAGCGCGTCCGGGGCGGGCGCGACGACGTCGGCGGTTTCGGGCGTCTCGCCATCCTGCGGAACGTAATACGCGCACTGGGCCTCGCGGTCGAGGTACCAGTCGCCCGGCGCGGTCAACGCCTCGAAGACGTGCTCGATGTAGTACCGCGCGTACTGCGCGTTCAGGTCGTCGACCAGCGGGCGATTGGGCTCCTCGGCGAGCGTCACCGACCGCGTGTGCGGGTCGTACGAGGCCACGGGGCAGCGCTCCTCGATCCACCAGTGCAGCATGACCACGTTGCAGTCGGTGATGTTCCGGAACTCCTGCCAGTGGCCCTCGCCGGCGATGAAGGTATGCCGCTGCTCGACCTTGCGCTCGAGGATCGGCGTCAGCGTCGTGCCCGGCACGTCGGCCATCCAGTAGACGCCCTCCTTGGGCAGGCGGGCGGGCTGCGCGCGGCGGCCGTTGACGAAAAGCTGGCGGAAGTCGCCGATCCGGTCGATCACGTCGGCGACGTCGGCCTTCCAACAAGCGACGCCGTCATTGACCGTCGCCGGCTGCCAGCCGGTGACCGGAACGCACGTGGCGATCACGGGGCGGGCGCCGTCGGCGGCGCGGAACGTGATGTGCGACGCGTCGGGGCCCAGCGGCAGCGGCGCGTCGAGGCGATGCCGCCCGTCGGCAAGCACCACCGTCGCCGGGCGCTCGGGCGACCGGGCCATGTCGCGGGCCGCAGCCACCGCGGCCGGGAGCGTCGCCAGCGGTCCATCGGATCCGTCGGCGGCGGGCGCCGCGAGCCGGCCCGTCCAGTCGTCGTTGCCCTCGGTTGCCGATACGTACACCACGTGGTCGTCCGTTGCTGCGTTCATCGTCTCTCCATGGCATCGTGTGCGTGTCGCAAACGCGGCATTAGAGGCCGCGGCGGCGGGAAGTTCAAACGAAAAGCCCCTCGTCGTGGCATGGGCCCGTGCGGACCTGCGACATCCTGCCCATGTGTCGCACGGCCGTCTCGGCCGTGCTCGCCTGGCGTCGTTCGTGTAGGCAGGGGCCGGAGGCCCCTGCGACACACGGGCGAGACGCCCGCGCCACGACACGTCATTCGTATGGGCAGGGGCCGGGGGCCCCTGCGACACACGGGCGAGACGCCCGCGCCACGACACATGGCCCGTGCCACGACGAACGGAGCATCGATCGAGCCGCGGTTCTCATGGCGAGCGGCGGGACGGCGGGTATAATGCCCGCCACCGCGGGGGGTACGACAGGAAAGGCCATCCCATGACAGCATCGTCCCCCCGCCGCGTCCTGATCGTCGCCGCGGTCGCCCTGGCGACCCTGCCGCCCGTCGCGGCCGGACGCACCTACATCGTGGACCGGAACCATCCCAAGGCCGCTGACGACAACCCCGGCTCGCCCGCCGCACCGCTGAAGACGATCTCCCGTGCGGCCGCGCTGGCCGGACCCGGCGACACCGTGCGCGTCCACGGCGGGGTCTATCGTGAGCGGGTCGCGCCGGTCCGCGGCGGCGAGCCGGGCAAGCCGGTGGTCTATCGCGCCGCAGCCGGCGAGGCGGTGGCGATCCGCGGGTCGGACCTGTGGCCGGGCCCGTGGGAACCCGTCGCCGGCGCCGACGGCGTCTATCGCACCACGCTGGACGCGGCGGCCTTCCGCACCGGCGCGCCGAAAGGCGCGGTGCAATCGTATAACCCTTTTGCCACGCCGCTGCAAACGCGGAAGGACTATAGCTGCGGGCAGGTGTTCGCCGACGGTCAGCCCCTGCGCGAACTGCCGGACGCCGAGCAGCTCGCCGCGGCGCCGGGCTGCTGGACCTCAGACGGCAAGACGCTGACAATCCATCTGCCGCGCCCCTACCGACGGATCGACGACGTCCGCGTGGAGATCTCCGTCCGGGGGCGGGTCTTCGCGCCGTACACGCGCGGGCTGGGCTACATCCACGTGATCGGCTTCCGCATGGCCCACTGCGGCAACAACTTCCACGCCGGGTTCTACGTGCCGGGCAATCGCTTCCCGCAGGCCGGGGCCCTGGGCTGCCGCGGGGGGAACCACTGGCGGATCGAGAACTGCATCATCGAACACGCCAAAACCACGGGCATCGACTGCGGCTACGAAGGCCGCCACGACCTCGACGGGCTCGACCAGGGCCCGGGGCGCGACTGCGGCTATCACGTCATCCGCGGGTGCATCATCCGCGACAACGGCGCCGCGGGCATCGTCGGGTGCAACACGCCGGAGGTGCAGATCGTCGGAAACGTCATCGAGCGCAACGACACGCTCGGCCTGGGCGGCATGGAAACCGGCGGCATCAAGCTCCACGGCTTCACCGACGGGCTGATCGCCGAAAACCTCATCCGCGAGAACGATACCTCCGGCATCTGGCTGGACAACATCTACCGACACAGCCGAGTGACCCGGAACGTCATCATCGCCAACCGCGGCGCAGGGCTGTTCCTGGAACTCGGGCGCGGGCCGCTGCTGGTGGACAACAACATCCTCGCGCTGAGCACGGCGGGGCGCGGCCTGGCCGGCGACGGCATCTACAGCCACGACGCCGGCGGCGTGACCGTCGCACACAACCTGATCTACTTCAACGGCAACTTCGGCGTCTGGGCGCACGTGGGCACCGAGCGCCGCAGCCGCGGGCCCGGCGCCTCCGGCTGGCGCGTGGTGAACAACATCATCATCGGCAACCATCGCGGGGCGATCTCGCTGCCGGCCGAGTCGCGACGCTCCCGCGACAACCACAGCGACTACAACGTACTGGCTGGGGCCTTCGGGCTGGTGATGTCCGAAACGTACGGCGCGCCGCTCGATGCGCCGCTGCTTCTGGTCAACAGCAACAAGGACCGCACGTCGCGCGATGAGCTCGTCGACCAGTACCGCGCGGCGCTCGACGCCGCCGACGTGCCCGCCGCCGAACGCCCGAACCTCGCCCGCTGGCGCGAGCGCCCGGTGCTGTCGCTGGCGCATTGGCGGCTCTGGACCGGCCGGGACCGCCACAGCCGCGCCGCAACCGTGCTGCGCCCCCAACTGAGCCGCGAAGGTCTGACGCTGAGCTTCGTCCTCGACGACGCGGCCGCAACGCTGGCCTGCCCGCCTCTCGACGGCGTCCGAACCGATCTGCTCGGACGGGCGATCGACGCGACCACCGTCCGCCCGGGACCGTTCCAGGACCTCGTCGGCGAGCCGCGCCTGTCCGAAGACGACGGGACATACCACACCCCCCACCGCGGACAGTTCGAGAAGCTCCGCGACCCCGCGACCAACCGCTACCGCCTCTGGCCGCTGCCCGGGACTAAATAGGGACAGCCACCATTTTCGCACTTAGTTTCCCCACATTGCGTGGGCGCGTCATGCGAGAATGGTGGCTGTCCCTGTTTACCCCCTGTTTACCCGGCCGTCTCGGGTGGGCGGGTCGATCGCCGCCGGGCGGGCTACAATGGTACGAAAGGCAATGAGGGCGCGATGTGGGATTATACAGACAAGGTCAAGGATCACTTTCTCAACCCGCGCAACGCGGGCGCGGTGGATGCACCCGATCTGGACGCGACGGTCGGCAACATCACGTGTGGCGACGCGTTGCGGCTGACGGTGAAGCTCGACGAGGCCGGGCGCATCGCCGACGCGAAGTTCCAGACCTTCGGCTGCGCCAGCGCCATCGCCTCCAGTGACGCGCTGATCGAGTTGGTCAAGGGCAAGACCGTCGACGAGGCCGAGGCGATCACCAATGACGATATCGCCGAATACCTCGGCGGCCTGCCCGAAGCCAAACTGCACTGCTCGGTGATGGGCATGGAGGCGCTGCAAAAGGCCATCGCCCAGCATCGCCATCGTCCGTTCGACCTGGAGGATGCCGGCGAGGTCATCTGCCAGTGCTTCGGCGTGACGGACACGCTGATCGAGAAGGTCGTCCGCGAGCACTCGCTGACGACGGTCGATGAGGTCACGCACTACACCAAGGCCGGCGGCGGTTGCGGGGCGTGCCACGCGGCAATCGAGCGGATTATCGCCAACGTGCGCGAGGAGACACAATCCGGCCCGGAGCCCGGGGCCCGGCGGCCCAAACTGACGAATATCGAGCGCATGCGCCGCGTCGAGGAGGTCATCGAAGCGGAGATCCGCCCCGTCTTCCAGGCCGACGGCGGCGACATCGAGCTGGTGGACATTGTCGGGTCGACCGTGCAGGTCGCCTTCCGCGGCAAATGCGCCTGGTGCCGCCAGCGGGACTTCACGGCCGACGGGACGATCGGCGGCAAGCTCCGCGAGCTCGTGGACGAGACCATCACCGTCGAGGACGTCAGCGAGCGGCTCGGCGACGAGCGCTAACGACATTCAACGCAGAGATCGCAAAGAGCGCTGAGAAGGGCTTTTGTTCAGAGTAATCTTTGCTCCGCGTTCTCAGCGTGCCCTGCGTTGAGAGGGTGTTTCCATGAGCGACGTGATCTACATGGACAACAACGCCACGACCCGCGTGGCCGACGAGGTCCGCGAGGCGATGGCGCCGTACCTCGCCAAGGCCTACGGCAACCCGTCCAGCGTGCACACGTTCGGCGGGCGGATCGCCCACGATGTGGACCGCGCCCGGCAGCAGGTCGCCGATCTGCTCGGCTGCGATCCGACGGAGGTCGTGTTCACCTCCTGCGGCACCGAGAGCGACAACACCGCCATCCGCAGCGCGCTGGCGGTCTATCCGGCCAGGCGGCACGTCGTGACCTCGCGCGTGGAGCACCCGGCCGTGCGCAATCTCGCGCTGCGCCTGGCGCGCGGCGAGGGAGTGTTGCCGCGCTACCGGCACACCGAACTGCCCGTCAACAGCGACGGCACGCTCGACCTGCCGGACGTGGGAAACGCGCTGGACGACGACACGGCGGTCTGCTCGATCATGTGGGCCAACAACGAGACCGGCGTGGTCTTTCCCGTCGAGCGGATCGGTGCGATGTGCCGCGAGACGGGCGTGCTCTTCCACACCGACGCCGTGCAGGCCGTCGGGAAGATTCCCATGACCCTGGCCGACCTGCCGATCGACATGCTCAGCGTCTCCGGGCACAAGCTCCACGCTCCCAAGGGGATCGGGGCGCTGTACGTCCGCCGCGGGTGCCGGTTCAGCCCGTGGCTGATCGGCGGGCACCAGGAGGCCGAGCGCCGCGGCGGCACCGAGGCCGTGGCGCAGATCGTCGCGCTGGGCGCCGCGGCCGAGCTGGCGGGGCGGCGGATCGACGAGGAGCGTACCCGCGTCGTCGCGTTGCGCGACCGGCTGGAGCGTGAGCTGCTGGCCCGCTGCCCGGACGCCCGCGTCAACGGCACCACGGCCAGCCGACTGCCGAATACGACTAACATCAGCTTCGAGTACATCGAGGGCGAGTCGATCCTGCTGATGCTCGACGAGTACGGTATCTGCGCCTCCAGCGGCTCGGCCTGCACGACCGGCAGCTTGGAGCCCAGCCACGTCCTGCGGGCGATGGGCGTGCCCTACACGGCCGCTCACGGGTCGGTGCGCTTCTCCCTGAGCGTCGAGAACACCGACGCCGACGTCGACAAAGTCATCGAGGTCCTCCCGCCGATCATCAAGCGCCTGCGCGAGCTGTCGCCTTTCGGCCGGGAGGAGTAAACGGCAGGAACCACAGAGGGCACAAAGAACACGGAGAGCGCCAAGGGGTGCTTCTGCCAAGACGTCCCCACGCGCTGCGCGGCCTCTGTGCTTTATAGTGCTTGTTCGCACTGAAATGGGACTATGACGGAAACCAATGCTGACACGCGCGAGGCGCTGCGGGGCGTGCCGATGTTCGCCGCGCTGGACGCGGCCGCGGTGGAGCGAATCATCCGCGCCTGCCGCGTGCGCCGGTGCGACGCCGGGCAGATTCTGTTCACCGACGGCGGCGAGGCGCGCGAGTTTTTCGTGCTGCTCGAAGGCCGCGTGAAGGTTTACAAGCTCTCGCCAGGCGGCGAGCAGCAAATCCTCCACCACTACGGGCCCGGGCGGACGTTCGCCGAGGCGGCCGTGCTGGCCGGGGGAACCTACCCCGCGTATGCCGAGGCCGTCGACGGCTGCCGCCTGCTGGCCGTGCCGGCACGGCGGATTCACGACCTGGTCGGCGAAAGCCCGGACCTGGCGCTGGGGATGCTGGCGGGCATGGCCGCCAAGCTGCACGAGTTCGCCACGTTGATCGAGGCGCTGTCGCTCAAGGACGTCCCCGCCCGGCTGGCGACGGAGTTGCTCGATGAGGCCGATGCCGCCGGCGGCGACGACTTCCGCCTGGCGGTAAGCAAGTCCGAGCTCGCCGCTCGAATAGCCGCCGCCCCCGCCACGCTCAGCCGCGCGCTGGGCAAGCTCGCCCACGCCGGCGTCATCGCCGTCGAGGGCAGGCACGTCCGCATACTCGACCGCGCCCAACTCGAACAGCTTGCGGGATGAGGTCGCGCGACGCCTCAGAACTGCTGGCGGTGGGCGGCGCCGTAGGTGCGCGCCTCGTCCAGGAACGCCTCGATGTTCTCGTACGGCGTGCCGGCGACGATGCCGTTGCCGGCCGCGATGCACATCCCGCCGTCCGGGCGGTCGAACGTGTCGATCAGGTGCCGCACCTCCTGCCGCACGTCGTCCGGCGAGCCCTCCTGCAGCGTGTGCTGCACGTCGAAGCCCGCCAGAAAGCACAACCGGTCGCCGAAGTCGCGCGCCACGGCCTGTTCGTCCATGGTGTGCTTCTGTACCGGGTGAAACACGTCCACGCCCGCCTCGGCCAGATCGCCGAGGATCTCCGTGTTGTTGCCGCAACTGTGCAGCCAGAAGTGCATCCCGAATTCGTCGCACGCCTCGCTGACGCGCTGGTAGTACGGCTTGATGAACTCGCGGAAGTGCTCGGGCTTCATCATGAGCTGCTTCTGATTGCCCAGATCGTCGCTGGTCCAGAATCCGTCGGGCTTCAGCTCGCGCCCCGCCCGGCGGATCAACCCGCAGTACAGCGTACACAGCGCGTCGTAGAGACGATGAATCTGCTCCGGATACAGGTAGTAGTCCATCATCAGGTTCGCCATGCCGCGGAGCGACCACGGCCGCTCGAAGAACAGACACCAGAAGCCGAAAATCAGGTACCGCCCGTCGGCGTGGGCTTGCTCGGCTTGCGAGGCGATTGCATCGAACAGGCCCGGAGCTTCCGGATCGGGCATCTTCTCGATGAACTCGTCGAGGTGTTTCCAGTCCGGGATCACGCCGCCGGCGTCGTGGCTTGCCCCGGCCTGTGCGGCCGGGTCGTACCAGCTCAGCCCCATCGGCTCGATCGGCAGCGGTTCGATGTACATCCGCACGGCGTCTTCGGGATACCGCGCGTCCAACTCGCCGATACGGTCGCCGTACTGCTCGATGAGCCCCTCGCCCCACCACGTCGCGGCCACTATGGGCACCCGCGCCGGATGGCGGCGTTCGACGGCTTTGACGACTTCCTCACGCGACAACGGCTCAGGGGGTTCGTCAGACATTCTGTTCTCCATCTCAACCACGGGGCGGTCCGGGACGGTCTGTTACCACGATAACGATCGGTAATCCACCCGCAACATGCCGGGACGTCCTTTTTCGCGCGGAATTGACCCACGTCAAGGAACCTTATACCGGCAGATGCTAGAGTTTGTGTGAAGCGAGCGCGCAAACCGCCGGGAGACGAACCATGACACGCCGAATGCGCGATATTGTGCGGATCGACGAGGACAAGTGCGACGGCTGCGGCGTCTGCGTCCCGAGCTGCGCCGAGGGCGCCATCCAAGTGGTCGACGGCAAGGCCCGCCTGGTGGCCGAGAACCTCTGCGACGGGCTGGGCGCCTGTTTGGGCACGTGCCCGAAAGGCGCGATCACCATCGAGCAGCGACCGGCCGAGGCGTTCGACGAGCAGGCCGTCGAGGCGGCAAACGCCGGCGGCGCCGAAGGGCAGGCCCCCGAGCGGCCGGACGCGGGCGACGCCCCGGCCGAGTTGCCGTGCGGTTGCCCGAGGACGATTATGCGAAAGCTCGACGGGCGCGACGACGACGCGCCGGACACCGCGCCGGGCGGCACCGATGCCGCCGACGGGCTCGCTCGCTCGCGTCTCGGTCAGTGGCCGGTTCAGCTTTCGCTTCTGCCGCCGACGGGCGACATCTGGGACGGCGCGGACGTGCTTCTGGCGGCCGACTGTGCCGCCTATGCCGTCGGCGACTTCCACGACCGCTTCCTCGCCGGGCGGACGCTGGCGATCGCCTGCCCGAAGCTCGACGAGGTCGCCGCATACAATACGAAGTCGCGGCGGATCGTGGCGGACAATGCCGTCCGCTCGATCACGGTCGTGCGGATGGAGGTGCCCTGCTGCAGCGGGCTGGAAACGCTCGCCCGCGAGGCCATCGCCGCGTCCGGGCGGGACGTGCCCCTGAACGTCGTCACCGTCGGCGTCGACGGGGACGTCCAGAACGTCAACGGACTGAAAGTGGCGTGAATTGTGGCGAATGTGATTTCCGCTGCGCGCCGAAACCACGAACCGGGAGTACCTTTTGGCCATTCGGATCAAGCGAATCTACGACGACGCTGACGATGGGGACGGTTACCGCGTGCTGGTGGACCGCCTCTGGCCGCGCGGGATCAAAAAGGCCGACGCCGAGCTCGACGCCTGGGCCCGCGAGCTGGCGCCGAGCGACGCGCTGCGCAAATGGTTCGGCCACGACGCGGACAAGTTGGATGAATTTAAGAAGCGCTATGCCAAGGAGTTAGATTCAAACGACGACGCGGCCCAGACGCTGGACGATCTCAAGAGCCGCGCCCGCGACGGGCGGGTGACGCTGCTCTACGCGGCCAAGGACACCGACCACAACAACGCCGTGGCATTGAAGGAATACCTCGAATCATAGGCAGTGCCACGGGTCCACAAAATGGCTACACAGAAGCACAGGGGAACAGAAAAACGCTAGCCATAAAACTTTTAGATGCGGCGCCAAAACAAGACTTTTTGATTAGGGCAAATATATGTTTTTTTCTGCCGCCCTGAACCTCGATGTTGAATGCTTTTGCCGCACGCGGCTGTAAGAAATAACGATGATCGAGAGCAAAAATGTCGCCCAGGTCGAGCCGATGCCCAACCCCCACGGCGTGGCCGCCCGCAAGCTCCACGACAGCGAGCACGCCCAGGTGGTGCACCTGACGATGACGCCCGGCCAGGGCCTCCGCCCGCATATTACGCCGGTCGACGTGTGCTTCTATGTGCTCGCCGGGCGGGGGACGGTGGAGATCGGCGCCGCGTCGCGCGAGGTGGGCCCGGAGACGCTGGTCGAAAGCCCGGCCGGCATCCGCCACCGCTGGCAAAACGACGGCGACGAAACGCTGAGCATCCTGGTCATCAAGGCCCCGAAACCCACCCAGCAGACGCAATTGCTGTGAGACGAAGCCGCCCTAAGGCCTGACAAGGAATCCCCGGAGACTGCGTGATGATCCCCGCGACGACTGTGATGCTGACGATGACCCTGGCCGGCGGCGCGCTGGCGTGGTTGCTGCTGGGCGGGCATTGCGACTCGCTGGGCGGGCCGGTCGTGGCCGACGCCCGCTACGCGCTGGAGGCCGACGACGCGACGCCGCTGCTCAAGTGGGTCGGCCCGGAGCAGGCCGACGAGTTGGCCGACGTGTTCGGGCAGGTTCAGAAGGCTCGCCGTGGCGGTGACCCCGCCGCGACCGAGCTGGCCGAGCGATACCTGCTGGAGATGGCCGTGCGGCTGCACCGCGCCTCGGAAGGCGCGGGCTTCGACGGGCTCAAGCCCGCCGACGCCGTTCCGCCCTGGGTCCGCGCCGCCGACGAGGCCATCGAGCGCGGCGGCGCCGAGGCGTTGATCGATCAACTGACCGCGCGGGTCGCAGACGGACTGGGCCAGCGCTTCGCCGAACAGCGCGACGCGCGCCCGGCCGATGAGACCGACGTGGCCGCCGGGCGACGATGGGTCGAACGATACATCCGATTTGTTCACTGTGTCCACGAGGTCGCCGACGCCGTCGGCGGCGGCGAAAACGATAACCCGCCAAACCCCGACCTCAGAGGAGACGAGCGATGAACATGTTCTGTTACCAATGTGAGCAGACGGCCAAGGGAAGCGGCTGCACCGCGCACGGCGTCTGCGGCAAGGACCCCGAGACCGCGACCATGCAGGACCTGCTGGTCTATGCCGTCAAGGACATCGCCCGCTACGCCCACCGCGCCCGGCAGCTCGGTGCGGCCGACGCGGAGATCGACGCATTCGTGCCGGCGGCGCTGTTCGCGACGGTCACGAACGTCGACTTCGATCCGCAACGCATTCAGCAGCTCGTCGCGGCCGCGGGGAACCTGCGGGACAAGGCAGTCAATCTGTACGAGAACGCCTGCCGCGACGCCGGGCAGGAGCCCGAGACGCTCACGACCAAGCTGGCGTGGTGGGAGAGCACCGACGACCTTTCGGCGATGATCGACGCCGGCGAGCAGATCGCTATCACCAAGCGGATCAACGCCTACGGCGACGACGTGGCCGGCCTGCAGGAGCTGACGCTCTACGGGCTCAAAGGCGCCGCGGCCTATGCCGATCACGCCCGGTTGCTGGGCGTCGCCGATGACAATCTGTTCGGCGACTTCCACGCGATGCTCAGCGACCTGGCTGACGAGCCGACCGACGCCGAGGCGCTGACCGCCAAGGCCCTGACGGCCGGGGCAATCAACCTCCGCGCCATGGAGCTTCTGGACAAGGCCAACACCGACGCCTACGGGCACCCGGAACCGACGCAGGCCCGCGTCACGCCGGTGGCGGGCAAGTGCATCTGCGTCTCCGGGCACGACCTGAAGGACCTCGCCGAGCTGCTGGAACAGACGGCCGGGACCGGCATCAACGTCTACACCCACGGCGAGATGCTGCCGTGCCTGGCGTATCCCGAGCTGAAGAAGTACGACCACCTCGTCGGCAACTACGGCGGCGCGTGGCAGAACCAACGCCAGGAGTTCGATGAATTCCCCGGCGCGATCCTGATGACCACCAACTGCATCCAGAAGCCCAAGGACAGCTACAAGGATCGCATCTTCACCACGGGCCTGGTCGCCTGGCCGGGCGTGACGCACATCGACGAGAACGCCGACGGCACGAAAGACTTCTCGCCCGTGATCGAAGCCGCCCGGGCCGCGGCGGGCTTTGCCGAAGACGCCGAGGAGAAACGCATTCCCTGCGGCTTCGCCCGCAACGCCGTGATGGGCGTGGCCGAGGAGGTCGTCGAGGCCGTCAAGGGCGGCGATATCCGGCACTTCTTCCTGATCGGCGGCTGCGACGGCGCCAAGACCGGGCGGAACTACTACACGGAATTCGCCCAGGCGGTCCCCGACGACTGCGTCATCCTGACGCTGGCGTGCGGCAAGTATCGCTTCAACAAGCTGGAGTTCGGCGAGATCGGCGGCATCCCCCGCCTGCTGGACGTGGGTCAGTGCAACGACGCATACTCGGCCGTCAAGATCGCCCAGGCCCTGGCCGACGCGTTCGACTGCGACATCAACGAGCTGCCGCTGTCGCTGATCCTGAGCTGGTACGAGCAGAAGGCCGTGGCGATTCTGCTGACCTTGCTGCACCTCGGCGTCAAGGACATGCGTCTGGGTCCGTCGCTGCCGGCCTTCGTGGCGCCGAACGTGCTGAACGTGCTCGTCGAGCAGTTCGACCTCAAACCCGTCGCCAGCCCGAGCGAGGACCTGCAGGCCGCGCTGGCGTAAGCCGGCGGCCGCAGCGCCGTGGCACCATACGTCCCTTGCGGGCGCCGCATGGACCGGCACGCGATGGTCGGTGCGCCGCGCGGGTGGCGTACGCTGCGAGGCGCAGCCGGGCACCCACGCCCCCCACGATGCGCGGGCTCGTTGATGCGTTGACTCGTTGACGCGTTGATTCGTTGACGCGCTTGCCCAGGCGTAACCGTAGGCCAGGCACGCGTGCCCGCGAGATCATGAACCGTAGGCCGGGCCCGCACGGCCATACGGCTCATACGAGCCCTGCGACATGTATGTCGAAGCGTCGTATGGGCCCGCGGAACGGTCATGCACGCCCACGCGTCGATCAGCCGCGCAGGCGTAGGGCTGGCAGCTTAGCCGAAGGCGCGCTGCCAGCGCGATGATGGGCGGGATTCCGCCGGCAGCAGAGCTGTCGGCCTACGGCTTATGTGGCTACCGCTTGTGCACGGTCATTCGAACGCCTCGCGCGGCAGGCGGCTCTGGCGGATGATGGCCCAGAGCGTCCCGCGGCGAATAACCTTGTGGTCGGGCACGGGCACACTGATCGTCGACGTCGCAGTGCGCTTCTGCATCATGACGTGGCTGCCCCGTTGGCGGACGGGTGCAAAGCCGTGGCGCTCCAGGATCGCGATGATTTACCTGCCGGATCGGACGGGAAGCTTAGCCAACCTCGACCTCCACCGGACCGACTTGAACGTCGCCGCGGAGGCGTTCGGCAATTTCCCCGGCATCGGCCGATTTGAGCAGGAGTTCGACGGCCTCGCGCAGGTTGGCGCGGGCCTCGTCAGGCGTATCGCCCTGGCTGGCGACGTCCAGCTCCGGGCACAGGGCCACGTAGCCCTTCGTCTTCGCGATAGACCGCTGCGGTAAATGTGCGTCTGACCATGATCCGCTCCCGTCTGCGCTCCCGTCTGGCTGTCTCCATTATCGCCGTCGACGCCGCATCAGGCAAGGCCGTAGCCCGGCCCGACGCTGCACACAGTGTGGGCACGCGCCGGAGGCCGGGGGCGCGACGTGTTTCTGCGCACGGACGCGACGCGGATGACACGTTTCTGCGCGCCGGCGGAAAGGGGTCTGCGCAGAAACGCGCGTCGGTGCGGCGGCCCGGCGCGCCACGGCGGCAGGAGCGCATCTCGCGCCGGGGGCGTCTGTTGACGGCGTCGGCGTCGCGCTCCGCGCACGCGTTGCCGCGCAGGAATGTGGCCTCTGGCGGCCGGCGAATGTTCCACGTGGAACATTTCGCCCGGCGCGCGGAATCGGCGACGCGAATCGGCGCAGGATTGTAGATGTTCCCCGTGGAACAACGGCGGCCGGCGCGCTTGTTCCCCGTGGAACACTTCGCGCGGCCGGGGCGCCTCGGCGCGGCGCTCGGCGTTTGGCGGCGCGCCTATCGCGCGCGGCGTCGTGTGCGGAGTGGACGCCGGCGGCGCGGGCGGTCATAATGGCGGCGCCGCACAGGCGGAAAGGACACGGCATGCGAAGTAATCGAGTCAAGAAGGGACTTCAGCGCGGTCCGCACCGCAGCTTGATGAAGGCGACGGGCCTGGACGACGCGGCGATCAAGCGGCCGATGATCGGCATCGCGTGCAGCTACACGGACGCCGTGCCGGGACACGTGCACCTCGACGCGGTGGGCGAGTACGTCAAGGCGAAGGTTCGCGCGGCCGGCGGCACGCCGATTCTGTTCAACACGATCGCGATCTGCGACGGGATCGCGATGGGCCACACCGGCATGAAATACTCGCTGGTGTCGCGCGAGCTGATTGCCGATTGCGTGGAGTCGATGTTCGAGGCGCACCAGTTCGACGCGATGCTGTGCATTCCGAACTGCGACAAGATCACGCCGGGCATGCTGATGGCGGCGCTGCGGGTCAACGTGCCGACGGTCTTCGTCTCGGGCGGGCCGATGGAGGCCGGGCGCGTCGCCGGCTGCGACGTGGATCTGATCGACCAATTCTACGCCGTCGCACAGAAGAAGACCGGCCGCATGACCAACAAGCAGGTCGCCGAGTACGAGGCCAACACGTGCCCGACGTGCGGCTCGTGCAGCGGCATGTTCACGGCCAACAGCATGAACTGCCTGTGCGAGGCGATCGGCATTGCGCCGCCGGGCAACGGCACGACGCTGGCGACGAGCCCCGCGCGGATGGCGCTGTTCGACACGGCGGCCGAGCGGATCGTCAAAATGGCGCGCGCCTGGACCCGCGGTGGCTGCAAGAAAAGCTACCCCCTGCTGCCGCGGCGGATCATGACCAAGCGCGCGTTCGCCAACGCCTTCACGCTGGACATGGCGATGGGCGGCTCGACGAACACCGTGCTGCACCTGCTGGCGATCGCCAACGAGGCCGGCGTCAACTTCACGCTGGACGACATCGAACGCATCTCGAAGCGCACGCCGAACATCTGCCGCGTCGCGCCGTCGGCCACGCCCGAAGGCCGCATCTACCACGTCCAGGACGTCCACCGCGCCGGCGGCATCCACACGATCCTCTGGCAACTGCGCGCCGGCAAAAAGACGCTCGTCCGCGACGACGCCATGACCGTCACCGGCGAGACGATGGGCCGCAACCTCGACAAGTGGTCGCTGCGCAGCAGCAAGCTCTGTGCGGCCGGCAGGCACCTCTACCGCGACGGCTGGCGCGCGACCGGGCGATCCGTCGAGCAGGTCCGCGCGATGTATCGCGGGCAGCGACCCGCGCGCCTGACGACCAAAAACGCCGATCGCAACTTCGCGCCCGAGGACGTCATCCGCCCGATGGAGCTGGCCTACACGAAGAAGGGCGGGCTGGTCGTGCTGCGCGGCAACATCGCGCGGAACGGTTCGGTCGTCAAGCTCGCCGGCGTCGATCCGGCGATGTACGTCCACAGCGGGCCTGCGCGGATCTACGAAAGCCAGGACGACGCCTGCGAGGGCATCCTCGGCGGACAGGTCGCCCCCGGCGACGTGGTCGTCATCCGAAACGAGGGCCCCAAGGGCGGGCCCGGCATGCAGGAGATGCTCGCCCCGACCAGCTACATCCGCGGCATGGGCCTCGGTGAGAAGTGCGCGCTGATCACCGACGGGCGCTTCAGCGGCGGCACGGCCGGGGCGTCCATCGGGCACGTCTCGCCGGAGGCGGCCGCCGGCGGCGAAATCGGCCTGCTGCGCAACGGCGACATCATCGACATCGACATCCCCGGCGGCACGCTCAACGCGCGCCTCAGCGCGGCCGAGTTCAAACGCCGCCGCAAGAAGCGGCAGCCGCGACCCGCGCCGATCCGCCACGGCGCGCTCGGCCGCTACGCCGCACACGCCACCAGCGCCGATACCGGCGCCGTGCTCGACTGGCCCGGCAAACCCAAACCGTAACGCGCGGCGCAGGGCCGGCGCTGTGCTGCGTGGCGGCAACTGCCGGCGCAATCTGCTGCCGGCGGAAGCGCCTGCACCATGCCGCGGCCGCGCGCCGGCGCATCGCCGGCGCCGCGCGATTGCGCTTGCGTGTTCGGGCGGGCGTCACTACCCTACCCGCTTTATTTGTCTCGGGCGGGCCGGGCTGCCCCAAACGAACCGGAGAGAAAGGTAATAATGCACAAGCGTATGGCGAGCGTGCTGACAGTGGGTATGCTTCTGGCAATCACGGCCGTCGCCGCCCGGGCCGACGCCGCCGCGCCGGACGACCCCGCCGGCGCGCCGGACGACAGCGCGCCCGCGTGGTTGCGTAATCCCGTCGGGCGGCTGTTCGAGCCAGTCAACCAACTCGGCATCGGCACGTTTTCCGGCAAGGTGCAGTTCCTCGCCATGCGGCGCGACTACGATGGGCAGGACGCCGGCAGCGGCACGCTCGCGACCACGATTCGCTATCGCTCGCCCGAATATCACAACATCCGCTTCGGCGCCGAGTACATCTGGACGCCGCGCCTGTTTGAGGGCGGCTGCCGCGACGAGCCGCCGAACCCCGGCTGGGTCATCCTCAACGACGATTTCCACGTCCTCAGCGAGGCCTACGTCGACGTCGGCCTGGCCGCGATCGGGCTGGACCGCACGCGCGTGATCATCGGCCGGCAGAAGAGCGAGTACGACTTCGCCCCGGCGTATCCCATCCGCCAGAAGGCCCAGTACATCGAGGGCGTCGTGCTCAAATGCCGCCAGTTCGAGCACCTGTCCGTCGACGTCGGGCACATCGAGCGCTTCAGCAGTTGGAGCACGCGGTCCGGCCGCGGCGACTGGCTCCGCGCCGGCTTCAACGACGTCGAGGACATCGTAGCCGATTACGAGAGCGACAGCCGCATCCGCGAAGCCAACACCGGCATGCAGTTCGTCTCGGCCACGACCGACGCAATCCCGCGCGTCACGCTCACCGTCTACGACCTCTACGGCTGCGACCTGTACAACACGCTGGGGCTCAAGGCCGACGTGGCGCTGTACAAGACCGACACGGCCTCCGTGACGTGGAAAAACCACTACATCATGCAGCGCGAGACGGGCTCCTGCCCCGTGGATATCGACGCGGACGTAATCGAATCCTCCCTGGCCGTGCAGGCCGGAAACCTGCTCGTCGAGCCGGGCATCATCTCCACCTGCGGCGGCAACGACGCCCGCAACGATTTCCGGCATCCGTTCGAGTCCACGCTGACCTGGCAATATACGCTTTTGTGGAACACGCGCGCCCACCTGGCCGGCAGCGACTCGGTCTACCTTAAATCCAAGTACACCTTCGGAAAGAACCTTCTGTACTTCCTCGGAATGGCCACGTGCCACGAGAACAATGTTAATGACGGCTCGACGGATTACGAACTCAACGCCGTGTACAAATACACGTTTACGGACAACTTCTCCGTAACGCTCAAGGCCGGCTGGGCCCACCGAAATTACGGAAACGGCGACAGCCCGGAGTACTCCGACCTGCGCCTGTTCGTGACGTACTCGTTCTGAGCCG
>JAGXKT010000019.1:36543-45039 GCA_018335035.1 Phycisphaerae bacterium
GGTTCAGTCCAACTCGGCGAGCGTCTTTTTGGCCTCTTTGGCGGCCTTGGTGTCCGGGTAGTCTTTGACGATCTTCTCGAGGATTGTCTTGGCCTTCGCGGTCATGTGCGCGCTGACGTAGCTGCGCGCCAGCGAGAGTTTCGCCTGCGCCTGTTCTTCCGGCGTGGGCTCGGGCGCGGCGACAGCCGGGCGATCCGGGTCGGGCGTTTCCGGTTCGTCCGCCGCCGGCCGCTCCGGACCGGAGGCGTCCTCACCGGCGGCGAAGGTGCGCGTCGCCTCCGAGTTCCAGCCCATATACAGCCCCATGTCGCAGTTGTTCGGCGGGACGGTCAGGTACTTGACGCCCCGGCCGCGAATCTCAATGGCCTGCAGCCCGCGCGCCTTGCCGGGCGCCCAGGCGTACTGATAGTAGCTGGCCAGAATCGACGCGTCCTTCGTGATCCAGTACGGCACGCCGCGGCCCATGTCCACGCCGGCCAGCGGCGCCTCGCCGCGCCAGGCGTACTGGTCCGGGCCGAAGTGGTCGCGGAAGAACCCGCCGAGAACCTCGGTCAGCCCGCCGTCGGTGGTCACGGCGTGCACGGCCGGGGACTCGGTCTTCATGCCCAGCGCGATGACGCGCGAGCCCTTGTTCCGCAGGTAGACTCGCGGCAAGCTCCTGCCGGCCTTGAAGGGGTTGTTCTCCATGTTGCACTGGCGGATGCAGAACGTGCCGGGGCCTTCGAGGACGGAATCGCCGATGCCCTCGTCGACAATCACCGTGCCGCTGGCTTTCGCCGTCGTGTGGTAGGTGACGTACCCGACCGCGTCGAAGTAGATATCCTGGGGTGTGTCGATCTCGATCGAGACGATTTTGTTATTCCACGGCCAGGCGCTGACGTTCAGGCCCCAGACGGTGATCGGGTGTTTGCTCTTGCCGTCGAATTTCAGCAGCGGCTTGCCGGTGTTGACGAAGGTGCCTTTGGCGCGTCGCCCGTCGAGGACGGCCTGGAACCCGATGATGCGCCGCACGTTGCGCCGGACGTGGATTGTATCGTGGATGTAGTACTTTTCGCCGAACTTGAAGTACAGCGTCTTCGCGCCGGAGTCGATGGCCTCCTGCACCGCCTTGGTGTCGTCGCCGCCGGTGGGCTCGACGACCTTCCATTCGCTCGGCGGCTCGGTGAACGGCTCCGGCGGCGAGGGGACGGCGATGTCGCGTTTGCCGCTGCCGGCAGGGAAGACCCGCTTGACCTCGCCGGCAACCCTCTCGGCCACGCGCGAGCCGGTCACGGCGCTGCGGCCTTTGCCCAGGGCCCCGCGATAGCCCGACGAGGTCACGTTGCGGATGTAGGCGGTCCCCCCGCGGTGCTCGATGCCGCAATGCCCGCCGCTGCCGCGGTTCAAGGTGCCGTCGACGAGCACCAGGTGCGCCATGCCGCCCTCGTTGACGACGGCCGGGACGCGATTGCGGCTGGTCAGCCCCTGAACCGACATCGGAAAGCGGTTGTGAATGCCCACCTTGCCCTGACCGATCAGCGTGATATCGGCCAGCGTGACGTGCGAGACGTTACCCGGGGTCTCGATGCCGATCTCGAAGCCCTGGATCGTCACGTTGCGGATCATGCCGGGCCCGAACTCCGTGGACGACAGATCCACGCCGATGCGCCCCGCCCCGTCGCCGGAGCGGATCGTCACGTCGCCGAGGATGCCCTGGTTGTGCGTGGTGTAGCGCACGCCGACCGCGCCGGCGTTGCCCTTGCCCGTGTCGATCGTCAGGTTCATCACGTAGTTGGCGAACGCGGCGTTGGCCCGGCTGTCGCGCCCGTAGTAGTTGCCGTGAATCCCCGTGGCGACCACCGGCTTGCCTTTGCCACGCGTGAAACCGTCGCAGGCGTCGGCGAGCTTGATGACGGTCTTGTCCCGCTGCTCGCCGATGAGGTACCCCCGGCGCGGCCAGCCGATGGTATCGGTCACGCGGTATGTCCCGCGCGGCACGTAGACCATGACCCACTCGTGCGGCGGGGCCTTCCGCGCGGCGAAGGCCTGCTTGAACGCGGCCGTGTCGTCGTGAACGCCGTCGCCCTTGGCGCCGAGATCGCGCACGTTCCGGAACTCGATATGACTCGTGCTCCGGCGAACGTCGCCTGGAAACGCGATGTGCCGCGCATCGGCGACGGTCGCCCCCAACAAGGCACCAAGCGCAGCGAGAACGTTGAGGTAGCGTGTCATCTTCGGATTCCTTGTAGGCGGGCGTACCCCCGGCCGTCGCCCCATCGGCCCCGAGCTCATTCTACCGTCGTTCAGGCCGCTGACAAGCGCTGTTTGCGCGGCGGCGGGCCGAGCCACCCCCCCGCCGCGGCGCCAGGAGGCCTTGGTCACGCGTCGCGTAGGGGCTATGCTATATGGATATGAAACCCCACCCACGCGTAATCGTTCCGGCTGTGCTGATTGCGGCGGTCGTCGGCTGCGAGCCGCGCGGCAGCCAGCCGCCGGCGGGACAGTCCTTGCTGACCGAGGTGCAGCGTCGCCGGTGGCAGACGCCCCACGGCGCGGGCGTGGCGCTGCGCAGCGCGCACTACGAGATCTTCTCAACGGCCGACCGCCCCGCGCTGCGCCGCTACCTGCCCGGCTTCATGGAGGCCACCCACAAACGCTACCTCGCGCTGACGGGCCTGCCGGACACGCCGCGCGCCGAGCCGATGGCCATTTACATGCTCGCCGGGCGCCGCGAGTGGGCGGCGCTGACGCGGGACGTCTTCGGACCCAAAACTCCCGCTCTGCACATCGAGGCCGGCGGCTACTGTCACGAAGGCGTCTGCGTCTTCTGGGACATCGGCGGCACGGCGACGCTGTCGGTCGCCGCGCACGAGGGGCTGCACCAGTTCTTCCACCATCGCCTGCGGGAGCAGTTGCCGATGTGGCTTGAGGAAGGCCTCTGCGTGCTCGCCGAAGGGCATCGCGTCGACGGCCAGGCGGTGCGCTTTACGCCGAGCGAAAACCCCCAACGTTTCACGGCGCTGCGGTCGGCGCTGGTCAACCAGCACTGGCTCGCCCTGCCCGACCTGCTGGAGACCGACGCCGGCGACGTCGTCGGGCGCGGCACGCAGCGCGCCGTCGCCTGGTACGCGCAGGTCTGGGCCCTGGCGCGGTTCATCCAATCCCACCCGCGCTACCGCGCCGGGCTGCACCGCCTGCTGTCCGACGCCGCGGCCGGACGCTTCGCCGACGCCCTGGGCCTGCCCGCCGGCGCCCTGACCAAGCTCCGCCGCCGCGGACGGGCCTACAACCGCACCGTCTCGGTCCCCCTCTTCGAGCACTACATCTCCGACGACCTCGACACCGTCGCGGCCGAGTACCGCGCCTACGCCGAACGCATCGCCGACCTGCGCTAACGGCTCAGCGGCAAAGCCCCCACCGGGCCAAAGGTCGCACGTGGCAACAGCACGCCCTTGCGCAAGCAAACGGGCTTCTCAGACAACCCGTAGGGGCAACGCGCTACTGGCTGGTAGCGCCCCGCTACCGACCCAACGGCGGACGGCAGCAGCCCATCACGGTTCGGCGCGGGCGGCGTCCGCGGCGGCGTCCTCCGAAATCGCACGCAGGATGACCTTGCCACGGCGGTCGTGGTAGATGATGTAGGTCGCCTTGCCCGCCGAGATCATCCGCGCTTTCGATTTGGCGCCGTTGGCTTCGGTGATCGTCGTGGGCTTGGACCAGTCCTCGTGCCCCTTGTAGCGCGAGATGACCTTCAGGGCCTGCGTGCCGTGGGTGAATGTGTGCCGGTTGTAGAAGCTGCAGTGAATCGACCCGGTGGCCTGGTTGACGGCCAGCGAGTGCACCCAGCATTTCTCCGCCTTGAAGGTCAGCGAACCGACCTTCTTTGCGCCCTTGACCACGTCGATCCGCGCCCGGTTGGCGTTCTCCTGCGAGTGCAGAAAGTAGGACACGTCGCCGCGGACGGCCATGTCGAAATTGGTGAAGCGCCTCCCGCCGACGTGGAACCGGTCCGACCAGGCCCCGTCGGCATATCGGCGCAGGTAGATCTTCCCGAAATTCACGAGGTACCCGACGCGTAGCCGGTCCTCCGCGTCGATGAACAGCCGGCAGGGCGTGCGCTCGGCCGTCGTGCCCAGTTCGTGGCGTTGGGTGACCTGCCCCTTGGCGTCCAGAACGTAGTGCATCCACTTGTCGGGCTTGCCGAACCGGTCGGCCACGACGTGGACGCCGCCGTCGCTGCGGATCACGACTTCGGGATTGATCACCTGGCTCCATCGGCCGGACTTGTCGGGCGCCGTGCCCACGACCTTCGGCTCGGACCAGCCGGCGCTGGTGCGTATGCTGACGAACAGCTTGCCGGGGTCGCCGCCGCCGGCCCCGTACGCCGCCACCACCTTCCCGTCGCGATACGCAATCGCGTGCGACTGCTCGTATTCGCAACGGCTCACCGCGCCGGGGATCCGCTCGGGCTCGCCGACTTGCGTGCCGTCCAGGGCGAACCGCGCGTAGACGGGCTTGCCGCCGCGCAGGCAGACGAGGTGAATCGTCTCGTCCGCGATCGTGTAGTTCGGATAGGTGGCATTGTCCAGGAGCACCGTCTCCGGACCCACGCCCCCCTGGCTCGCCACGGCCCCCGACAGCACAGCAGCCACACACAACACGTTCGACCATGTCGTCATCGTCACAGCTCCTAATCCGGGCATGAACGCGGTCACCCGACAACCGAGACCCTCGGCGGCTCGCTTGGTGCGGCCCGGCCGCGGCGCCCGGCGCTCGCGACGCCATGGTACCGCCCCGGCGACGACGACGGAAGCCGCGAACGTCTCGGACAGGCCCCGACAGCGGCCTCGAGCAGGGCTTAGTCGCGTTGCGGCTGTTCGCAGTTGTGCCGGTGGTCATAGACGTGGTCGTCCACTTCGTGGGTGTGTTCGCGGAAGTGGCCGGATTCGGCAAGGTGCTGGTGCGGCCGAGTGCCGTGCAGCGTCGGGACGACGACGGTGGCGCCGCCGACGCGGCCGATCGTCGCATCGATATGGAACGCGTCTCGGATGGTCTCGGGCGTGATGATCTCCCGTCCGCCCGCCGCCAGCAGTCGGCCCTGCCGGAGCAGGATGAACCGATCCGCGAAACGCAGCGCGTTGTTCAGGTTGTGCGTCACCACGAGCGACGCGATGCCCAAGTCGCGCGTCACGGCGTGCAGGAGACTCATCACCTCGATCTGATTGACCGGGTCGAGGTGGTTGATGGGCTCGTCCAGCAGGAGGACCTTCGGCTCCTGCGCCAGCGCCCGCGCGAGGATCACCTTTTGCAGTTCGCCGCCGCTGAGTTCACACGTCGGTCGCATCGCCAGGGGGCCCAGGTGAACCAGGCGCAGAACCTCCTCGACCTTCTCGACGTCGGCGTCGCGGGTCCGGCCGCCGTCGCGCGCCTTGCGCCCCAGAAGCACGGCGTCGAACACGGTGCAGTGGGCCGCCTCCTGCCGCTGGGGCATGTAGCCGACGCGCCGCGCGATCTGCCGCCCGCTCATGTCGTCCACGGCGTCGTCGTCGATCAGCACCGTGCCGATCCTCGGGCGCAGCAGGCGGTTGATGGTTTTCAGCAACGTGGTTTTGCCGGAGCCGTTTTCCCCGAGAATGGCCGCAAGGCAGCCGGTCGGGATGTCGAACGTCACGCCGCGCAGGATGTCGTCGCCCGCGTATGCGAAATGCAGATCGCGTATCGTCAGCGTCATGACCGTATGTCCCTGTGCTTCATCAGCAGGTACAGAAAGAGCGGCGCGCCGGCGAACGACGTCAAGATGCCGACCGGCAGGACGATCGGCGCCATCACCGTCCGTGCCAGCACGTCCGAGACGAGCAGCAGCAGCCCCCCCGCCAGGGCCGCGTACGGAAACAGGAATCGGTGATCCTGTCCGATGACCATCCTGACGATGTGCGGGGCGATCAAGCCGACGAAACCGATGATGCCCACGAACGCGGTGATGACGGACGCGGCCAGCGCGGCCAGCACGAGCGAGACCAGCCGAAGCGCGTAGACGCCGACGCCCAAGCTCCTGGCCGTGTCGTCTCCCCAGACCATCGCGTTGAACTGCCAGCCCTTGCAGAGGAAATACCCCGCCGCGGGGAGCATGGCGAGGGCGATGACGCCCAGCTCGGGCCACCGCGCTTTGCTGAGGTCGCCGAACGTCCAGAAGACGGCGGAGGCGACCTGGATGTCGGTGGCGAAGTACTGCAGCAGCATGGTCGCCGATCCGAAGAACGCGCTGAGCGCGACGCCGGCGAGGATCAGCGCGGCCGGCGACAGATCGCGCAGGGACGAGAGCACCACCAGCGCCGCGACGGTCATCAGCGAGCCGGCAAACGCGCACAGGACAATGATGCGCGGAGATGCGGCGACGCCGCGGTCGGTATCCGTCACGGCCGTGGTGCCCACGCCGAGGACGATGATGGCGAAGACCGCGCCGAACACGGCGCCCTGGGAAATGCCGAGCGTAAAGGGCGAGGCGAGCGGGTTGCGGAGCACGGTCTGCATCGCCGCGCCGGCCAGGCCGAGACACGCCCCGGCAAGCAGCGCCGCCACCACCTGCGGGAGGCGCATGTTCCACAGGACGTGCACCGTCGTTGCGTCGGCGCGCCCCACGAGGGCGCCGGCCAGCTCGCCGAAGCGGATGGGATACGCGCCGGTCCGCAACGACAGCACGCTCGCCGCGACGATCAGCAGCAGCAGCCCGCCGCCCGCGAGGACCTTCCGCCTGACGTGGCGGGCGTATTGTGTCTTCAACGCGTCGCCGTGCATGTCATCTCCACCCGACCGGACCGGTCTCGGGAAAACGCAGGGTCCGGTAAGCCGGGATCTCCCCTTCCGGACGGACGCCGAGAAAGGCCTCCATGATCTCGCCGGCCTTCGCGGCCATGTCGACGTCGCCGAAGCGCTCCGGGTACAGGCACTTGCCGACGAAATACGCGTTGAGCAAGGCCAGTTCGATGTTGGTGTTGTAGTAGTTGTACGGCAGCAGCGAGAACATCCTGCCGGAGCGGGCCGCCGTGAGCAGGCGGTAGAAGCCCCGGTTCTGCTCGAAGTCCCGGTCCAGGATGAGCCGGCTTCCGACGTCGACGAACACGACGTCGGGGTCCCAGACCAGGATTTGCTCCGTGTCTACGAAGACGTGTCCGCTTGTGCCCAACTCGTCAGCCAGGTTGCGCGCTCCGGCCAGGCGACCGGGCAGATACCCCGCCTCCGTGCTGGTCAGCCCGTGGGCCCCCTTGTACGAGATACCGCCGAAGTAAACGGCGGGCCGGTCCTTCTCGGCGATGCCCGCGGTTCGCTGCTTCAGGTCCTCCGTCACGGACGTGATGTAGTCGTTCAATTCGGCCGCCCGCTCGCTCCTGCCGAGAACCTCCCCCAGCAGCGCCAGGGATCGCCGTGCCTCGGCGCGCCACACGCCCAGCTCGCCATACGACAGGTAAATCGCCGGGACGCCGGTCTTGGCCTGGAGGGTGTCCAACTGGCCCGGGGCGATACTGACCGCCACGATGAGATCCGGGCGGCACATCAGCACCTTCTCCGCATCGGGCAGCACCCCCGGCCCGCCGGTGCCCACAACCGGAAGGTCCAGAAACTGCTCGTCGAGCGTGCTCGCGTAGGGCCGCACGTACACCTCGCGCGCCATGCGCTTTTCGAGGTCCTCGATGCCGACGATCCGATCCGTCGCCCCCAGGTAGGCCACGAGCCGCAAGCTCCCGGGCCCCAGCGCGATCAGCCGGTCCACCCCGTCCGGGACGCTCACCTCGCGTCCGGCCAGGTCCACGACCGTCCGCCCGGACCCGCCCGGGCGGTGCGACGTGGGCCCGAGGCGCAGCAGGCCCCAGACCAGGCCGATTGCGACCAGGGCGACGGCGATCACGGCGATCCTGCGTCCGCGTGTGTTCATGCCGAGCAGACCTCCGGGGTCTCATGGCCCCCGCCATACGTAGTACTAGTTTCATTTTCGTAGTACTTGCAAGGAAAAAGAACACAAGCGCCCCCATCGCGCCGATGTCGCGCGGATCGCCGATCTGCGTCGGCGGCGTTGCAGACGCGACGGTGGGCAAGCCGGTTCGCCGCCCGATCACGCACAGGGCGCGCCTTGACGGTGTGGGAATGATGCTTGACGTTTTTCGGGTTTGGCGTATAATAGTCCACACTGCTCCGACCTCCGCGGAGAGGAACGTCGGTCAATGGCCGACCTATTGCGAGGACAAGGCGAGGAGTCGCTCCCCTTGCGCCTGCCTCGGGACCCGTCTCGGTCCAGTTTCCATGACGATTCGAAGTGGGCGCGTCGTGATGCCGACATCCGCCCACGACAAGTGGAACCAAGCGAAGGGAACAGGCGATGAAGGCAACGAGAGCAGCGGCGGTGCTGTAGGGATGTTGTGCACTTCTGGTGGTCGGCTCGCACGCCTACGGCCAATTGGACGTCACCGTCGACGACGTCGTCGTGACTGAAGGCACCACCTCGGTCGACATCCCGATCTACGG
>JAGXKT010000019.1:45840-49114 GCA_018335035.1 Phycisphaerae bacterium
TGGACGACCGGGCCGCGATCCAGCAGGCGCTGGACGACAACGACGGCGATCAGCGTCGTACGATCTACTTCCCCAACGGGCAGTATGACATCGTCGACGCTTTGCCGGCCGACGCGCAAGCGGCTTTGTTCGTCAACAACAACCAGCGGACGAACTACCTGGGTGAAAGCCGCGACGGCGTGGTGTTCCGGGTTAAGGACGACCATCCCGATTTCCAGAATGCGGGCGATCCGGTGGCGGTGTTCGGCATGGCGAACAGCGCCGGCTTCGGGTTCGAGAGCACGCTGAAAAACATGACCTTCGATGTGGGCGCCGGGAACGAGGGCGCGCGCGGCGTCACCTGGTTCAGCAACAACGGCGGTACGTTGGCGAACGTGAAGATCGTGGCTCGGGAACGGGGCGGGACGCGCGCGGGGGTTTCGGGCCTGAATATTCGCAACGACAACAACGGACCGTCCATGATCCGGGATCTGGAAATCGTGGGGTTCGACAAGGGAATTGAGGACGTCTACGGGCTGTGGCAGCACACCCTGGAACACATTCGCGTGGAGGATCAGAACGTCGTCGGCTATTCGAAGGGCTCCATGACGACCAGTCTGCGCGGATTCACCAGCGTCAACAGCGTGCCAGCCATCCAGATGGGCGCATCCTCGGGTGTGCTGGTTCTGATCGACTCCTCTTTGACCGGGGGCGACGCGAGCAACGCGGCGATCGAATTCGACTGGGGCAATCTCTTCGTACGCAACGTGGACACGGAAGGGTACGGACAAGCCATTTCCTGGCCGGACGGCGGGCAGACCCTCGTGACCGGCCCAAATGTGGATGAGTATTCCGTGCGTCGTCTGGGCGCGAACGGGGGGACGCTGGAGGAAGACCCGTACATCACCAAGTGGCCGTCTGAAACCCAGAGCTTGCATTTGACGAAAGACGGCGTGATTCCCGAGGTGCCCGAGGTTGCCTGGGAAACGAACATGGCCAACTGGGACGGACCCCACAATCATGGCGGGGTGGCGGGCGACTCGGCGGACGACGCGGCGGCCCTGCAGGCGGCGATCGATTCGGGAGCGACCACGATCTACCTCCCGGGCACGGCGACGTGGAAGATCGCCCAGGATGTGTATATTCGGGGCAACGTGCGGCGGATCATCTCGTTCAGCCGCACGAATGTGAATGCCAAGTTCATTCTCGTGGACCAGGACGTAAACGCAAATACGGTGGACCCGGCCACCCTGCCGGACGCGGTGACGATGCAGCATTTCTGGTTGTTCAACAATGATTATGGAATCGAACACCGTTCGGATCGCACCCTGGTGTTGGACGGCGTGTACGTCACCGAAGCCCGCGCCGGCGCGGACGGCAACGGGCCGATGTTTACCCGGGACGTCTCCGGAAGCATCCGGGTCAGCCACGGTCGCGACGTGTGGGCCAGAGGCCTGAACACCGAAAACGACGAGCCGAATGTCGGCAACATCAACGACGGGGGGCAACTCTGGGTTTTCGGATTCAAGACCGAGAGAGGCGGCGTGAAAATCGACACGAAGAACGGTGGACGAACGGAACTGCTTGGCGGGCACGTCGCCGAAACCACAACCGGAAACGCCAGTCCCATATTCCGGGGAACGGACGCGGCGATGAGTTTGGTGGGCTTTCGCACCAGCAGCTTCATGGAGGACACCTTCGACGTGTTCGTCGAGGACACCCGCGGCGGGGAATCCCGGACCGTGGTGCGCGGGGATGGGGGGCTTGGCGATGGCTGGGCGACCGGCGACGGTCGGGCGGTCGTCGCGTATTTCGGCCACAGCGGGAACAACGACACTGCGGTCGTCAACCGCCACGTGTTCTACAACAATTCGGCGTGGGACGGGGATGACCCCGGTGCCAACGGAAACGACGACGATGCCATCGCCCCGGACAAGACCGCCCTGCCGCCGGGCGAGCAGGCGAGCTTCGCCAACTATACCAGCTACCACAGGGGCATCAACGGCGTCATGATCGACATCGACGACCTGGCCGATCCGGCCGGGCTCAGCGCGGCGGACTTCGCCTTCGCCACGGGCAACGATAGCGAGCCGGCGGACTGGGGCGCGGCGCCGGCGCCGGCGAGCGTGACGGTCCGACCCGGCGCCGGTGTGGACGGCTCGGACCGCGTGACGCTGATCTGGGCGGACAACGACTTCGACGGTATCGTCGACGCCAACGAAGCCGTCGCCAAGGACTGGCTCGAGGTGACGGTCCAGGCCAACGCCACCACCGGCCTGCTGGACGCGGACGTGTTCTACTTCGGCAACGCGGTGGGCGAAACGGGCGACTCGACGACGGATGCGTTCGTCAACGCCGTCGACGGCGCGGGCGTGCGTGAGCATCCGCGATCCGGACGAGATCCCGCACCGATCGACTACGCGTGGGACATCACCCGCGACCGCTTCGTCAACGCCGTCGACAGCGCCTGGGTGCGCGAGCATCCCACGTCCGGACGCAACGTGCTGAACCTGATCACGCCGCCGGTGCCCGAAGACGGTCCGCTCGGCGTTTTCGAAACGGGCGAGGATGTCGGCAACGTCGGCGTGACGGGCTCGTCTTCGCACGACGCCGGCCTCTACACGCTGGAAGGCAGCGGCTGGGACATCTGGTCCGACTACGACGCGTTCCACTACCTCCACGAGGACCTGAGCGGCGACGGCGAGATCGTCGCCCGCGTCACCGGCGTGGAGAATACGAACGAATGGGCCAAGGCCGGCGTGATGTTCCGCGAATCGACAGCCCCCGACGCGAAGTTCGTGATGGTCCTGCAGCGGCCGGACAACCAGGTGACGATGCAATGGCGCGACGCGACCGGCGCCTCTGCGAGCTGGACCGGCTCGCTGGTCGGCGGGACGTCGTCGGTCAAGTACGTCAAGCTGGTCCGCAGCGGCGACAGCTTCACCGGGTACTACTCGATCGACGGCAGCAGTTGGACCACAATCGCCACGCACACGACGGACCTGGGCGACACGGCCCGGGTGGGCCTGTGCGTCACCAGCCACAACGACGCCACGCTGGCGACGGCGACGTTCGACACCGTCTCCGTGACGCCGTCCCCCTGACGGGCGAGCCATGCCGGCGCCGCCGCGGGGCCTCCGACAGCCCGCGACGCCTCCGACAGCCCGCGACAGCCGCGTACGTGCCAAAACGGGCGGGCGGCCCTTGCCTCCACGGGCCGATGACGTACAATAGACATGCGCGTGTGCCGACGCGGCGATCGCCCGGCCCGCGCGACGGTCCCCTGTAGCTCAAT
>JAGXKT010000020.1:0-34430 GCA_018335035.1 Phycisphaerae bacterium
GCCGCGGGGCTTACACGTAGCTGTGTTTGCCGGTCATCAGGTAGTTGACGACGATCCAGTTGAACAGCATCACGCCGACGCCGAGCAGGCAGCCGGCCGCGGTGACGAGCCCGCGGCGATGGGCGGGCACCAGCGCGCGGGCGTGGAGGACGATCACGTAGACGACCAGCGTGATCAGCGACCAGGTCTCCTTGGCGTCCCAGCCCCAGAAGCGGCTCCAGGCGGTGTCGGCCCACCAGGCGCCGAGGACGATGCCGACCAGGAGCGTGCAGGTCGCCAGTTGGGCCGTCAGGAGGTTGCAGCGGTCGATGGCGGTCGCGGGGTCGGGTAGCGCGTCGCGTATTGTGTCGCCTGCGCGGCCGCGCAGGACGGCCCAGCCGTGCGCGGCGAGGTACGTCAGCGAGATCGCGCCGGTCATGCCGACCAGGGCGTGGGCGGCGATGATGACCGACACGTGCGCCGTCAGTAGCGGGGTGTGGAGGATGCCGGCGGGCTGTCCGATGCCGGTGGCGACCGGTCCGAGCAGCACGGCCGCCCCGAGCAGCGCCACGGCGGCGTAGAGCGCCCCGGCGAGGGCGAAGACGCCGCCGCGTGCGCCGCGTCGCGCGGCGAGCGCCTCGGCCGCCAGGGCGAACGCCCCGGCCAGCATCGCCGAGGCGAGAATCCCCTCGAACTGGTTGGTGACCGGCGGCAGATACGCCGGTCGGTCGCTGAGGGCCCAGCGGACGGCGAAGGCGGCGCCGGTCAGGAGCGTCGCGGCGCCCAGAAGCGCCATCGCCAGGCGGCGCGGCCAGCGCCGGCGTGAGATGACCGCAACCAGAGCGGCTACGAACGCCGCCGCGAAGGCGAGGCACGCGACGCCGGGGCGCCACAGGCGGTTGTAGGCCCGTTCGACGCGGCGCCGCGCGGCGGCCGGCGCACCGGCGGCGCGCTGGGCGGCGGCGAGGTCGTCCAGGCAGCGGCGAGCGGCCGCGGCGTCGCCGACGCGCCAGGCGTCACGCAGCACGCGCCAGGTCAGGGCGGCGTCGCCCGCGTCGGTCGGCTTCAGCGCCGCGTGCGCGTCGTGCCAGTCGCCGTCGCCGGCCGGCACGGGGCGGAACTGGTCGATCGCCAGGAAGCTTTGGTATCGCGCCTCGATGCGGCGCAGCGGGATCATATCGGCATCGGTCACTTCAAGCTGCGCCACGGCGTCGGCGTAGGCCTCGATCCGCGGCGTCAGCGCGAAGTCCTCCGCCGCGGCGCGCCCCGCGGCGAGCAACTCGCGCGCCTCGGGCAGGGCGCGCTCATACGACCGCCCGTATGGGCGGATCGCCGCGCTGGCAACCTGCGGGCGCGGCGCGCCATCCGCGTCCCGCGCCAGGCGCTGCGCCTTGGCGGCCAGCAGCGCCAGCGGCGGCAGGCGGCGCGTGCGGGCGAACTCGTCTCGCGCCGCGCCGTCAAGCCCCGCCGCGATCCGACGCCGCAGCGAGGCCGAACGGATGCGGATCAGCGGGCGCTTCAGGTGCGCGCCGGTGCGGAAGAACACGTCGAGATACGTCACGGCCGGCGGCGTGCGGGCCGAAGCCGGGCAGGCGTCACCGCACATGTGACTGAGTTGCTCTCGCGCAACGGTATCGAGGATGGCGACCCGTCCACGATACCCGGCCGCGAGCAATTCGACGGCCTCACGAGGCAGCGCCCTGTTGAACGCTGCGCGGTCGGCGCCGCCGGCCGGCGCGGCGGCCGACAGAGCAATCGCCAGCAGTATGCTTGCCGGTCTCATCGGCGGCGCTCCCGTCGGCCCACCAGCAGCGGCTTGACGAAGAACGCATACGGCAGGGCGACGGCGACGACGGCGCAGCCGCACCAGACCAGCCACACCCCCGGGCGCGTCCGCACGTCGAAGATCATGCGCTGCGGGAGGGGCCCGTCGGGCAGCCACTGGGCGTGCGTCAGGCGCCAGGGGCCGACGCGGACGGCGTCGTGGAGCGTCAGCGTGCGCTCGCGGCCGGCGGCGGTCAGCACGCAGCGGTAATCGCGCGGCATCGCCGAATGCGGCAGCGTCAGGTACTCCGGGCCGGCGACGCCGACCTCCTGTGGCAGCGCCCGCCGCGCGCGAGCGAAGCGCAGATACATCCGCCGCTTGCCGACGTCGACAGGCACGGTCGGCGCATACGCGGCGAACGGCGCAAACGGCACCCGGGCCACGGTCCCGGCGCGACCGACCTCGACGTGCGCCGCGGCCGGGAAGGTCCGCCAGCCGCCGCCCGGCATTTCCGAGCGCAGCGGTCCGGCCTGCAGGCCCGTGACGCGGAGCGCCGGCTCGTCGGGCGGCAGCGGGATGTCCAGCGGACGCATCCGGCCGGGCTCGTCGCCGGCGCGCTCGGGACACACGCCGCGCAGACGATGCTGCCGCCACGGACCGGCCGGCGCGTCGGCGACGTACACAGCGGCCGTGTCCGAAAGCGATACGTGGCGCAATGGGCGGTAGCCGTCAGTGGTCCGCACCGTGGCGGCCTGTCCGGCGACGCCCGCGGCCGCGTACCACAGCCCCCCGCCGGCAATGGCGACGACGCCGAGGTGCGCCGCCCAGGTTCCCAGGTGCGCCGCGCGCAGCGGCAGGCGGACGACGGTGGACAGGAGCATGACCAGGCAGGTGGCCACGGCGAGCGTGGGCAGCGGCCACCACGCGTAGACGCCCTGCGGGGGCACGTCGAGCCAGCGTGCGAGCGGCTCCTCGACGACGGACACAACGGCCAGGTGCGCCGCGGTCAGCCCCAGCAGCATCAGGCCCACCTGCGGCGCGGACGCCCCGGCCAGCGCTACGCGCCCGGCGCGGCCGAGCGGGTGGCGGGCCTCCGTCTCAGCAGTCTGTCCGGCGCGTGTCATGGGCGTGGGCCGGCTAAGAAAAACCCCGCCCCCGCGCGTCCGACGATGGACGCCCGAGGCCGGGGTTGATTACACGCAGGGCGCCGGTCTAGTCGCCGCCGTCTGTGCCTACGACGGCCTCGGGCGTCAGGAAGCGATCCTTCGAGAGGATCCAGATCTCGACGCGCCGGTTGACCTTATTGCCCTTGCCGCCGGGCTTGTTCGGCGCGATGGGATGATGCTCCCCGAAGCCCATGGCACCGATCCGCTCGGGGTCCAGTCCGGCGGCCTGGAGGATTTGCTGGACCGCCACGGCACGATGGACGGACAGGTACCAGTTGTCCGGGTGGCGCCGCTTGGTGGCCGCCTTCTTGATGGGCACGTTATCGGTGTGCCCGGCGACGAAGACGTTGAAATCCTGTGCGGCGTCGGTCTGGAGAATCTCGACGAACCGGGCCAGCGCCTCTTGGGCATCATCCTGAACGTAGTCGCTGCCCAGTTCAAAGGTCAGGTCGGACTGGAACTTGACCATGCCGTATTTGGGCAGGTACTCGAGCAACTCGGGATTGGCGGCGGCGAAGGCCTTCAGCGCCGCGTCGACCTTGGTGGGCAGGGCGCTGATCGAGATCGGCCCGGTCTCCGGCGGCAACGGCTCATCCAGCAGCTTCTGATACCGATCCGAAAGCTCGTCAAACTTGTCCTGCAGGTCGGCCTTAGCGGCCTCGAGAATCTCGATGTCCGCCTGCTTGGATTTGACCTCGCCGCGGCACATGTCGAGGTCCCGCGACAGATCCTGCTTTTCGTCGCGGACGGTCCGCAGGGCGCTGTGCGCTTTGTTGAGTTCGATTTCCATGCGGCGATTAGCCGCCCGGCAACTGTCAAGCTTGGCCTTCGGCACGCAACCGCCGGCCACCAGCGCTACCATCACCACGCTCAGGGCTGTGCCCACGTAGGTTCTCATGTGATGTCCCTTTCCCGATATCGCCAGCCGTGTACTTCGAAGATCGCAGAACGCAAGGGGCGCCGTCGTCAGGATCCGACGCGTCTCATCGCTTCCTGGCGGGCGGCGATGTTCTTGCCCAGAAGCCAACCGGCCAAACCGAAAATGCCTGCGACCACGACGCCGCCGACGATCAGAACAATCGTGTTTTCCCGCAAGGACGCCACGAACGGCGGCACGACGCCCCCGACGGCCGCGATAGTCACAATCATGCTCAGCAGCGCCACGATCAGACACGCCAGGCCCACGCCGGTGAACAGCCCGCCGCCGGCGTCGACGACCTCCACGTAGCGCGGCGGCGCTGCCGGGGCCTGCGGGCGCGGCGCAAACCCCCCCGCCGCGCCGGCGGCCGCAGTCTCTTCCTCCCCCTCGATCGCGCCTTCCATGTCAATATGTTCGAGGACCTCGGCGCCGAGCGACGTGTCGTCGCTCTCCCGCGTCAGGTCCAGCAGGCCCGAGCCGCTGCCGGTGCCCTCCAGAAGCACCTGGTCCTCGACACTCGGGGCGACCTGCGTTTTGGCCATCGGATCGGCCGTCTCGATCTCCAGGTCTTCCTCGTCGAAGATGCTGATGCCCTCGGAGGTGATAACGGTGTCGGCCTTGCTGCCGGGCTCCCGGCCCGACTCATCGGCCTGGGACAAGCTCGCCTGGTCGGCGGACTGGTCACTCGACGGCGCGGCCGTGTCGGCGGGGCTCAACTCGATCGTGCTGGTGTCCTCGCCGCCGCCGGCCAGGGCGTCCACGTCGGCCACCTTGAACATGCGGTTCTCGCCGTCGGGGTAGGCGTGCAAGTCGCCCTGCTCGACGTGCTGGTTGAGTTGCTCGCTGCCACCGAGCTTTTCGGCGGCCTCGGCTTCGGTGTAATACATCTTCTTACCCATGGTACGGCTCTCCTTGCCGGCGAAGGGCTCCTACTCGGAAGGGGCTTCGCTGAGGCGCTGCTGCTGGGCGACCAGCTTGCGAACCTCCGCCGGTTCCAGCTTCGTGTTGTACGCATCCAGTTGGCGGTCGTATACGTATGTTCTTGCGGCCAGCAGGCGCAGCGTCCGCTCGCGTGCCTGCCACTGATACAAGCAGATGCTGCCGGCCGCCGGATCAACCAGATAGAGCCCGTAGGTATCCTGCGTGATGCGTCCGGCCACGGCAAACGTACCGCGCGTCGCCGAACGGCGCTGGTCGTCGTCCACGACAACGGGCGCCCCGGCCGACGGACGCACGCTGACTTCGATGAGCAAACAGGTCGCGACGACCGCCAGCAGCGCAACGACAAGCCATTTTGCGACGGCACTTTGCATCGACACACCACCCGCAGGAAGGTCGGCAGGCGCATACGGCATACCGCCTTTAACCCACGCAAACGGATTATAGACCCGCACGAAGTCGGCACGCAAACGCTTTTTTCGGGGATTGGCCTGCCTCCCGTTCGACCGGTCGGTCTGACCCCCGCGGGGCGCGCGAGACGGGCATGCCGTGCCTCCAGCGCCGATTTCCGCCTTGACGGTCCCGACAGAGGCGCTCGTTGCGTCGGACACGGTAATTCCGTAGCATATCGTCACGTGCCCCCCTAGAGGCAGCGCATGCTTGCGATCATCAGCGACATCCATTCCAACGTCGAGGCCCTCCGGGCCGTGCTCGACGACATCGCCTCGCGCGATGTCGAGACGATCCTGTGCCTCGGCGACGTGGTCGGCTACGGCCCGGACCCGGTGGCGTGCGTCGCGTTGATCCGCCGGCGCGTAGCGACGACGCTGATGGGCAACCACGACGCGGCCGTGGTGTTCGAACCGAGCAAGTTCAACATGGCGGCGGAGAGTTCGAGTTTCTGGACCCGGGCACAGATCGAGGCGGCGGATCGCGATGCCCGCCGCGCGTGCTGGGACTTCCTCGGCATGCTGCCGGTCAACATGACATACGACGCATCGTCGCTGGGGTTGGGCGAGATCTCGCTGGTGCACGGGAGTCCGCGACGACCGGTGAACGAATACGTTTTCCCGGACGATGTGTACACGGCGCCGAACAAGGTCCAGGGCCAGTTCGAGCGGTTCGATCGTGCCTGTTTCTGCGGTCACACGCACGTTCCGGGCGTGTTCACGCCCGCCCCGGACTTCTACGCACCGGACGAGTTGAACGGCATTTGGGAATTCGACGGCGAGGACAAGGCGCTGATCAACGTCGGATCGGTCGGCCAGCCGCGCGACCGCGATCCCCGGGCCGCATACGTCCTGCTCGAGCCCAAGCTGGCCCGGTTCATCCGCGTGGAGTACGATGCGCCCGCCGTCGCCGAGAAGGTGTACGAGATCGCCGAACTCGATGATTACCTTGGAACCCGCCTAAGGGAAGGCCGCTGAGGAGCGCCCGTGAATTTCAGACGACTGGCCATTGTATTGTCGATCTTCGCGCTGGGCCTGCTTGTGTTGTGGGCCTACACGGCCGGACAGCGCCACTGGCGCCGTCAGGCCGAGGAAGACACGACGACGCAGCCGCAGAAGCAGCCCGAAGATACATCCACCCCGGCAGCCACGACGCGCCCGGCGACGCAACCGAACCAACAGGCGACGGACCCCGGCGACGACGCCGACGACGAAGCGGAACCGGAAGACGAGCCGGACACGGCCGGCGCCGATCGGAACGCGACCACGAAGACTGCCGTGACCCGGCCGGCGGTCGCACGCGGCGGATGGCGCTTTCTGCAGGCCGGCGATGTACAGACGCGCGCGCTGGGCTCGTTGGACGCCGACAGCGGGTATCTCTTCGAACTGGAGTTGGACAACCGCACGGCCGGCATCCGCACCGCCCGGCTGACCAATTACTACGAAACCGTCGCCGACAAGCGCCTGGCCGAGGAAGACCCGCAGCGCTATGCGCGCGTCCTGGCCGAGGAACGAGACAAGCCGTCCGAGACGCGTACGTATCACGGCCACTACAAGGTCCTGACGCCCCTCGGCGCCGACGACGATCCCCGGCTGTCGATGGCGACGGCCCGCGTGAAACTCAAGACGGCGCAGCACGGAACGATCTCATTCAACTTGCGCAACAAGCGGTGGCGATTTGCCGGCGGCGACGCCTCGGGGCGCAGGGCGGTGCTGGTGCTGCAACTGGGACGGCTCCTGCCGGCCGAGACGCCCCAGACCCAGCCCTACGTGCCTTACCTCGAATTGCGCAAGATCTACGAAATCGCGGAAAACGATTACCGCGTCGGCGTCACGCTGGAGATTGAGAATCTGCTGACCGACGAGCACCTGGACAACGAGGCGCGTCGCACCCGCGCGGCGGAGGATGCGAATCTGCCCGCCGCCCTGGGCCGCGAGCTGAGCGCCAAGCAGATCGATGCGTTAGGCGAGGAGGGCAAGTCGCTGGCGGTGTGGATCGACCAGCACGGCCCGTCGGGCATTCCGCGCGAGGACCGGCGTCACGACTCGCGCCACACGGCGGTCGGCATGCTGGACACCGAGGCCGAGGCGGTGGACGTGGGCATGGAGCCGCCGAGCGACCGCCTAAAGGGCAAGAAGCCGGGCGAGCGCGTCGTTGTCGGGCGCAGCAGCGGTACCGAGCCGATCCTGTGGATCGGCGGCGTCAACAAGTACTTCGGGGCGATGATGTATCTCGTGCCGGAAGGCGACGAGCCGAAGCTCCAGGCGGACAGCTACGACGCGGCGTTCTACTTCGCCGCCGCGGGCGAGGGCTACCAGACCGGCACGACTATCGGCTTTCGCTCGTTGGGAGGCGCCGAGACGGTGCTGACGGCCCGCTGGGACACGTTCGTCGGCCCGAAACGCCGCCGGATGTTCTCCGGCGAGAGCGACCTGCCGGCGCGCGATCTGTACGCCACGCTGGGCTTCGACAAAACCGTCAGCACGCGATCGTGCTCCTGCGCGTTCGGCTGGCTGACGCGCCCGCTGATGTGGCTGCTGGATCAATTCTCGTTCGTCAATTACGGCGTGGCGATCATCCTGCTGGTGGCGCTGGTCCGGCTGGTGCTGCATCCGCTGACCAAGAAGGGGCAGGTTTCGATGATGAAGATGCAGAAACTCGCCCCGCAGATGCAGAAGCTCAAGGAGAAGTACAAGGACGACAAGGAAACGCTGAACCGGGAGATGATGAAGCTCTACAAGCAGGCCGGGGCGACCCCCATCCTGGGCTGCCTGCCGATGCTGCTGCAGATGCCGATCTGGATCGCACTGTTCACGGGGCTCAACTCGGCCGTCGAGCTGCGCCACGCGGCGTTCCTGCCGGTGTGGATTACCGACCTGGCCGCACCGGATGCGCTGATCGGGTTCGGTCGGGGCATCGAAATCCCGCTGCTGTCGTTGTTCATGAGCCCGCTGTACGGGCTGAACCTGCTGCCGATTCTGGTCGCGTTGGCGATGCTGCTGAACGTCAAAATGAACCCCCAGGCCCAGGCGACCGGCAGCTCCGATCAAGCCAAGCAGTCCAAGATGATGATGTACCTGATGCCGATCATGATGTTGTTGTTCTTCTACCAGGCGCCGTCCGGGTTGAACCTGTACATCATGACGTCGACCTTCGCGGGCGTGGCCGAGCAGAAGGTGATCCGGCGCCACATCCAACAGCGTGAGCAGGAACAGGCCCAGCGCGAGACGACGGTGACCATGCCGGGCAAGAAAGCCCGCTCGCAACGTCCGAAAAAGCCCAAGGGCCCGTTCTGGCACAAGCAGGGATGAGCACGAGCGACGCTGCGAGGGGCGCAGCTGCGAGGAATCCGCCATGCGGGTCGCGTTGATCGGGCCAAGGCAATCCGGCAAGAGCATCCTGCTGGCCGCCGTTGCCGAGGCGGGCGGCTCGCACGTGGACCTCTCGCGCCCGGACCAGCCGCATCGCGCCGTGGTCAAAGTGCCCGACCCGCGCGTGGACTGGCTGGCCGAGCAGTACCGGCCGAAGAAGGTCACCTACGCCGAGCTGGAATTCGTAGACACGCCGGGCTATGACCTGCGCGATGAGGCCGGGCGCCAGCATGCCAAGGCCCACTGGCCGCTCGTGCGGCAAAGCCATATGCTCCTGCCGGTCGTCCGGGCGTTCGACGACGCGACCGTACCGGCCTATCGCGATCGGGTGGACCCCGTCGCGGACGTCGAGGAACTGCTGGCCGAGCTGCTGTTCGCGGACCTCGAGCAGGTGACCAATCGCGTCGAGAAGCTCAGCGAGTCCGTCCGCAAGCCAACGCCCCGTCGCAACGAAGACCAGCGCGAGTTGGAGCTGATGCAGCGCCTCCAGCAGACGCTGGAGGCCGAGCGGCCCGTCGCCGAGGCCGTCCGCACCGACGCCGAGGAGAAGCTCATCCGCAGCTTCGCGTTTCTGTCGCTCAAGTCGCTGCTGGTTGTGGTCAACAGCTCCGAGGCGCAGCTCGACGATCCGCCGCCGGAGATGCCGGCCGGGCTCCCCGCCATGCGGATCAGCGCGAAGATCGAGGAGGAGATCGCCGAGCTGCCCGCCGACGAGCGGGCCGCATTCCTGGCTGACCTCGGCGTGTCGGCGTCGGCGCGGGACGTGCTGATCCGCGCCTGCTACGAGCGCATGAACCTCGTGAGCTTCCTGACCTACGGCGAGGACGAGTGTCGCGCGTGGACCGTCCCGGCCGGAACGCGAGCCGTCGAGGCCGCGGGGGAAATCCACAGCGACATCGCGCGGGGCTTCATCCGGGCCGAGACCGTCGCCTTCGACGACCTCCAGGCCGCCGGCGACATCAAGAGCGCCCGCGCGGCCGGCACACTCCGCCTGGAGGGCAAGGACTACGTCGTCGCCGACGGCGACGTGATCACGTTCCGATTTAACGTCTAGTCCCTCGGCTCGCTGCTCGCACAGCACAAGCGGGTGCCGTGGTTTGCGCAGGGGCGGCGTCGCCGCCCCGAAGCAACCACGCAGACCCAGCCCAGACGTGGTTGCTCCCTGCGGTCGCAGCCCACGGCGCCCGCGCTCACAAACCGCGGCGCCTGCGGTCGTAGACCGTGGCACCGGCAGCCACGGACCCCGGCACGATGTCCGGCTCGCACGGCTCGCTATTGCGGCCGGGCGGACGGTATAATCCCGCTCGTGAGACTGTTTCGCTCCAAGACGTCTCGTCCGCGGCGGCGCTGGTGGCAGGTCGCCGTGCGGTCGGCGGTTCTGGTCGCGGCGTTGCTGACGGCAGCGTACGCGACGCTGCCGTACTGGGCGCCGACGGGCGTCCTGCGTCGCTGGCTGGCCAGGGAGATGTCCGCCCAGATGGGCGTGCCCGTCTCGATCCGCGAGGCGACGTTGAGTTGGTCGGACGGGCTGGAACTCCGTGGCCTGACCATCGACGCGCCCGACGGCGAGGGCGCGATGGTTCGGGCTGACGCGGTGCGCATGGATTTTTCGCCGGCGGATCTGTTTCGGCGGCGCGTGGCGTGGATGGAGGTGGTTCGCCCGCGCCTGTTCGTGCGATGGGACGCCTCGGGACGTTGCTCGATCGATCCGTTGCGGCGACTGAAGTTCGACGTCCTGGCTCGCCAAATCAGCGTCGACGGTGCCGAGGCGATCATCGAACCACCAGGCGCCGATGAGCCCGTGCTGCTGAAGGTCGGCTCGTTGGAGGTCCGTTCGGGCCGGACGGGGCAGTTCGCGCACGTCGCGTTGACGGGGCGACTCGTCCAGCCGGGCGACGATGCCCCTGTGAGCATGCAGTTCACCCAGCAACCGGTCGCGCCGGCTGCGCGCGCCTCGGCCTCGCTGGATTTCGACGGCGTGGCGCTGGAGCGGCTCGCCCTGTGCCCCGCACTGAACCTGCCGCTGCGCCGCCTTGCCGGGCGATGCAGCGGCTCGCTCCAACTGCAACTGACCCGCACCGGCCTGGTCGACCCCGTCGCCGTAACGCTGGAGATCGCCGGACTCGACGCCCAGCCGAAGAAAGGGCCCGACCTGCCCGTGATCGAACAGGCCGGCATCGAGTTGACGGGCACCATCGATCCCCTGGCCGAAAGCGACCGCATCCGCATCGACCTGTCCGACGTGACCGTCCGCGTGCCGGGAATCGACCTGAGCGGTCAGGCGAGCATCCTGGCCGGCGCGGGCGTGCGCGTTCAGCAGGCGGCCGCGCGCGGCACGGTGGACCCGCAGCGGTTGACGGCGCTGCTGACGGGCATGGATTCGCCATCCGACCCGCTGCACTTCGCCGGGCCCGTGCGCATTGAGACCTTCACGCTGCAGCGCGAAGGTCCGGTCGCTCATGTCGAACTCGCCATCGACGCCACGCAGGCGACCGTCCGAGCCGCCGGCCGGGTGTACAAGCCGGTCGGCAACCGCCTCAGCATGCGCCTGGACGCCGTGCTGGACGAGCGGCGCGGGCAACTGCAGCTCTCGAACGTTCGCGTTGAACTCGGCGACGCCTGGATCGAACACGACGGACGCTACACGGGCGTGCTCGCCGCCGCGGGGCGGTTGCCGACGGAGGGCCTTCGCGCACTGCTGGGTGTCGACGTCGTGCGCAGCGCGGGGCGCTGGTACGCGGCGGATCTGGCGGCAGTGCGGAACGTCTGGCCGGCACTCGCGCCGCTGCAGGTCGACGGCGCCGCGTCAGGCGACTGGCAGTACGTCGGCCGGCCCGGCGGGCACGGACATTTCGAGGCGGGCATCTCGTCCGACGCCGCATCGGCGCTGACCCTTGGCGCGCACTTCATTAAGCCCTCCGGCAGCGCCCTGCACGTCAACGCCTCGGGACGCATCGTGCGACGCGGCGATCCGCGGCACGACCTCGATACCGACGTACACGTCGAAAAGCTGGACCTCACCGTCGGCGCCGGACGTCTACACACCGACGGCTTGACGCTGCGCGTCCGCGCCGGCGCCAACGGCCGGCCGACGGCCGCAATATCGGGCAAGGGCCGGTTCGACGTAACCTCGCTCCAATCGCTTCTGGCGTGCCTGCCGACTGCGGCAGAGACGGCGACGGTTCGCGGGTCGCTGCCCACCGGCGGACGCTACGTGATCGAGGGCGTCGATGGACGCGCCCAGGGACGCCTGGAGGCGGACCTGACGCCGCTGGATATTGCGGCCGAAGACCTGCTGGACAAGCCGCGCGGCGCGCCGGCGGCGTTGATGCTCGATGCGACGCTGGCGCCGCACGGCAACGGTCAGGGTAATGCCGTGCTGACGATGCGCCCCGAAGCCCGCTCCGGCGAGGCGGCGGACGACAAGCCGGCCGTGCGGCTGCACCTGGCGGGGAAACTTTCGACCGCCGCCGAGCGTTTCGAATGGCGCCCCGGGGCGCTGCAACTGGATCTGCACGACGCCGACGCACGCTGGCTGGCACGCCGCCTGCCCGCGCTGAGACCCCCCGCGCATCTCCCGGAAGGGCTGCGCGTCAACGGGCGTGTGCGGCACGCTTTTGCGACACCGGCGACCGTTGCAGTCACGGCCGAGCGCGAGGAGCCCCTGCGTCTGACACTCGGCGACAGTCATCTGGCCGCAAGTGGAACGGTAACACTCGCGCGCAGCAGCGATCTGCCGGCCGGCTCGCTCGACGCGTTGCGACACGTGGATGTGACCGTAACCGGGCGTCTCCACACGGACGACGTGGTCCGGACCTGGCCGACGGCGCGGAAGCTGTTGGCGTCGTTTGGAATCGACGGAACGTTGCGGGACATCTCGATGGCGCTTCGCGGCGACGGGCGCGCGCTGCAGGTAGAGGCCGGTGCCGATGCGACGGCGCTGGCGGCACGGCTCGACGTCGGCGTTCGGAAGCCGTCGGGGTTGCCGGCCGAGGTGTCGCTCGTCGCCGACGTTCACGACGATCTGCGCACGATTGATCTCCGCACGTTCCACGCCCGCGCAGGCGGGGTCCGCCTCTCGGCCAGCGGATCGGCACGTTGGGATGGCGGCGCGGAGCGGGCGCATATGCTCCAGGCGGTCGCCAACGCCTCGGTCACGGCGGACGACGCCGCCACGCTTGAGCCCCTGCTGCCCACGCTCGCTGACGGCAACCTCGGCGGCGGGATACAGGCCGACATCGCTTGGCGCCTCGCCGACGGGCGCATGCTTCGGGAGTTGACCCTGACCGCAGACGCGTTGACGGGGCGCTACGGCGGCAAGGCGTTCGGGCTCGACGGCGCCGCGACGCTGTACGGCCTGCGCCTGCCCGACGGTGACGCGCCGGCGCGCGTCGCCCGCGCCAGGACCGACGGATTGCACGTGCGCTTCGGCAACAGCCGGGGCTGGCTCATGGGCGATGTGCAAGCGGCCGCCCGAGGACCTACCGGACAGGTGCGGCTGCTCGCCCCTCACGTCGACGCAGCGGAGGTGGGCGCCTGGCTGGGCGCGGCGTTTCCCGAGCAGCGCGACCACGAGGCGCCGCCGCGACAGCGAGCGCGAGACGTCATCGCGGCGATGCGCGACCGGTTGGACGAAGCGGACCTGGACGTCAGCGCCCACGTGCGCGCGCTGCGCTACCACGACGCATCCGTGAACGAAACGTACACCGTGCGCCAGGTCAATGTGCACGGCTCGGCGTCCAAGGGGCTTTGCACGCTCTCCTACGCCACCGGGCTCAGCGGCGGGCTGCTCAGCGGGAAGCTGGCGGTGGACCTGTCCGACGCCGAACCGGTCGTGCACAGCGACGCCCGAATGCGCGAACTGATCGTCACCGAGGAGGTCCAGCCGCACATCAACCAGTACTTCCCGGGAAACGACGTCAGTGGACAGTTCTCTCGCACCGAGCAGACGCAGGTGCCGCTGGTGGAGCTGCTGGCGGGGCGGTTCGGCGCTGACGACGCGGCCCATCCGACGGGCACGGCGCGGAATGTCGCCGTCGAGGGCACGGTCACGGGGCAGGCGGCGCCGGCGTTCATCACGGATATTTTCCCCAAGCTGGACCTGGCGACCTACCGCTACGAGCGGATGACCGGCTTCGCCGAACTGCATGCCGACGGCTCGGCGACGAACGACATGGTCTTCGACGGGCGGGTGTACGATCTCTACATCGACGGCCGCACCGATGCCGACCACATCGGGCACTACGAGATCGGCGTGATCCTGCCGCCGGGCATCCAGTCGGCCGAGTGGAACCACGCCCACCGCCTGGGGCGGATTCCGGTGTTGAAGTTCCGCGCCCGCATCGAAGGCGGCAAAATGCACGACGTGAAGGTTTCCTACCTCCGCCCGGACGAAATCGTCGCCGCGATCCTGTTGTGGAACAATCCCCTCTACGTGGCGCTGTCCAGCGGCGAGTGAGGGCTGACGCGTGCAGCTATCAGCAGGTGCCGTGGCTTGCGAACGCAGGGAGCAACCACGTCTGGCGATGGGTGGGTCTGCGTGGTTGCTTCGGGACGGCGATGCCGCCCCTGCGCAAACCACGGCACGCGCCTGCCCTGAGCGCGTCGAAGGGCTGACGGCTCTGCTCGGTTGGCGTACAATGCTCCACGCGATCTAGCGACGACCACATCATGACCAGGACGGCAAACGAGACGTTCGATCATCATCGCGGCGCCCGGCCGCTGCTGCGCCCGACGAGCCGTTTGCGCATCAGCATGTTTCTGCTGGTCAATCTGGCGGGCTTCGCCGTGGTCAACGCATTTTGGCTGTATCTGACCACGGGGCAGTGGGTGCGGTTCTCGCTCGGCTCATACCGCAAGGCGATCGTCACACCGCTGGGCGAACTGCTCGTCGAGCCGCTGAGCGTGCTGACCCACCCGTGGATGGTTCTCGTGACGGGGTTGCTACTGGCGCTGGTGATCTTGGTGCCGCTCGTCGTGGCCGTGCTGTACCGGCTGGTGTTCGCGGCCGCGTTCGTGGCGATGGTCGCTCTTGTCGGCCACGCGCCGGTGCTGGCGCTGGCGCTGGCGGTGGGCTGCATGGTGGCCGCCCGCACACCGCTGCGCAGCGACATGCCGTTTCTGGCGGTTCTGATCGGTTTGGCGCCGGTGGCGGCGTACTTGTATTTCTTCGCGTTTCAGGTCGGCGGGACACCGGCGGCACTGCCGCTGCAGAAGTGGGTGTTTTATGCGCCGTTCATTCTGGCCGGCTTGACCGCGGCGGTCGGTTCGGCCGTCGTGTTGTTTCTGGCGCGCCTGACGGGCTTCCGTCCGGGGGCGGTCTGGCCTGTGCTGGCGGTGTTGCTGGCCGCCCCGCTCGGCGTATTCTACACACACATCGGCGCCGAGGAACTGGAGTACCAACTGCTCGTGGCCGACCTGTCCGGCGGAGCGGGCATCTTCCACGACGTGGACCTGGAGCGGTGGAAGCGCCGCCACGGCGTCGGGCATCTTTCCCGCGAGGCGCTGTGGGTGCACCTGACCGGAAAGGACAACGACGATGGCGACGCCGGTTGGGTCGGTCGGCGGCGCAGGCAGCTTCAAATCGAATGCGAGCGCTTCCTGCGCGACTACCCGGACGGCCAACGGACCGCCGAGGTCCTCTGGCTTCGCGGGCAGGCGATGAGCATCGAGGTCCGCCGGGCCGCCTTCGACCACGGACTGGTCAAGTACTCCGCCGGTTACTGTCACGCGCCCTCGGCCGCGGCATGGCGCGAACTCGAAACGCGCCGCCCCAGTGCGCCGCAGGCGGCGCTGGCGCGCTGGAAGCTGGCACGCCTGGCGCTGCGACGCGGCACATCGGAGTCCGTCGAAGAGGCCCACGACCTGCTGACCGGCGCGCGGGCACGGCTGCGAGAGCATCTCGCCACGGAACCCGCCGCGCCCGCACGCGTGTTCCTGCCCCCCGAGTCGCGCCCCACACGGCAGCACTATGACGAGGCGCTGGTCAACGTCGAGAAACTGCTCTGGATGCTCCGGCGCAACGCCCTGCGCGGCGAGCCGGAGGAGACGTTCGGTCAACGCGAGGCCCTGCGCGCCTGGCTCGACAAGAACCCCAATGCCGCCGGCTACCTCGGCAAGCTTGAGAACATCTGGTCGACCACGGCGAGCGGCACGCGCCTGGAGGACAATCTGAAACTCGCCATCGCGCGCCGGACGGACGACCTGGTCGTCAAGGCCGAACGCCTTCTCGAGGTCGAGGCGCTTGGGGCAACCCCGAACCGCCACCACGGCGCCGCGTTCGGCACCGCCGACGCCGCCTTGCCGGCGAAGTACTACCTGGGCCTGATCGCGATGCGCCCCGCCGACGTGCGGAAGCTGCATGAACTCTGGCACAAGCGCGACGCCCCCTACGCGCTGCGCGATGCACAAGCGTATTTCGACGAAGTCATCGCCGCCGACGAGCAGCCGTGGAAGCGGCTGGCCGAGCGGTGCCTGGCGCTGTCCGCCGGCGCGGCGGACAGGCGAAGCCGCAGGGACCAAGACCAATGACAGACGCATCGCGTACGCATGCATCCCCCGGCGGTCCACGCCGCGTACTGATGACGACGGCCGCGGTCGGCGCCGGGCACACCTCCGTCGCCGGCGCCCTCGCCGAACGCTTCAAGACGGACGCCCCGGAACTCGACCTTACCTGCATCGACGTGCTGGACTTCGTGCCGCCTGGCTTCCGCACCGTCTACGCCGGGGGGTTCGCGCTGGGCATGTCGCGCTTCGGCCGGCTGTACGGGGTGGGCTACCGCCTGAGTAATCGCCCGCAAGGCCCGCGGCGCGGGCTCTGCGAGCGTATGCGGCTGCGGATCGAACGCCGCATGCTCACCGCCTACGCCGCGTTCGTGCGGCGCCACAAGCCCGGGCTGGTCCTGCACACGCACTTCCTGCCCGTACCGGCGACGGCCGAGATGCTCCGCCGCGGCGAGGCCGCCGGCGAGCAGATGGTGGTCGTCACGGACGTGGAGATGCATCGCTTCTGGTACGCCGGGCGCGTCGCGCGGTGGTTCGTGCCGCAGGACCCCAGCGCCGAGCCGCTACGGCGTTGGGGCATCGCCGACGACCGCATCACCGTCTCCGGCATTCCGGTACGCCGCATCTGGCGCGCGGCGCACGACCCGGCCGCGCTCCGCACGGCGTGGGGTGTGCCGCCCGACGTGCCCGTCGTCGTGCTGACCGGCGGGGCGCACTTCACCTGCGCGCCCGTCGCCCGCCTGGCGCGCGACCTGCTCGATGCCTGCCCACGGATGCACCTGTTCGCGCTGGCAGGGCACAACGCCCCGCTCCAGCGCCGCCTGGCGGCAATGGACGCCGGCGGCCGCATGACGGTACTCGGCTTCTGCCCCCGCCTGCATGAACTGGCCGCCATCAGCTCACTGGTCATCACCAAGCCAGGCGGCATCACGACCTCCGAATGTCTCGCATCGGGCAAACCCATGGTGCTGCTACCGCCGGTGCCCGGACACGAGCAGGGCAACGCCGAGTTCTTCGCCTCGGCCGGCGCGGCCGTCATCGCCCGCCGCCCGCGCGACTTGGCGCCGCACGTCTCGCGGTTACTCGACGACCCCGACCGCCTGGCGGCGATGTCCGCCGCGGCGCGGCGCCTGGACCGCCCCGCCGGCCAGGCCATCGTCGATGCGGTGCGCACGGCCGTCGGGGCGTGAGGCCCCACGGACCACCTCAGCGGCCTCGGCGCAACATGCCGGCCGCGCGACGCAGCGCCTCGCGGGGCCCTAGTTCGCACAGTCGGCCCAAAGCGCGCCGGGACAGCAGCCGGCGCCGGCGCCGGCGCGCGTTATGCCGGTCGACGCTTGCTTCGATCTCGCCGACCCGTTCGCGGAACCGCTCGGGACGGATGTGCTCGCAGAAGCAGTTGGCGGGACTCTGGTGATGGTGCAGCGCCGGATCGTACGCCGCGCCGATCAGCCCGCGCCGGCGGCACTGCTCGTACATTTCCGTGCCCGGATACGGCGTGAAGATGCTGTAGACCAGCACGTCGGCGTCGCAGGCGGCCATCGCCGCGGCCGTCTCGGCCAGCGTCGCCTCCGTCTCGTCCGGGAAGCCCACCATGAAGAACGCCACCAGCTCCATGCCGCTCCGGCGAACGGCACGGCAGGCGGCGAGGGCTTCGCCGGCCGTGATGTTCTTGCGGATGGCGCGGAGGATGTCGTCGTTGCCGCTTTCGATGCCGAGCTGGATCGAGCAGCACCCGCTGCGGCGCATCATCGCGAGCGTCTCGTCATCGACGCCCTTGACGTGCATCTCGCAGCTCCAGCGCAGCCGCGGGCAGTCGGCGCGGATCGCCCGGCACAGTTCAGCGAGCCAGTCGCGATCGATGCCGAACGTGTCGTCGTCGACGTGGACCTGGCGAACGCCCATCCGCTGAAGTGTTCGAAGCTCGGCGGCCACATGCCCCGGCGAGCGCGGCCGCACGTGCCGTCCCCAGATGCCGCGCGAGCCGCAGAACGTGCAGTTGTATGGACAGCCGCGCGTCGTGAACACGTACCGAAACGCCCCCGGCGGATACCGCTTGCGCCCCACCAGCGCCGGCGCGCCGTCGATGGCGAAGCCCAGCGAGTCGATATCTTCGACGAGTTCGCGCCGCGGCGTCTCGCGCACGGCGCCGTCTGACTCGCGGTAGATCAGCCCCGCGACGTCGCCGAGTGACCGCCCGCCCGCGAGGGCCTCGAGCAGCCCGACGAGCGTCTGCTCGCCCTCGCCGCGCACGGCGATGTCGAACTCATCGGTCAGTGCCTCAGCGCCGACCAGCGACGGGTGCGGGCCGCCGACAACAACCCGCGCGCCGCACACGTCTCGCGCCAGCCGCGCCACCACCCGGGCCGAGGCAAAGGTCTGGCTCTTGGCGGAAATGCCCACCACGTCCGGGCGAAGCCGCTCGAGCGTGTCGCGCAGCTCGTCCCAGCATGCCCCGTGCGGGTCGTCGAGCTGACGACGGTAGCGTCGAAAACCCTCCCCGGCAAGCCACGAGACGCGGATCGGCTCGCTGTGCGGCGTGAAGTCGGCATTGACCGCGGCCACGGTCCAATCGGTGCGCGCCATCGCCGCGGCGGCGAGATAGGCCAGCCCCAGCGGATAGCGTTCCAGTGAGTAGGTCGGCTTAAAGAGCCGATGAAACGGCGGCTCGACGAGCAGGATGGTTCCGGAGTCACCGGTCATGTGTCCTGGCGACAAGCGTTCGGCCTTTCGACGCGTCCCGGCGCGCCGGCACGACGGCGGGCGCGGTCCCGGCCGGGCCGTACGGCCTAAGCCCTAAGCCCTGAGATACGCGTTGATTTTCCGCGCCGCGTGCCGGCCCGACGCCACGGCGCGAGCAATGTACGAGGCGCCTTCTCGTAGGTCTCCGGCCGCAAAGACGCCCGGCTCGCTGGTGGCGCCGTCCGTCAACTCCAGCCGCCCTTCGGCATCCATTCGCAGGTTGAGTTGACGGGCAAGGTCCTCGTCCACTTCCGGCTCGTAGCCCAGCGCCAGCACGGCCAGGTCGGCCGGAACCGTGAACCCGCCGTCCGGCTCCTCGACGGGACGGGCGCCGTTGGCGGCGCGCACCCAGCGGACGCGGGTGGCCTCCAGCTCACGGAGCGTTTGACCGCCGTTGAACGCTTTGGTCGCCACGCACCACTGCCGCTTGACCTGTTGCGGCGCGCGATGTGTCGGATCGCCGTTGACGCGCTCAGCCGGGAGAATCTCGAGCTGGCGCACCTCGCGTGCCCCGGCCGCCAGGGCCAACTCCGCACAATCGTTGCCCGTCTCGCCACCGCCGATGACCACGACGGACTTGTCACGCACCTGCCCGGACGACTCGTATCGCCCGCCGTCGCGCAGGAAGTCCAACGCCAACTGCACGCCGGCCTTGTCGCGCCCCGGCACCTGCAGATCGCGGGGGCGCGACGCCCCAAGCGCCAACAGCACGGCGTCGAACCGGTTTCGCAGTTCGTCGGCGGCGATGTCGCGCCCGATCTCCACGCCGGTCTCGAACGTCACGCCCTCGGCCTCGATCTGTTGAAGCCGCCGATCCAGAAGCGTCTTGTCCAGGCGAAAGTCCGGGATGCCGTAACGCAGCAACCCGCCGGGGCGGTCGGCCTTCTCGAACACGGTCACCGCGTGCCCGGCACGCGCGAGGTGCTGCGCCGCGGCGAGCCCGGCCGGTCCCGACCCGATAACGGCCACCGGCTTGCCGGTCGGGCGTTCGGCCGGACGCGGCGCCAGCCACCCCTCGCTCCACGCGCGGTCCGCAATTTGACGTTCGATGTCCTTGATCGGCACGGCGTAGCCGGCGGCGGCGCGCTTGCAGGCGACCTGGCAGGGCGCCGGGCACAGACGGCTGGTCAACTCGGGGAAGGTATTGGCCTCGCTGAGCACCTCCCACGCGCGGCGCCACTGCCCGCGCCGCGCCAAGTCCACCCACTGCGGAATGGGGCTTTCCAGCGGGCACCCAGCCGCCGTGCCGGCCTGAATCTCGTTCTGGCGGCACCGCGGGTTCATGCACTCCAGGCACGCCACGGACGACAGACGCGCCAGGTGTCGGCGGTACTCGCCCTCGTCGGCATACTGGAAATCAACCACGCGGCGCAGGTACTCGTCGCGCCACGCCCGCGATCGCCGGTGCCACCATGGTGCGGCCGCGCGCAGCCAACGCATGCGCTTGAGCAGTTTCATCAGCCACGACGGTGCCGGAAGCGTCATCGCCCGCTCGTCTCGACCGATCCGCCACCGCCAGTGCAGCATGTGCCGGTAGACAATGCGATCGCCGTTGGCGGGGTTGACGTTGTACTTGCGCCGGTCGCGCGCGAGCTTCTCCGGATGCGTGGCCAGCTCGGCGAGGTACACGCCGTCCTTGATAAGCATCGCGTCAGCAAGATTGTAGATAACGGCGCGGGTGACGGCGTAATCATGCTCGCCCGAGTCGCGCTCGACGGTGTGCCGCACGGCGTCGGCGTACTGCCGTGCGTAGCGGATGCCGCCCCAGCGCAGGCAGTCGTACATCCGCACGACCAGCGCTCGCTTGAGGCCGCCGTCGAGTTGCGCCGCGGCCTGGACCGTCTCGGCCGCCAGGTCGTGGAACTGCCCCGTCTCTCGGCGTCCGCGGCCGAACCGGCGGACGGACCAGCGGCACTTGTCGGCCAGCACGTCGCGCCAACCGGTCCGCTCCGGCGCGCCGCGGAACAGGTCGCGGTCCTCCACCAGCATGCGCCCCATGTTGAACGCGTAGAGATTCTTGCGGAAGTCCTGTCGGATCGTGTCCTTGATCGCCCACGCCATCGCGTGCATCGAGACGGGGATCAGCCCCTTCTGGAAGGCAAAACCCAGCATCATGATGTTCGCGTAGACCTTCGAGCCCAGGTAGGTCTCGCAGATGCGCGATATATTCCGGGCGAGGTAATCCTCCCGGCGGCTCTGGCGGCGGATGGCGGCCTCGATCCGCTCAACGTCGAAGTCCTCGCGCCCCATGGTCCCGGCGACGGTGGGGAACTTATCGGTGTTGACCACGGCGGCGGTCTTGTCCGGCGCCGCGACACGCGCCCGCCCGGCCGGGTCGATCGCCCGCGCCGCCTCCAGCAGGTCGATGCCGATCAGCAGATCGGCCCTTCCGTGCGGGATCAACGGCGTCACCGGACGTTCGGCAATGTTGTAGACGACCTGGCTGAGCACGCCGCCGCCGCGGATCGCCAGGCCCTTCTTGTCCAGAAAACCCACGGCGTAGCCGGCCTTGTGGGCGGCGCGGACGAGGATTTGCGTTGCCGTGCCGATCCCCTGCGTGCCGACGCCGGCCAGGCAGCATCGCCAGATGTCGCCGACGGGACGCTTCTCCGGCTCGGGGATGTCGTCGAGGCCCAGTTCGGGCACACGCGAGCGCGGCGGCTTCTTCCGCCGAATCGTGACCCGCTCGAACGCGCTGCACGCGCCGAGCCGCTCGCACGCGCCGTCGTTGACGCACAGCGTCAGGTCCGTGTCGATCTTGGGCCCGTAGTCCGTCTGAACGTGCTTGAGCCCGGGGCAGCCCGTGCTCTCCGTGCACGCCAGGCAGAACGTGCACGCCTCCGTGTTGACGTTCATGTGCTCCCACTTGGGCAGGTAACCCAACTGCTTGCGCAGCCCGCGGTCGGCGCGCTTCTGGCGACGCAGGCGCGTAATCGCGCACTCCTTGTCGGCAATGACGATCTTGACGCCGTCCCGCAGAAACATCTCCTCCAGCAGCTCGCGGTAGCTGCGACGCTTCTCCGGGTCCACCCGCGCGATCGGCACGTTCGAGCCGCCCGCAATGCCCTGGACGACGTCCTCGATGTCCTGAACGGCCGTGGGGTTGCCGACGATGTCGAACTCGCTGCCCGGCGTCGGCTGGTGACCCGTCATCGCCGTCGTGCGGTTGTCCAGGATGATGAAGGTGATGTCCTGGTCGAGCTTGACCGCCTGGCTGACGGCGATCTGCCCGGAGTGGAAGAACGTCGAGTCGCCCATGAACACGACCTGCTTGTTCGGCACGAACGGGTCCATGCCGCTTCCGGTGCCCCCCCCGAGGCCCATGCCGGACAGGTTGTGCATCAACTCCGTGTTCGGCGGGTACATCAGCATCGTGTAGCAGCCGATGTCGCCGTGGAACAGCAGGTCGACCGGCTCCCGCCCGTGCGCGCGGGCCATGTAGTCCGCGTCGGCGAAGTCGTGCTTGATCTCCAGGCACAGCGAGGCCGAATCGCGATGCGGACAGCCCGGACAAAACGACGGCAGCCGCGTCGGCAATCCCGGCATCTCCACTTCCGCCGTCGCGGCCGCACGGTCCAACTCGTCGTGCGGATCGCGTTGCGCCCGCCCGCCGGGGACGTACCGCCCGCCGCTGACGTGGTCCAGCAGCGCGACGATGCGCTCCATGACGATCGACGGGTCCAGCCCGCGGGTTTCCGGGAACCCGGGCAGCGCACCGGGGAACGTTTTGCCCCAGACCTCCGCGTCGGCGGCGGGTCCGTCCGTCTGGCGGTCGCGGGCGACGACGTCGTGGACCTGCGATTCGAGAAACCCGCGCCGCTCCTCGACGACGACGATCCGCTCGCACTGGCGCGCCAGCCGTCGAACCATGCCGCCGTCCAGCGGGTAGCTCAGGGCGAATTTCAGGATCGGAAACGCCCCGTCCAGCCCCAGCTCCCACAGCGCCTGGACGAGGTAATCGTGCGCCATGCCACTGGTGACGAAGCCGACCGGCGCCCGCCCGTCGCCGCCGGGGACGATGCGGTTGATGCCAAGCTCGCGCGCGACCGCCAGGGCCCGCCCGAACCGCTCGCCGTAGCTCGCCTCCCGCCACCACGTCTTGGGCGGCAGCAGGACGTGCTTGTTCAAATCGATCCCGGCCGTTTCGAAATCCTTCAGCGTGCGGGTGTTGTTCCGGGGGTACTGGTTGGCGCGGCACGTGACGGTCCCGCCGCCGTCGGCGAGGTTCGTGGGCATCAGGAAGCCGGTGTACAACTCGCTGCGGCGCGACAGCTTCAAGCCCAGGTCGATGAAGTCCTTGACCTCCTGCTGGTTGGACGGTTCGAGAACGGGGATGAACAAGTGCTTGGAGATGAAGCGGCTGTCGGAGGGGACCTGCGTGGAGTCGGACCACGGGTCGTCGCCGTAGATGACCACGGCGCCGCCGTCGCGATGCGCGCCCGCCAGCGAGCCCAGCGCCAATGCATCGGCCGCGACGTGCACGCCGACGGACTTCATGCAGATCACCCCGCGACACCCGGCGACCTGCGAGCCGTTGAGCATCGCCGCGGCGAGGGCCTCGTTGTTGTTGATGACCGCGCGGATGCCCCGCTCGGCCAGCAGGTCGCGCACCCGCGCCATCGAGTCGAAGAACCCGGCGATGGGACTGCCCGGGTAGCCGCCGAGCAGATGCACGCCGCCGTCAACCTCCAACGCGCCTTTGAGCAGAAGCTCGCTTCCGGTGAATATCTGCGGGCCCTGCTCGGTCAGAAATCTTGGGTCCACCTTCATCGCGAGCATTGTACGCCACCGAAACATGCCCCCAAAACCGATTTTGCGCCGTGCGGTCATCCGGCGACATCGCAACCGAACCCCACGCAAGATGAGCCCGGTGCTACACCGGATGATGCGGGCTGCGGCCCCACTGGAGCTTGTCCGACAAGGTGCGGAAAAAATGCCGCCCGGGGTGCGTGACGATCCGCACGCCGCGGTCGGCGCGGCGGACCTCGACGGCATCGCCGTCGCACAAGCCGCTGGAGAGCTGTCCGTCGATGATGACGGCCGAACCGGCGTTGACGCGCGTCGCCGTGAGGCGCAGCGTGCAATCGCTGCGAACCACGATGGGGCGCATCGACAGCGTGTGCGGCGCGACCGGCGTGATCGTCACGGCATCGAGCGTCGGTTCGAGGATCGGCCCCGACGCGCTCATGCTGTAGCCGGTCGAGCCGGTCGGTGTCGCCACCACCAGCCCGTCGCCGAGATACTCGGCGATCGGCTCGCCGTCGCGGGCGACGTGCAGGTTGATCATGCGGAACGGCGGGCCGGCGAGGATGGCCACGTCATTCGCGGCGACGGACGTGAAGGCGTGCGCCTCGCAGTTGCTCACCGTCACGTCGAGCATCATCCGTTCGCAGACGTCGGCGCGCCCGGCGAGGACGTCGTCGAGGTGCTTCTGCATGTGCTCGACGTCGAACTCGGCCAGGAAGCCCAGCTTGCCCATGTTCACCCCCAGCAGGGGCACGTCGGTCCCGCCGAGGGCCCGGGCGGCCGTCAGGAGCGTCCCATCGCCACCGAAGACCACGCACAGGTCCGCCTCGGCGGCGCCGTCGGGCAGCGCCGCACGGGCGTCGACGACGGCGACGACGTCGGCGCGCTCGTCAAACCACGGCCGGAGGCGCTCGATGCAGTCGCTGACGCCGGGCTTGTCGTGATTGGCCAGAATGAGAATCCGCTTGTCCGCCATGCGGGTATTCTATCGCGCCGAGGCGGGCGTGTCGCCAGCAGAAGACAACGGGTGCCGCGGACATTCCCATTCGTGCCAAATACCGGACAATTCTATTCGTGTTTGATATTTCCTCGTTTTGCGGGTTGACCCTTGGCGATGAGGGGCTCTAGAATAGCAGAGCAAATCCCGCTGGCTCCAAAGCGATTGCGGCGTATGCGCCGCACGGGATGTTACGGCGCGCGAGCGCCCCGTCACGAAGGCAACGTCATGGACTGGTCCGACTTCGGCTATACATTGTTTATGTCGGTGTACACCTTCCTGCTGGTGGTGGTGTCCATCTACGGGCTCCACCGCTACGGGCTGGTCTTCCTGTACTATCTCCACCGGCGCAAGACGCCGCGTCCGGCGGGGCACTTCACCGAGCTGCCGCGCGTGACGGTGCAACTGCCGATGTTCAACGAGCCGCTGGTCGCCGAGCGGATCATCCGCAGGACCTGCCGACTGGACTGGCCGCGCGAAAAGCTCCAGATCCAGGTCCTCGACGACAGCACGGACCACACGCCGCCGATCGCCCGCAAGGCCGTCGAAGACGCCCGCGCCCGCGGCTTCGACATCACGTACATCCACCGCGAGGACCGCACCGGCTACAAGGCCGGCGCCTTGGCCAACGGGCTCAAGACCGCCACCGGCGAGTTCGTCACCGTCTTCGACGCGGACTTCGTCCCCGAGCCGGACTTCCTCAAGAAGTCCATCGACTATTTCACCGATCCGAAGGTCGCCGTCGTCCAGACCCGCTGGGAGCACATCAACCGCGACGACAGCATGCTGACCCGCGCCCAGGCGATCTTCCTGGACGGGCACTTCGCCATCGAGCACATGGCCCGCAATCGCAGCAACCGCTTCATGAACTTCAACGGCACGGCCGGGACGTGGCGGCGATCGGCGATCGCCGATGCCGGCGGCTGGCACCACGACACGCTGACCGAGGACCTCGACCTGTCCTACCGGGCGCAGCTCAAGGGCTGGAAGTTCATCTTCCTGCCCGACCTGTGCGCCCCGGCGGAGCTGCCGCCCGAGATGAGCGCCTTCAAGGCCCAGCAGTTCCGCTGGACCAAGGGCGGGGCGCAGACCTCGCTGAAGCTGATCCCCAAGCTGCTGCTGAGCAAGATGCCCTGGAAGGTCAAGCTCGAGGGCTTCTTCCACCTGACGTGCTACACGATGCACATCTACATGTTCTTCCTGGTGATGCTGCTGTACCCGGCGATCGTGCTGCGAAGCCAGCCGGGCATGGAGGCGTCCGTCTGGCGGAACCTGTTCGACATGAGCGTCTTCACGCTGGCGACGCTGTCGGCCAGCGTGTTCTACGTCGCCAGCCAGGTCGAACTGACCGGCGACTGGCGCACGGGCGTCAAGTACCTGCCGCTGATGATGGCCGTGGGGATCGGGCTGTGCATCTCGAACACCAAGGCCGTCCTCGAAGCGCTGTTCGGGCGCAAGAGCGAGTTCGTCCGCACGCCGAAATACGCCGGGCAGGCGATCGACGGCAAAGGCGACCGCAAGAAGCGCAAACGCCACTGGCTGCCGTACGTCGAGTTTGCGGCCGGGCTGTACATGTCCTTCTGCGCGGTCGTCTCGCTGGGGCTGGGCTACTCGCCGATGACGGCGCCATTCCTGATCATGTTCGCCTTCGGGTTCTACTACGTTTCGGTGCTGAGCTTCATCGCCGACCGGCGCACCGCCCGCAGCCGCGCCGCCGTCCCCGCGACGGCAGCCGAAAAGGCGTAACGTACAACTGCCGGGCCGCGGGCCCGGACGTGGTTACATCGCAAACCGCGCTGGGGGGCAACTGCCGCCCCTGACGCAGCAGGTTCCGCAACTGAGCGGAGCGAACGACGCAGCGCTTCACCGCAAGGACAGGACGGCACAAGGCCGCGCGGAAGAGCTGGTCGTCGTGGCGCTCTTCGAGGCCTTCATGGTCTTTGTACTGAACGACGTCGTCGCGGAAAGGAGCAAACGCATGTCGCGCACACGTCGAATTCGGATCGCACCCGTGCTTGTGTGTCTGATGGCCTGCACGGTCGCCGGCGGCGAAGCGCCCGATGTCCCCGACGGGTGCCTGAGCCCCAGCGACGTGCGCTACATCGGCGCGTTTCGCCTGCCGGACGGGCCCGACGAGTACGCCTGGGGGTGGAGCGGGCAGGCGCTGGCGTACCGCGCCGACGGCGACCCGGACGGGTCGGACGACGGGCACCCGGGCTCGCTATTCGGCACCGGGCACGACTGGCATCAGCACGTCTCGGAGATCACCATCCCCCGCCCGGTCCTCTCGGCCGAGAAGGCCCTCGACGACCTGCCGACCGCGAAGACCCTCCAACCCTTCGCCGACATCGGCGGCCCGCTGTTCGAGGAGATGGAGCAGGCGCGGGTCGGGCTCGCCTGCCTGCCCGCCCAGGGTGAGCAGCGCGCCGCCAAGCTGTATTTCTGTCGCGGCCCCCACGCACACGAGGCCCAGGCCGTGCCCTCGCACGGGTGGTGCGCGTTGGACCTGTCCAGCCCCAAGCCCGCCGGTCCCTGGAAGATCGGCGATGAGTGGACCTACGTCACCACCGACTACCTGCTGCCGATCCCGGAGGGGTGGGCGGGCAAGCATGCCGGCGGGATGCGCCTGGGGACGGGACGGTTCCGCGACGGCGGGCAGGGCTCGCAGGGACCGACGTTGCTGGCGATCGCCCCGTGGAAGCACGGCAACCCGCCGGAGCGCGGGGCCTCGCTGGAGGCCCTGACGCTGCTGCGCTACTCCAGCGTCACCGACGACGAGCAGCACACCCTCAAGGACTACCATCACTCCGATGACTGGGCGGGCGCGGCGTGGCTGACGGCGAGCGACCGCTCGGCCGTCGTGTTCGTCGGAACCAAGGGCAAGGGCGACTGCTGGTACGGGTTCGCCAACGGGGTCGTCTGGCCGGAGGAGGGTCCCTGGCCCGAGGTGCCCGAGTACCCGAACGATCAGCGCGGGTGGTGGTCGAGCCGCTTCGTCGCCGAGATGCTGTTCTATGATCCGGCGGACCTGGCGGCCGTCGCGGCCGGCGAGATGGAACCGTGGGAGCCCCAGCCCTACGCCACGCTGGACGTCTCCGATCGTCTGTTCGCCGAGCACGGGCAACGGCAGATGCGCCACGTCGGCGCGGTGGCGTGCGATCCGGCGCGCGGCGTGCTGTACGTCATTGAGCTTCGCGGCGACGGCGACAAGTCGCTGATCCACGCGTGGCGCTTCGCGGCCGCACGCGAACGTGACGGGGAGGATGCCGCCGATTAGCGCCTTGGAGGCACCACCACGCCCACCAGGGCACGAAGGTCACAGCCCCCCGCAGCACGTCGTTTGCGTGCTTGGCGTTGCTTGTGCCCTTCGTGTTGAAAGCCGCCGCGACGGCAACCGAAGAGGCGTAACGACGGCGTCTGAACGCTGAGAACGCGGAGGACGGACGGTTGTGGTCACGCGACCGGCGGTGCCATCACGAAACCGCGCCCGCATCGCGCTCTTCGTGCCCTCTGTGGGCTCTGTGGTTAATCTCAAGCCGGGCGACCGGTCCTACTGCGTGGCCGCGTAGTACGTCACGTTGCCGCTGCGCGACGAGGCGACCTCGCCGTCGGCCTGGAGCTGCTCGATGTATTTGATGACCTCGTTGCGGTGCTTGCCGGTGGCGGCGGCTATGTCCGCCAGCGAGCAGGGGCGGCGCCGCAGCATGTTGAGGATATCCTCGCGCCCGGGGGCGAAGGCCCCTTCGGCCGAGGGGCCGTGGAACTCCGCGGCGACCTCCGCCGCCGGCTCGAACAGCCCGGCCAGTTCGTCCAGCGCCTCCCGCGTCACGCCGCGGGCGTACTCCTCGGCCGGGGGGCGGCAGACGGTGTTGAGCTGCACGCGCGCGGGCGCGATGCGCCCCGCGGCGTCGGCGATGGCGCGGACCTCATCGGGCAGGGCGTTGTACCCGGCCAGCAGGAACACCTCCAGCCAGAGCCGCCCGTCAAAGTCGTCGGCGAACTGCACGAGCCCGTCGAGCATGGTCTCGAAGGCGACCTCCTCGGCCGGGCGGTTGACCGCGCGGAACATCGCGGCGCCTCCCGCATCGAGCGAGGGGACGACCAGGTCGGCGCCTGCCAGCTCGTCGCGCAGCTCCGGGCGGTCCAGCAGCGAACCGTTGGTCAGCACTGCGACGGGAATGTCCGTGTGCTGCTTGACGTGGGCGATGATGCGTCCGGCGTCGCTGTGCAGCGTCGGCTCGCCGGAGCCGCTGAGCGTGACGTAGTCGCACGCATTCGCGATGGCAGGCAGCAGGCGATCCAGCTCGGCCAGTACGGCGTCGGTGGGCACCCACGCGCGCCGCTCGGTCGTCTTGTTCGTGGTGCGCCCGAGTTGGCAGTAGAGGCAGTCGTAGCTGCACGTCTTGAACGGCACGAGGTCCACGCCGAGCGACCGGCCCAGCCGCCGCGACGGGACGGGCCCGAAGGTATACCGCTGCATGTTGGATGCCTCGCCGCTCATGCCTGCTTGCTCAAATCGTCGGCGATCTGCTCGGCGATTGTCCGCCCGCTGAGCAGCATGCCGCCGAAGATCGGCCCCATGCGCGGCCCGCCAAGCGCGGCGCTGACGCTCATGCCGGCGACGTACAGACCCGGATACACGCTACCGGCGTTCTCGACGACGAAGGCCTCCCCCGCGTCCGGGTCCATCGGCCCCTCGACGCCCGCGCCCGCCGGCGTGCCCGCCAGCAACCCGCGCCGGCGCAGCGCCTGGACGCAAATCGCCTCGTGCCCGGTACCGTCCAGCACCGCGCCGGCCGAGAACATGATCGGATCCACGTGCAAGGCCCCGGAGATCATCGTGCGATTGGCGACCACGCCGGTGACACGCCCGGCGCGGACGGAGAGATCCTCGACGGTCATCAGGTTCAATACCGCGCAGCCGGCCTGCACCGCCGCGGCGGTCAGGGCGGCCGCCAGCTCGACCGAGTCGGCGCTGTGCAGCCCGTCGCCGCGGTCGCGGTGGCGGACGCCGACGTCGTCGAGTAACGCGACGGCCTCGTCCTGGATGACCACCTCGTTCATGCCCATGCCGCCGCCCCAGATGCCCCCGCCGGCGGTCAGGCGCTTCTCCAGCAGCGTGACTTTCACGCCGCGTTTCGCGAGCAGGTAGCCGCACAGCAGCCCGGCCGGTCCGGCTCCGACGATGATCGCGTCGCTGACGATCCGCTCGCCGAGCTTCGCGTGGTAGCCGTCGAGGATGATTTGAGAGATTCGCGTCTGGTCCAGTTGCATCGATCACTCCTGCTGTTTGCAAAGCGTCTATGCGCAGATTTCGCACCCGCCTGACGGCGTCATCCGCGGCGTGCCCTTTCGTCGTTCACGCCAGAAAGAACGTCCCATTGTAGCGGCGGTAATCGTCCAGTGTGCGCCGGTGGATGTCCACGATGTCCTCCGGAAGCGCATCGAGCGCGAAGAAGCGCACGGCGCTGCCCTCGACGCCGTCGGCCGCCGGGTCGCCCGACCATCGCCGCACGACAAACGCCATCGAAAAACACGCGACGCGGTCGCCGTTGGGATAGACGAACGCCTGATCGGGCCCGCTGTACAGCGCCATCGGCTCGGCGTCGATCACCGCCAGCGAGGTCTCCTCGCGTACCTCGCGGCGCAGCGCCTCGGCGGCGGTCTCGCCGATCTCGACCGACCCGGCCGGCAGGGACCACCGCGGCATGTCCGTCCGCCGCTGAAGCAAGATGCGCCCCTCGGCATCGGGGACGACCGCTCGCACGCCGGGCAGCAGCAGCGGCCGCGAGCCGACCAGCGCCCGCATCTCCTGAAGATAGCTCATCGCCGAACCGCCTCCGAGGGCGAAAAGAGTGATGGATAACGCCTGACGCCCCCGCCCGCAATAATAAAGAACCGCCGCGCCGGGGTGGCACCTGCCCCATCAGCCACCCCGGACCACGGCGATTCACGCTCGTCGGCCGCCGACGCACCCAAGGCCGGGCGCGGGGCGGCATCGATTGTCGTGACTACACAGGCGTCAGTGCGAAACCCGTGCCACGCGTCCTTGCAGCAACGCACAAGCCAGTATTTCCTTGTTCCATAAGCTCTTAGCAACGAATCGGCGCGCAGCGAAAGCACACACAAAACGTGCATCATGCACGACAATATCGCCGCCGTTCGTGCAATACGCATATCCGGCGGCGAGGGGCTCAACCCGTCGCGTCCGGCTGCATCTGCGCCGCGACGTGGGGGGCGTCGACCGGCTGGATCACGCCCCGGTCGGTGATCAGCGCGGTTATCAGTTCGGCCGGGGTCACGTCGAACGCCGGGCTGTAGGTCGCCACGCCGTCCGGCGCGGTAACGCGGCCAAAGCCGGCGACGACCTCCTCGCGCCCGCGCTGCTCGATGGGAATCTCCTCGCCCGTCGCCAACGACAGGTCGAACGTGCTGTAGGGCGCCGCGACGTAGAACGGCACGTCGTGCCGCGCCGCCAGCACCGCCAGCGGATAGGTACCGATCTTGTTGGCGGCGTCGCCGTTGGCGGCGATCCGGTCGGCGCCGGTGATGACCATGCCGACGCGGCCTTCCTTGAGGACCTGCCCGGCCGCGCCATCGGTGATGACGACGGCATGGATACCCGCCTGGGCCAGTTCCCACGCCGTCAGCCGGCTGCCCTGGAGCAGCGGACGCGTCTCGTCGCAGTAGACCGTCAGCGCGTGCCCGCCGACGGCGGCGACGTACATCCCCGCCGTCGCCGTCCCGATGCCCGCCGTCGCCAGGGCGCCGGCGTTGCAGTGGGTCAGCACGCCCGCATGTTGCTCGATGATCGGCGCGGCGTAGCGCCCGATCGCGCGGCACAGCTCGACGTCTTCGTCATGGATCGCGCGGGCCTCTTCGAGCATCGCGGCGCGGATCGCGCTGGTATCGTCGGCGACGACGTGGGCGGCGCGGTCGGCGACGCGACGGACGGCCCAGGCGAGGTTGACCGCCGTGGGGCGGGCGGATTCGAGGTACTCGGCCGCGGCGTCGACGCCGGTGAGGAAGTCCCGCCCGTCGGGCAGCCACTCGGCGGCGAGGACCATGCCGTACCCGGCAGCCACGCCGATCGCCGGGGCGCCGCGGACGGCGAGGCGCCGGACGGCGTTCCAGAGGGCTTCGGCGTCATGACAGTCGAGGTAGACGGTTTCGGCGGGCAGCTTGGTCTGATCGAGCAGGCGCAGGTGCCCGCGGGTCGCGTCACCCACCCATTCGAGAACCGGCACGGGCGGCTTGAGATCGTCAAGAGGAATGCTCATATACGTCACAGTAGCCGTCGCACGGCGTACGTTCAAGTGCTTCGACCGGCGTCCCAGAAAAGCCGGAAACGGGCTCACATCGCGGCGGCGGATGTCCGATATAGTATGGACATCGCGGCCGAGCGGGGCCGTATCGCTGGGAGCGTGCCCGGCGTCCACGGCATAAGGGCCGCTCGACGATTCCAGGGAAGGAGCCGTCGATGCTGGTGTTGTCTCGACAACGTGACGAGACGATCATGATCGGTGACGACGTGCAGATCACCGTCGTCGACGTTCGAGGGGATAAGGTGCGTCTGGGCATCAGTGCGCCGCCGCACGTCGCCGTCCATCGCAAAGAGGTCTACGACGCGATCAAGCGCGAGGGCGAGCAACGCTCCGGCGAGGCCAACGACACATCGGACGGCGGACAGGTCAAATCGCTCGCCGGGCGCAAGCACCCGCCGCGCGACCAGGAGTGACCCGTCAGCCGCTGAGGCGCGTCCATCACGCTCCCCGCACGCCGAACGGCGCCGACGCGCCGGGCGCGCGCCGGGCCCGATGTCACTACAACGCCCTGCGAACCGCCTCGAGGTGCTGGAGCATCGCCTGGAGATAGCACATACCCGTCTCGGTATGGGCGGTCCGTCTGAGGCGTCGCATTTGGTCCAGCGCCGCGCGGAGATGTTCGGCCACGGGTGGCGGCAGGTAGACACCGTCGCCGACGCAGTCCGTTGACTGATACGACCCGGAGTGCTTGTGCATGGCGGGTCTCCCTTCCCCACGGCGGGTCCACACGCGGAGCCCTGTCGGGCTTGGGCGCGGGGCGGTGTTGCCGCCGGCGCCGGCCGCCTGCCTCAGCCCGACCGGCGGCACCGACCCCCTGCCGGCTTGCGAGGGCGCGAGCATCTCTACGGTCACTTCGTCACACGGAATGCACGTCGGCCGCCGCCGGTGCCGGCCGCACGTCGCCGGTGCGCGCCGCCGCTCCGGGCGCCGGATGCGCCTTGGGCTCAACGACCGCCGTCAGGTTCACGACCTCGGCTAATGCGGCGACACAGGCCGGATCGTACGCCGACGGCGCGCACCGCTGGAGTTCCGACAGCGCCGTCATCGATGACATCGCCGGACGGTAAGGCCGGTCGTGCGTCATCGCGTCGTACGTGTCGGCCACGGCGATGATCCGCGCGCCCAGCGGCACCTGCGCGCCGACCAACCCCTCGGGATAACCGCTTCCGTTCATCCGCTCGTGGTGATAGCGGATGGCGGGAAGGACCGGCTGGAGCATCGTCAACGCTTTGAGCAGATCATAGGACGTCTTGCTGTGCTTGCGGACGCAGCCGAACTCCTCCGCCCCGAGGTAGTGCCGTTTGAGCAGCACCTCTTCCGGCACGGTGAGCATGCCCAGATCGTGCAGTTCGCCGGCCAGGCCGAGCAATTCGCACCGCTCGTCCGGCAGGTGCATCTGCTCGGCGATTTGACGCGACAGGCGTCCGACGTTGTCACTGTGCCCCTCCCAATACGCGTCGCGCGTATCGACGTGACGGATGATGCTTCGCAGGACGTCGATGTAGTGCCGCTCGGCCTGAAGGGCGCTGCGCTGTGTGGCGGTGGACTCCCGCCCCAGCCGGCGGACCGCCCAGCGAACATGCAACACGATGCCGACGGCAAGCAACGCCACGACCCCCGTCAGCAGCCACGAGGCGGCGCCCCAGCCCTGCACCGCCAGGGCGCCAGCCGCCACGCCCATCGCCACAAGCGAGATCGAAACCGGGCGCACAACCTCTCCGGCATCCGCGCAGATACGTGGTTTTCGCATTGAAGCTCCATCGCCCCCCGATGCCACGAGGTACCGCCTGAACACACGGCGCGGCCGTCCCCCACACTGGAAAAGTAGGATACGCCGTCCGGCGTGGCGAAGGCCGGGCGGGAAAAAGGGGGTTTGCAAGCAGCTTGACTCTCGAACTTTTACTATTCTTCAGTGAATGCTGACTTCTCACGGGCCGATAGAACATAGCGGCATGGTGCGGCCTATCGGCAGGGCACAGCCATGAGTGTAGTCAAGCAAATCGAATGGAGCGATGCCCCCCAGGGGCGTGTGCTGACGGTCGAGGACGACGCGCCGGTCTCGTCGGCCGCCCGCATCATGAAGCACCACGACGTCGGCTCGCTGGTGGTGGTCGACGCGTCCGGGGGGATCGTCGGCATCCTGACCGAACGGGACATCCTCGGCAAGATCGTCGCGGCGGCTCTGGACGCCGGAAATACCCCCGTCCGCCGTGTCATGACGACAAACGTCATCGCCTGCTCGCTGGATACGCCGATCACCAAGGCCCAGCAGATCATGGCCAACAAGTCGATCCGCCACCTCCCGATCATCGAGAACGGCGAGCTGCTTGGGATGCTCTCCAGCCGGGACATCCTCGCCCACCAGCTCTCCAGCACGCGGGCGGTGTTGCGCCGTCAGTCGCGGATGCTCCAACAACTCGAACGCCGGCACCCCGGCATCAGCGAGATCCGAACCGACACCGCCGGGCGCGTCGTCATCTGACCACCCGTTGACTCGTCACCAGGTCGTTTGGTCAATCGGTCAACTG
>JAGXKT010000020.1:34468-47851 GCA_018335035.1 Phycisphaerae bacterium
CAGCGAGCAACCATGCCCCGATTCGGTGCCCCGTTGACTCGTCACCAGGTCGTTTGGTCAATCGGTCAACTGGTCAATTGGTTCTCGGCGGGTGCCATGGGCTGCCAGCGCAGCGAGCAACCATGCCCCGATTCGGTGCCCCGTTGACTCGTCACCAGGTCGTTTGGTCAATCGGTCAACTGGTCAATTGGTTCTCGGCGGGTGCCATGGGCTGCGAGCGCAGCGAGCAACCATGCCCCGATTCGGTGCCCCGTTGACTCGTCACCAGGTCGTTTGGTCAATCGGTCAACTGGTCAATTGGTTCTCGGCGGGTGCCATGGGCTGCCAGCGCAGCGAGCAACCATGCCCCGATTCGGTGCCCCGTTGACTCGTAAACTCGTTGACTCGCTTGCCACGGCGTAGTCGTCGTCTGACGCAGCCGGGTTGACGCGTTGATTCGTCGCGGCACTTGATCGATTGGTAACCCGCACGGCGGCCGGCGTTACAGGCCCTTCGCGCGCCAGCGTCGGTGGACCGCCGTCGCGGCGGCGAACAGCACGGCCGTCAGTGCGCACAACACCAGCGGGCTGAGCCACCCGGGGAAATACGCCGCCTGCCCGAAACCGCCGCGCAACATGTCGCCCGCGTACGACAGTGGCGAGAGTGGCGCGATCCACCGCGCCCACGCCGGCATCCGGTCGATCGGCAGGAACACGCCGCTGTCGTGCCCGCCGACGGCATACGCATCGCCGAACCGCTTGACCAGGCCGTGGGCGACGATCGCCGTGTGCTGTACCGTGGCGCCCATGCGGCTATTGCGCGTTATCGGATGTGCAGGGGTGCTGCCCCTCATCGCCGTGGCATTGGCGGATCTGCTCGGGCGTGCACGTGGCGGGCTTGTCCTTCAGGTTTTCCGGCTTCCGGCAGCACGTCTTGTCTTTTTTGTCGTTGCCGCAGCACATGGGGCGTGTCCTTTCGTCTGTGTTTCGGACGCGTCGTCGGCGTCCAGCAGGGCATCGATCGCGTCTCGCCACGCGGCGAGCGTGGCCTCGTTGAGGCGGTAGTGCACGAAGCAGCCGCGTTTGTCGTCGACGACCAGCCCGGCGTCGCGCATGATCCGCAGGTGCTGCGAGACGGCGCCCTGCGTGACGTTCAGCCGCGCCGCCAGGGCGCCGACGCACAGCGGACGGGCCTTGAGCAGACGCACGATCCGCACGCGCGTCGCCACGGCGAGGACCTTCAGCACGGCCGCAAGCTGCTTGGGTGTCTCCGTCATATCAGTACACACTAATATACTATTGCCCGCCCACGGCGGTCAAGGGCCCCTCTCAGCTTTTGCCGCCGGCGTCTTGTCCCCGATTGCCTTTCGCTCGGCGTCCTCGCGCTCGCGCTGGGCCCGTCGCCTTTTCGCCGGGCGCTTGCATGCCCGGTCGCGGGGGCGTATAAGAGGCCGCATGTGAGCACAATTCGTGAGGCCATACGGCCATACGGCCCGTATGGACTCGGATGGGAACTGCCATGAAGGTAATCGCACAAACGGCGGCATTGCAGGAAGCGTTGACGCTGACGGGTCAGTTGGTCGCGGCGCGGACGCCCAAGCCGGTGCTCCAGTGCGTCAAGCTCGTCGCGGCTGACGGGGTGCTGACAGTGCTGGCGACGGACCTGGAGGCGGGCGTGCGGTATCAGCTCGGGGCCGTGCAGGTCGAGCAGGACGGCGAGGCGCTGATTCCGGCGGCACGGCTGGCGGGGATCGTTCGCGAGTCGGCCGACGAGGAAAGCTTGACCATCGAGGCCGACGCCGACGCTTGTCACGTGCGCGGCGCGGGCAGCCACTTCAAGATTTTCGGCTACGACCCGGGCGAGTATCCCGCCGTGGCGGACTTCGACGGCGACGGCGATTGTCGCATCGCCTCGGACGCGCTGGCGGAGATGATTTCCAAGACGCTGTTCGCCACTGCCAAGGCCCACAGCCATTACGCCATCAGCGGCGTGCTGTGCGAGGTCTCGGGCAAGAAGCTCCAGCTCGTGGCGACCGACGGGCACCGCCTGGCGCAGGCGAAGGGCTCGCTGGCGGACGCGGCGGGGCGTGACGTGACGGCGATCGTCCCGGGCAAGCTGATGAGCTTGATTCAGCGTGTCGCGGCCGACGACGGCGAGACGCTCGAGATGAAGGTCGAGGAGAACCAGGTGCTGGTCCGGACAGCGCGGGCGGTGCTGGTCAGCACGCTGGTTCAGGGCAACTTCCCGAAGTATTCCGAGGTGATCCCGAAGGAAGCGACGCACAAGGCGAAGATCAACACCGCGCAGTTCGAGCATCGCGTTCGCCAGGCGGCGCTGCTGACCAACGAGGAATCGCGCGGCGTGCGTTTGGCGTTCGGCAGCGACGAGGTCGTGCTGACCAGCCGGACGCCCGAGGCCGGCGAGGCCGAGGTCTCCTGCCCGGCCACGCTCGACGGCGAGCCGCTGGAGATCGGCTTCAACCCCGCCTTCCTGACCGACGCGCTGCGTGTGATCGACGCCGACGAGATCGCCTTCGAGATGTCCGCGTCGAACAAGCCGGCGGTCATCAAGGCGGGCACCGGCTTCCTGTACGTGCTGATGCCCGTGGACCTGGGCTGAGAAAACAACGACAGCGTGCGACACAGAGGCACAGAGAAGATAAGGACGCTTCAATGGGGCGCGGTCATACGACCGCCCGTATGGGCGCATGCTCACGGTGTATATCAACAGGCCTGGCGTGTCGTGCTCCTATAGTTGTCTCTGTCTCTCCGGGGCCATACGGCCCGTATGGGCTCTGTGTCGAGAACACAAACTGTTCGGCGCGCGGGAAAGATTGAAGTTCGCCCCGCCCCCCGGGCGAGATAGCGTAATGGGTCGGATGCCGGTGCCACGGATGGATCGGGAGTCGGATCATGGATGATGCCCAGCTTCAGACGATCTGGCAGCAGCGGCAGATGCCCGCCCCGGCCGTGCCGCTCGCCCACTCGATGACGCGCCTCGTCAAGCATCGTCTGGCCCGTCACGTCCGCCGCATCGGGCAACTGGCGGACATCTGGGATGCGGTCATTCCCGACGGGCTCCGCGAGCACACCGCCCTGTCGAGTTATGCGCGCGGCGTGTTGCGCGTCGCGGTGGACTCGGCCGCCCATCGCTACCAACTCCGCATGCTCCTCGACGGCGGGCTGCGGCGCGAGATCCAGGCCCGCTTCAGCGGCGCGCTGAACACAATCCGCCTGATTCCCGGGCAGTTCGACGCCGTCGAGATGCCGTAAGCCGCCAACCGCGCCCGCCTCGCGTCGCGACGCATCCCCGGCGCCGCTTCCGCACGGTCGTCGAGCGACCGCCTTGCAATCGCCCCCCGCCTGGTCCATAATGTCCGGCGACCATGTCCGACGCGATGCAACAGACCGCCCCCCTGCGTAAGGAAGTCCCATGGCAGCGATGATCGCCTGCATCGCGGGCGAAGAGATCACACGACAGTGGAGCGACGGGCAACTGGCCGGTGAGGAACTGGGCCGGCGGGAAACGCCCTTCGGGCTCAGCGGCCCGATCTATCACGTCACGAACCACGAACGTCCGTTCTACGCGCTGGCCCGCTACGGCAGCGGGCTTGCCAAGCCCGCGCCCCACCGCATCAACAACCGGGCCAACATCTACGCCCTGAAAGACCTCGGCGCCGCCGGCGTGCTGGCATGGGGGCCCGGCGGGGCGATCACGCACGACCTGGCCGTGGGCAATCTCGTGATGCTCAGCGACCTGATCGACCAGACCTTCCTGCGCAACCAGACGTTCTTCGCCGACTGCGCGCTGGGCTATCTGCGGCAGTTCCCGGTGTTCTGCCCGGCGTTGTCGCGCGTCGCGGCCGAGGCCGCCGGCCGGGTCAACCTGGCCCATCACACCGCGGGCACCGCCGCCGTCCGCGAAGGGCCGCGCCTGGAGACGCCGGCCGAAATCCGCACCCTCGCCGCCGTCGGGGCCGCACTGGTCACCCACCTGTTCGTCCCCGAGGTGTTCCTGGCGCGGGAGCTTCAGATGTGCTACGCGGCCGCGTGCTACGTGGTCAACTACGCCGAGACGGGCAGCCGGCACCGGCCTTTTGCGGCCGGGGGATTGTTCGGCGGGCTCGTCACCGCGACCGACGCCGAGCGCGTCACCGCGACGGTCAGGCGGATGGGCGAGCTCGTTTCCGCGGTCGCCGCCGCGGCCGAGGCGGGCGACCTGAGCTGCGACTGCGCCGCGACGATGGCTCGCAACGTCGAGGTGTACGGGCTCAGCGACGATTGGCGGACGTGGCTCGACGCCGCACCGTAGCGCGTGATTGCTGCGTAAACCACGGCACCGCTTCGTATAGCGGCGGCACTTTTTCCATGACCACGGCGCCCCGCGCACTGCGCGACGGCTCACGCGATGTGGTCGGCGTAGGCGGTGGGGGATTCGGCCTTGGCGACCACGGCGAGGGTCACCGACGACGCGCCGCCACGGCGCAGCGTGCGGGCGGCCTCGTCGGCGGTGGCGCCGGTGGTGGTCACGTCGTCGACCAGCAGCACGCGCGCCCCGTCGAGGTCCGCGCGGCGCCGCACAGCGAACGCCCCGCGGACGTTGGCGACGCGTTGCGTGCGCGACAGCCGCACCTGCGGGGCGGTGTGACGGACGCGGACGAGCACCTCGTCCAGCGGACGGCGCAGCGTGCGGGCGATTTGACCGGCCAGGATGCCGGCGTGGTCGTAACCGCGCGCGAGGCGCCGGCGCCAATGCATCGGGACGGGTGCGACGAGGTCGAAGGCGCTTCCGGCGCGGGTGGCGACGGCCTCAGCCAGCAGTCGCGCCAGCCGGCGGCGCAGCCGCTCGCGGCGGTGGTATTTGAAGTTGCGCACGGCCGATCGCAGCGGCCCGGCGTAGGGCCCGATTCGGACGACGCGTTGGAACCGCGGCAGCGTGGCGCCGCAGGCGTCGCAGCCGTCATCGCGGGCGGGGATGTTCGGCCCGAGTGTGGCGCCGCATCGCGGACAGGCGGGCAGAGCGGCCAGCGTAAGCAGCTCGCGATTGCACGTCTCGCACAGCCCTTCGGCGGCCGGTGGCGCCGCGGCGCAGGCGGCGCAGACGTCCGGAAGCACCAGCGCCCCCAGGCCCTGCGCCAGCCATCGGCCGCTCGTGACCAGCGCCGTGGCGACCCTCACAACCCGATCTCCCGGTTCCGCCCGGACAGCGCGTAGACCGCCCGCAGGATGCGAACCTGCCAGAGGCGCACGTCGGCTGTGGCGGCCGCGTCAACGCGGGGCAGGCGCCCGGCCGTTTCGCTCAGTACCTCGCCGGCGCCCTCGCCCGTCAGCAGTGTATCGATCCATCGGTCAGAAAACGTCGCCCGGATGAGAAGCCGGTCGAGTACCCACCGATCGCCGGCAACAAGAAGCGGCGTGAGGGTCCGCCGCCCCGGCGCGTCGCGAAAGGCCGCCCGCGCATCCGACAGGGCCCCGGTCCCCCCCAGGGCGGCCAGGGCGCCGTGTATCGCCCGGCGGACGTCCGGATCGCGCTCGCCCCACGAGCGTCCCGCCGACAGTAGCGACCGCAAGCGTTGCTCGGCGGTCGCGCGGCGCGCAGCGCGCTGTTCCGGCGCCGACCACACCGGCGCCAGGCCCAGCAGTACGGCCCCAGCCGCGCGCTGGCGCGCATTGTGGACCTGCTCATCGGGCGCAGCGTCGACGGGCGGCAGCATCGTCCGCCCAAGTTCCAGCGCCGCGGCGGGCCGCGCCCTCGCCGCACGCCATGCCGCCAGGTCCGCCCCCGTCGGCGTTCCCCCGCCAATCGCCGCGCGCAGCAACTCGGTCGCCTGCGGATGCTGCACCCGCCAGAGCACGCCGGCGGCCGTCGCCGACGCGCGGGGGCAGGTCAGGTAGTTCGTTCCGGAATCCGTCCGAGGATCGTAGTATTCCGCCAGGCCAACCAGCCACGCCTCCAGACGACGGCGGATCGCGGCGTCGCGTGGGCGTCGCTCGATCAGCTCGCCGGCGCGTCGGCATGCGGCGACCAGCACGTCCTCGACCTCGGCGTAGTTTCGTACGGTCGCCAGCAGCGCGACAATCTCTTCCAACACATCCGCATCGAGTCGCCGCGACGCTTCCAACGCCGCCAGCATCTGCACCACAGTGCAGTTGCCCTCGCGCGAGGCCAGCAACGTCGCCCGCACGTCGCCGACGATATCCTCGCGCTGGGCGTCGGTCACGTTGCAGCGACCGGCCGCCAGCAACAGCGCCGCCGGCGGGTGAGCGTTGCGGGCGCGATGCGCCGCCAGGCGCCCCAGGAGGTCCGCGCGGGCCTGAGGCGTGCCGATCATGCCGGCCACGTGCAGCAACGCGTCGCGGCGCGTCGTGGTGCCGTTCGCATCGGCGTCGGCGGCTCGCAGGGCGGCAAGCACGAGGGGCGGCGCTTCAGCCGGGCGAAGCCGCATCGCCGCCCACGCCGAGGACGCCGCGGCCATCGCCGGCTCGTCTGCAATGTGCTCGACCACGGCATCGTAGAGTGCGTTCCGTCCGCCCGCACCGGCCGCCAGCGCCGCCGACGCCACCACGGCCGAGTCGGCGTCGTCCAGCAAAGCGCCCAGGACCTCATCGGCACCGATTCGCGCCGCCAGCAAACACGCCGCGCGACGCACGTAGCGGCTCTCGGCCGCGGCGCACGTGGACAGAAGCCCCCGCACATACTCGTTGTCGCGCGCGGCGATGACGGCCTCGGACAGCAGCTCGCGGAGGCGGATCGGCATCTTGTAGGGTCCAAGCCGGTCGGCAGCGGTCTCGGCTTCGAGGGCGCGGAGCCGGTCGAGCCGCTCCGGAGCAATCGCCGCCGGGTCGAACGTGCCGGCATCCCGCAGGACTAACGCCACATGGAGCAGCCGCATCCCCTCGGCCCGGCCCAGCGCGGCCGTGAAGCGCTCGACCATCGGCGCACGGCGGCACAGCGCCATCGCTTGTTGACGCGCGAACGTCCGTTTCGACTGCTCAGGGCTGCCAAGCCGCTGGATCAAGGCGTCGCTCAGCGCGTCCAATAGTGCCGGCGAGGGCTCCCGGACGGTCCGCGCCATAAGCACGGCGCGGCGGAAGGCCTCCGGCCGCTCGCTGCCGAGACGATGGATCACCCACTGCTGCTTCACCCACGGATACAGCACCACGGCCGCTCCGGCTGCCAGCACGACCGACAGGGCCACCGTCAGAAGCCGCCGATGCCACGGGTGACGCTTGAGAAAACGAATCACCTGTCCCATGCCTTCAGTGTACGTCCGCCGGTCGCCAAGCAGCAAGCGCGGGGCGACCATGCCGCCGGCGCAGGCGTTGATCCTGATCCGGCGGGCGGATAGAATTCACTGCCGCATCGCCGCCGACGGGAAGGATCGCGCATGGCCGGGCAATACGTGTCATCGTTGGAGGAGATCTGGCCGCTTCAGGCGGCGCTGAACCGCAAGGCCGGCTTCGACACCGAAGCGCTCGGCGCCGCCCTGACCGAGGCAGAACGCAAGGACGACCTGCCCGACGGCAGCCCGACCCGCGTGGACGTCGGCCGGGCGCTGAAAAACTACCTCGACGCCCTCGCCGCCGAGTGCCAGGAATTGCAGGACTGCCTGAGCTGGAAGCACTGGTACCGCGAGGCCAAGCAAGGTCGCCAGCACGAGCTGCGCGACGTCCAGAACGCCCGTGTCGAGGCGGCCGACATGTTGTTCTTCTGGGTGAGCATCTGCCAACTGCTCGGGCTGTCGCCCGAGGACGTGTATCGGCTCTATGCCGAGAAGCTCGGCATCAACCACAGACGCCAGGACGAGAACCGCAGTCAGGACGAGCACGCCGATCACGAGCATGAGAACCGGCTGGTGGTCTGACGCGCCCGGAGCATCGCAGGAAACCATCATGTCCGACATCGTCGTGGCCTACTGCTCGCGTACGGGCAAGACGAAGCACGCGGCCGAGACGCTCGCCGAGCTTCTCGGCGCCGACGTCGAGGAAATCCGCGAAGCCAAGAGCCGCGACGGTGTACTGGGCTTCCTGGGCGCGAGCAAGGACGCCCTGCTGGGCAAGGCCGTGGAACTGACTTCCACCCACTGCCTCGACGGGCGGCGCGCCGTGGTGCTGGCGACGCCCGTGTGGGCGGGCACGGCTACGCCGGCGATGTTCGCCTACCTGCGCAGCGTGGACGTGGCGTCGGTGGCGGTTTTCGCGATGTGCACCTACGACGGCGGGGCGGGCAAGACGTTTTACCGGCTCGAGCAGGTTCTCCCCGCGGGCCTTCGCGCGACGCTGGGGCTCAAGAAGCCCGATAAGGATCCCCAACGCGACGAGAAGCTGCGCGCCTTCGCCGAGCGCATACGCGGCGCGTTGGCGGCCGAGTGAGGCGCGCGGGCGGCGACGCGCCGCCGCGCGGGGACGTCGCTACCAGCGCTGGACGGTTCCGGAGCGGATGTCAGCGCGGATCTCGGGGTGAAGGTCCAGTACCTTGGCGAGGGCCTTTCGATTCGGTCGCCGCGGCCAGCGGAGGCGATGCGTCACCTCGCCGGCGGCGTAGTCGAGCGTGCAGCGCCGCCCGGCCTCGGTGACGACGTCCAGCACGTGCTGCCACAGGTCCGCGAACACCTCGCGCCGCGCGCGCAGCGCCATGGTTTCCAGATTCGCCGACTCGATCTGTCGAATCCGCTCGCGCGTCAGCCCGTACTTCTCCGCCAGGCGCCCCAGCGACCAGATACCGGCGTCGTCAAGGCCTAGGCGCTTCTCCAGCACGTCCCGGTCTCGCGGTTCCGGCGAAGTGAGACGGATCAAGCTGCGCACCAACTGCGAGAAGCTCGACAGGTCCACGCCCGGGGCGCTTTGCCCGGCCCGATCGAGCAGAAACCGACGAAGCTCGTCGTGCAATATCCCCAGAGACCGCGGCCCGAAGCCCCACTGGTCCATCAGCCGCTCGCGCGGCGTCGTCACCAGTTCGCCCACGGTTCGCACGCCGAGCGCCTCCAGCGCCTTGAACGCCCGCCCGTTGAGCGACAACTCGTAGACCGACGCGCGCGGACGATACGACGGATGGAGCGTCTCCGGCGTGAGCTCCGCGGGGTGACGCGCGACGAAAACCGGCATCTTCTCGAGCTGCTCCCGCGTGCAGGCACTCCGCCCGAGGTCATCGGGCACAGTGATCACCGGCTGGCGGGGCGGTCGTCCTGGTCGTCTCGCGGCTGGCATGCGAGCACTATTTCACAAGCCCCCACACCGTGTCAATGAACTTTCGAACGCACGAAAGGCCATTCTACAACCGCAAGAAATTGTCGAGCAGTGTATGCCCGATCTCCGTCAGGAAGCTCTCCGGGTGGAACTGAACGCCTTCGGTCGGCTGCGTCCGCGAGCGCAGGCCCATCAACTCATGCGCATCGACCGTCCACGCCGTCTGGACGATGTCGTCGTCGAGCCCGTCAGGGGCGACCGTCAGACTGTGGTACCGCGTGGCCGTGAACGGGTTCGGCAGGTTCCGCATCACGCCTTGCCCGTCGTGCGAGATGTCGCTGGTCTTGCCGTGCATCATGCGTCCGGCGCGGATGATGGAGCCGCCGAAGACCTGTCCGATGCACTGGTGCCCGAGGCAGACCCCGAGGATCGGGATCTTGCCGTGAAAATGGCGGATGAAGTCGCAGCTTCGCCCGGCGTCGTCCGGCGTTCCGGGCCCCGGCGAGATGATCAGATGGGTGGGCGGACATTCCTCGGCCACCTGCTCCGGCCCGACGGTGTCGTTGCGGAACACCCGGATGTCCTGGCGCCCCAGCTCGCCGATCCGCTGAACCAGGTTGTACGTGAAGCTGTCGTAGTTGTCCACGACGACGATCATGCGTTCATCGTAGCTGCGGCATCGGCGGCGATCAAGCCGCTCGCCCCGGCGCAGAGTCCCTGGGACTCGCCCGGCCGACGTGGTAAGATGACGAGGGACGGGAGGCAGGCCCGTGAAAGGTTTCTGGCTCATTCTGACCGTGGCAACGGCGGCCGCACCCGCCGCCGCAGAAGCGCCGCACACGCAACCGGCGCCCGCCTCGCGCCCGGCCGCCGCGCAATTCGACACGTTGCTCGATGAGATTCGCCGCGCCGAGACGCCCGAAGCGGTCGCCGCCGCTTATGCCGAGGCCACCGGCCACCACCCGCTCGCCCAGGTCCTTCACGAGGCCTACCTCCGCCGGATGCTCCGGTTCGGGCTGGTCAGGATCGCGGGCTACCCGGCGCGGCGGTTGCTGCGGATCGAACCGGGGCACGGGCTGGCTTCGGCGGCGATGGCCTATCTGCACGGGCGGGAGGACCGCAAGGCCGACGCGCTGGAGACGAGTCTGCCGGTGGCGGCGAAGCTCCGAGACAACCCGGGTTTCGCCAACAACCTCGGGCAACTTGTCGCGTGGTACGATCACGCCTCGGAACCGCCGGAGCTGTCCGCCGCGGCGCGCCGGCTGCTGGCCGGCTCGCGCGACACGCTCGGCGAGCAAGAGGCCTTCGCCCGCGCCTACGAGCGCGTCGCCGCCGCCTGCGAGCAGCGCAAGGAGCAGCTTGCCGCACTGGATGAGCGCGCCAACGAGCTGCGCACCGCGAGGCGCGACATCGAAATGCAGTTAACGCGCCTGGCAGCGCGGTGGCACGCCGTCCGAGACGAAATCGAAGACTGTCACGATCGAATCGACGCCCTGGAAGATGAGCTGCGCTTTACCGTTCATTACGACGCGGCAACCGGCACGTACTACTACGACACTGAACGGCGCCGCCTGCTGCAACTCGAGATCGGCAGCGAGCGCCGCGCCATCAGGCGCCTCCGCCGGGAGGCCGCGTTGATCAAGTCCCGCATCGTCGCGCTCCGGGCGGAGCTGGACCCCCTCCGTGATCGAATCGGTGCCTTGAACGAACAGCGCGACGCGTCGGCCGGAATCGTCGCCCGCGCGTTTCGCTGGGATCCTCCCGCCGTCGACGGACGCATCACGCCCGCGGTCGAGCATCCCGGACAGGTGCCCCGCCCCGTCTCGGCGTCCAGGCCCGCCGCCGAGCCGCCCAGCCGAACGCAACAGAAGCTAGACCTCGCGCGGCTGTATCTGACCAACGGGCTGCGCGACAAAGCGCGGGAGATTCTTCAACAAGTCGCCGAACAGGAAGACAACCCGGACGCTGCCGCCGAGGCCCGCAGCTTGCTTGCCGAGATGGGCCCCGCGGACTGACGCGCGGCGCACCCGCGGGGGGCGCGTCAATCGCTGGGCACACGCGTGGTCCTCAGGGGGAGGTTATCCACCCGCCAGCGCCCGTCGCTGTAGATCAGCACCATCTCGCCGGGGCCGATGCTCTCGTCGGCGCTTTCGTGCGTTCCGCGTGAGGTGATGACGAGTTCGACGGTGAACACCGCCCGATCGGCTCCGCGCATTGCGCCCCCTTTCAAGTCGAACGACTCGTGCTTCTGGTGCGCGACGCCGACGATTTCGTCGCGCAGGCGCTGCTCGCCGTAGCGCTGGATGAGCTTGTCGCTGATCCGCTCGCGAGCGGCCGGCCAGTCGCCGTCCTGCCAGGCGCGACAGAACTCGTGGGCGATGACGTAGGCGCTTCCGACGTCCCGGCTGTAGCCGGGGCGATTCGGCCGAGTCGTCGACGACCCGGCATCGTCGCCACAGCCGGCGATCATCGAAGCGATCAACGCCGTAGCGAGGATGGCCCGACGTGTCATCGGCTCGGTCCTTCCGTGGTCGCCGCCGATCGGGCCGGTTCACAGCCCGACGGTCAGGAAACGGCGACGACTTCCTGCACGCCCGGGACGTGCTGCTTGAGGTGGCGCTCGACACCCATGCGCATCGTCATCTGCGCACCCGGGCAGCCCTGGCAGGCGCCCTGAAGCCGCACCGAGACGCGCCCGGACGCCTCGTCGACCTCGACCACCTCGATCCCGCCGCCGTGTTGCTGCAACGCGGGGAGGATTTGCTCGTTAACGACGGCGTTGACCTTCTCGGTCAATCCGGCCGTTTGCTCGTCAGCGCTCATGGCATACCCGTTGCGGGCCGAAGGGTACCGATCGGCCCTGTATCTTGACGGTTCATTATACGCGCGGCACGCCCCCGCTCAAGGCAAACGGTCAGGCGCGAATGGCGCGGGACGGCGCGGGGCTGTGCTGTATCCTCTACGGCGACAAGCGTGCGCTGTTCAAGGAAACGATGCTTGCACGCCTGTTTCGCAGGCGGATGCGTCGCATTCGCCCGACGGAGCAGTTCTAGGCGCTACCGGACGTGCACTTGACGGTCGACCACGGCGAGAAGGTGGGCATCGTCGGGCCCAACGGCGCCGGCAAGACGACGCTGACGAAGCTGATGGCCGGCATCTTCCAGCAAACGAGGGGCCGGCTGGAAGTCGTCGGCGCGTCGGCGACGAACCCGTTGACTGGCACTGATAAGACCGGCCAAAGCCGGCCTTGTGCCTTTGGGCGCCACGCACTGGCGCAACACGCGCGTGAGCATCGCCTTAGCGGCGCTGCGGGATGCCCCGCCAGGCCGCCTGTGTTCCGCATCTCACTCGTGAATCGTTTTATGCTTGCCAAAATCGGAGATCGCGATATAATCGGAAACGTGCGATGCCCCGGCTCGTGGCGAAGCCAAACGACTGGGCCGTCGCCGGGTCGGCCCCCCCGCAAGTGGCGCGCGTATAGGAGATGCTCGGCGGCATTGCCATGCTCATGTGCATGTGCGTTCGCTCGCTGCAGACCGCCGCATGGCACGGCGACAGGTGCATCGCGACCGAGACGCGAGGCCCAGCCGGGGTCGGATCGTGTACGAGCCGCCACCGCGGAGTTGTGACGAAAGCGGGCATGCCGTCAACGGGGAGGTGCCGCCGGGCCAGGCAAGCGCGGCCGGCGGCGCAGCACGGCGCCCGGGTCGGACATAGACACACCGCGTCGTCGCTCACACGGCGTGGTGAGCGTTTCGAGTTGCGGACACGGCGCTGGAAGGCGCGCCGCGGTCAGCGAAACGCGACGTGACCGACATTCCCACTCCGGCCGTCCTGCTCCGACGGCCGCCAAAGGCGAAGGAGAACACCGTGGGTCGGTGCTTCAAGATCGCACACGCGGTCGGGGCGGCGGTAGCATGCGCGGCATGCACGCAGCCCGGTCGTGCGACCGATTCCCTCCTCGAATATCTACCCCGGCAGCGGACGCCGTCATGCGCTGGAAGCGTTCCCGCCCGCCGGTGTGCCGCATGCCTCGCGGCCGTGCCAGCCCCGACAACGCGCGTCAACCGCAATCATCCTACGTCATAACATCCTGACGCGTTGTGGGCCCGCTCTGCGGGCGAAGCAAGGCCGGGCCGATGCCGCGGCGCCGCTCAGCGCCGCGACGGCTCGTGCGCCCGGCCGATGGAGACGGACGCTCAAGAAGCAAGGAGAGGCA
>JAGXKT010000021.1:0-3064 GCA_018335035.1 Phycisphaerae bacterium
CCGCCGCGGCGCTTGTAATCGGCCTGGGCGTGCGTACAATGTGCGGCCGTATGCTAAGGAGCCCGGCATGAGCGAGACGCCCGACAGCCCCCCCGCGCCGCGTGAAGCACCGCCTGAGGGTGCGCCGGCACGGGCCGGTCACAAGCGGCTGATCCGGTACTTGGTAACGCTGGGGATCGTCGCGGTGGTCGTGCTGGCCTGGTTGCTGTGGCCGGGCCCCGTCGACGAGATCATGCGCTATGCCCCGCCGGATGCTCAAGGGGTGTTGCACGTCGAGGACGCCGACGTGCTGGCCAAGGCGTTGGACGTTCTCGGCGAGGCGGAGACCGGCCCCGTCGGCTCGGCGGACGTCAAGGCGCTCGAGGCCGTCGCGGGCAAGGTCACCACGTGTGACCTGTTTTTCTTCGGCGATCCGGCCAAGCGGCTGGGCGTGCTCCGCGGCACGCTGACCGCCGAGACGCTCGCCGAAGCCCTCAAGCCGCAGGAGCAGGGCGCCAAGCCACCGGCCACGCTTCGCAAGGGCGCCAACGGGCGGCACTTCGTGACGTGGAAGGACATGGAATTCGTCGTGATCTTCGGCGCCGAAGCCGACGACGTGACGGACGACGTCGTTCTCGTCGGCACATCGGACGTGGTCACGGATGAACTCGTGGCCTCGCTGGGCGCCCGCGACGAGGCGGCCGAGCAGATCGAGGACTTGCTCGGCGAGGTGGACACCGACGCGCCGGTGTGGCTGGCCGCCGTGGAGCCGACCGGGTCGGCAGCGGCCGTGGATGAGGCGCTCGCCGCCCCGGACATAGCCAAGCTTGCATCCTATGCCGGCGGGCGGCTGGCGGCCTGGCTCTACCCCGACGGCAGCGGGACATCGCATATCCGCGCGTACTTTGGACCGGATGCGCCGCTTGACGCATGGCGTGAGCGAGCCAAGGAATCGAGGGACGGCGAGGCGTCGAAGGATGACCAGGGATTCCGCGTCATGCTGGAAGAGAGCGAGAAGGGCGCGACGCTCGATGTGACGATGACGGTCGACCTGTTCGGCTCGGCTCGCGAGGAGATTCGCCAGCGAAAGCGGCAGGCCGAACTCGACCAGGCCAGGCAGTCGCTTGCACGGGTACACCGCGCCCTGGCCGCGGGCGACAAGTCCGCGTTCCTGGCGTGCTTCGAGGCCAACGACCGCCAGGCGCGCGTACTGGAAGCGATGTACGACGCCTTCGCCGCAGAGACGGCTTTGCAGCGCGCGTTTGCAGACGCATACGATGCGCAGGACGAAACGGTCACATCGGCATTGCTCAGACGGCTGGCGGACGCATCGTGGCTCGAAAAGGTGACGATGGAGCCCGGCGAGCAAAGTACCCAGGCGATCGCCACGCTGGGCGAGGACCATAAGCTTCACCTCGTCAAGGCCCGTGCGACGGTGAGCGAAACGGCCGAGACGCGCCCCACCGACCCCCGACCGCAGCGCGTGTGGAAGATCGACGCGGAGCCGCTGATCGATCCGGACGCCGACGACGAGCAGATCGACGGCATGGTTGCGTACTACGACGCGCTCGCCGCCGCGGGCGCGAAGCTGACCGAGCGCGTCGGCGCGCTTGGCGAGTCGGCCGCCTCCATTCGCGATAAATGGGCGAACGCCCAAACCCGTGCCGTCGTCGAACACGCCCCGTAGCGCCTCATCCGCCCCGGCAAGCTCATGCAGCGCCGCACAGAGAGGTCCGAATCCGCCTTCGCCCGCGCCGCCGACGTGCTCGTCGGCGGGGTCAACTCCCCCGTTCGCGCCTTCAAGGCGGTCGGCGGGACGCCGCCGGTCATCGTCCGGGCGCGGGGCAGCGCCATCACCGATATCGACGACAACACGTACGTCGACTATGTCGGAAGCTACGGCCCGGCGATCCTCGGTCACGCCCCGCAGCCGGTCGTCACGGCCGTGACCAAAGCCGCCCGCCGCGGCACCACCTACGGCGCCCCCACCGTCGGCGAGACGCAACTGGCCGAAGCCGTCGTCGCCGCCATGGACGCGATCGAGAAGGTCCGCTTCGTCTCCAGCGGGACCGAGGCGGTGATGACGGCCTTGCGCCTCGCACGCGGCGCCACCGGACGCGACAAGATCGTCAAGTGCGCCGGCGGCTATCACGGGCACGCCGACGCGATGCTCGCCGCGGCCGGCAGCGGCGCCGCGACGCTGGGCGTGCCGTCGTCGCCCGGCGTGCCCGCCGCCACGGCCGGTGAGACGCTCGTGGTGGACTACAACGACGCCGACGCCGTCGCTGACGTGCTGGACGCCCGCGGCGGCGACGTCGCGGCCGTGCTTGTCGAGCCCGTCGCCGGCAACATGGGCGTAGTGCCCCCGCGGGACGGGTATCTCGCCGCGTTGCGGTCGGCGTGCGACGCGGCGGGGACGCTGCTGATCTTCGACGAGGTTATCACGGGCTTTCGCGTCGCGCCGGGCGGCGCCCAGAAGCTCTACGGCGTCCGGGCGGACCTGACCGTTCTGGGCAAGATCATCGGCGGCGGGCTGCCGGTCGGCGCCGTCGGGGGCGGCGCGGCGCTGATGGACCATCTCGCGCCGCTTGGAGAGATCTACCAGGCCGGAACATTGTCGGGCAATCCGCTGGCAACCGCCGCCGGGCTGGCGACGCTCGAGGCACTGGCCGACGACGGCGTCTACGAGCGACTGGAGGCGACTGCGGCGGCTCTGGAGCGCGGGTTGCGCGACGCGGCGGCCGCCAGCGGACTCGCCGAGCGCGTTTGCATCCAACGGGTCGGGAGCATGATGAGCTGCTTCTTCCGTCCGCCGCCGGTGACGAACTACGCCGACGCGGCCGCGAGCAACGCCGACGCCTACGCCGCCTTCTTCCATGCCATGCTCGACGCCGGGGTGTACCTCGCGCCGGGGCAGTTCGAGGCGATGTTCGTCTCGGCCGCCCACGACGACGGCGACGTGGCGCAGACGATCGTCGCGGCCGAGGGCGCCTTCGCCGCCGCGGCCGAGCGGCTGTAGGAAGACCTCAATACGGGCATCGTGCCCACATGTGGCACGGGCGTCTCGCCCGTGTGTATTACGGGC
>JAGXKT010000021.1:3117-39686 GCA_018335035.1 Phycisphaerae bacterium
GCCCGTGGTCACGGCGTTGACGCGCGGCGCGTCGGCGGCGATGATGGACCCTAAACCATGCCCGAGACCATCGACGAACAACGCGTCCGCCGCATCGGCACGCTCAGTCGCATCGCGCTGAGCGACGCGGAGGTGGCCACGTTCAGCCGCCAACTCGGCGACATCCTAGCGCATTTCGACAAGCTTCAGGAACTCGACACCGACAACGTCGAGCCGATGGCTCACGCGGTGGAACTGACCAACGTGTTGGCCGACGACACGCCGGGCGAATCGCTCAGCCGCGAGCAGGCCCTGTCCAACGCCCCGGCACACGATGACGACCTGTTCGCCGTGCCGAAGCTCATCGGCGACAGCCAGTAGGTGCAACTTCCATGACGGATGCGCTCGACATGACGGCAACGCAGCTTCGCGACGCGATCGCGGCGGGGGACGTCTCGGCCGGCGAGGCCACGCGGGCGTGCCTGGACGCCATCGAGCGGACAGACGGGCAGTTGGCGTGTTTCAACGAGGTCTACGCCGACCGCGCGACGCAGCAGGCCGACCGGATCGACCAGCGCCTCGCCGCCGGCGAGAGCGTCGGCGCGCTGGGCGGCGTTCCCGTCGCCGTCAAGGACAACATGTGCACGGCCTACGGGCGGACCACGTGCGCGTCGCGGATGCTGGCCGAGTTTCGCGCGCCGTACACCGCCACGGCCGTGACGAAGCTCGAGGCCGCCGGCGCCGTCATCCTCGGCAAGACCAACATGGACGAGTTCGCCATGGGCTCCTCGACCGAACACAGTGCCGTCGCGCCGACGCGCAACCCGTGGGACACGTCGCGCGTGCCGGGCGGCTCGTCCGGCGGCTCGGCGGCGGCGGTGGCGTCGCGGCAATGCCCGGCCGCGCTGGGCAGCGACACGGGCGGCTCGATCCGTCAGCCGGCGGCGCTGTGCGGCGTGGTGGGCTTCAAGCCCACCTACGGGCGCGTCAGCCGCTACGGACTGGTCGCGTTCGGCTCCAGCTTGGATCAGATCGGCCCGGTCACGCGCGACGTGCGCGACGCGGCGTTGCTGTCCGCCGTCATCGCCGGTCACGACCCGCACGATTCGACGTCCATCGACCGCCCGGTGCCCGATTACGCCGCCGACGTGCACACGCCGGTCGAGCCGTTGCGGATCGGCATGCCGCGCGAGTGGTTCACCGACGCGCTGGACGGCGAGATCGCCGCCGCTTTGCGCCGCGCGGCCAAGACATACGAGCGCCACGGCGCCGAGCTGGTGCACGTCTCGCTGCCGCACAGCCGCATCGACGTCGCCGACGACGGGGCGCTGAGCAGCTACGCCGTCTCGTGCTACTACATCGTGTGCATGGCCGAAGCGTCGAGCAATCTGGCGCGCTACGACGGCGTGCAGTACGGTCACCGCACGGACCAGGCCGGCGGCGACATCGTCGAGATGCTCTGCCGCAGCCGCGCCGAGGGCTTCGGCGAGGAGGTCAAACGCCGCGTGATGCTCGGGACATACACCCTCTCGGCCGGGTATTACGACGCCTACTACAACAAGGCGCTGAAGGTCCGCCGGCTGATCGCGCGCGACTTCCAGCAGGCATTCGAGCGCTGCGACGTGCTGCTGTGTCCGGCGACGCCGTCGGTCGCCTTCGAGTTGGGGTCCAAGACCGACGACCCCATGGCGATGTACCTCCAGGACATCTACACCAACTCGCTGAACCTCGCAGGCCTGCCCGGGCTGTCGCTACCGATCGCCCTGAGCGACAGCGGCCTGCCGATCGGGATGCAGCTCATCGGCCCGGCGTTGGGCGAGCAGACGGTCCTGCGAGCGGCCCGCATGTATGAGACAATCTCCGACGCCGCGGACCATAAGCCGTCCGTGACGGCAAGCTGAGGTGGCAAATCGCCACATGGATGGTTCATGTGTGGTACAATGATGCGTCCTGGCTCACCGCTCTTTCATCTAGCCGTCGGCCCCCAGGCAGGAGGATGATTGCTATGTGTTCTCGTATCGGCTGTGTTGCGTTTCTCGTCGGCGTGTTTGCCGCGCCGGCCGGCGCCATCGTCACCGAAGATACGCCGACCAGCGAGGCCGATCCGACGACAGCGATCGGCCTGAACTGGGATTACGTGTACCACTACAAGGGCTCGTCCGCCGTCGCCGTCGACCCCTATTGGTTGCTGACGGCCGCTCACGTCGCCGACGACGCGCCCAGTTGGAACATGACACTCGGCGCGACGACCTACACGGAGCAGGAGGTGGTCGAGCACAAGCCATCCGCCGACCCCGACCACAGCACGACGGCTGACCTGGCGCTGGTGCGGCTGGATCGCGCCCTTCCGGGTCACTACGAGATCTACACCGGCGCGTTTCCGGCGCCGGCGGCGCTGGTCGGCTTCGGCTATGCCGGCACCGTCGCGACGGACGGCGAATCCTACGCCTGGACGTCGGGAACGGAGGGCACGAAGCGCTGGGGAACGAACAAGGTGGACGACGAAACGACGATCACCTACGACGGGCTCGTGCTCGGCTTCAGCACGAACACGGACGCCACGACGTACGAAGCGGGCGTCGCCGTCCACGATTCCGGCGGCGGCCTGTTCGTCCAGGACGCCGATGACGGCGACGTCTGGAAATTGGGCGGCACGATCACGACCGTCTTCGGCACGGAAGGCGCCTTCACGGGCAGCGGCGCCGTCGAGGTCGGGGCCTACGACACGTGGATCACCAACACCGTCCCCGAGCCGGCAACGCTGATCCTTCTGGCCGGTGGCTCCGCGGGCCTGATCCTTCGACGTCGGAGAAAATCGACCGCGGCATAGACGCACCTGCGCCGAACGGGTAGACTCTCGAGCGACACCGATCCCGCCCGCCACAGGGTGGGATCGCACAACCGTGGGAGTCGCCGTGAATCCGTCGGAACAGCGCGACAATTCCGATCCGGCGCAGAGCCGACCCGCCAACGACCCGGCCGCCGGAAACACACAGCATTCTCAGCCCGCAAGCGCGCCACGCGCCCACGCGCGATCCAAGGGCGTCAAGTACGGGTTCATCGCCCTGTTCGTCGCCGCCGCGCTGGGCATATACCTTCTTCAATTGCGTGGCCAGGAGTTCCCGGACTGGCAAGAGGACCTTGACGCCGCACTGAGGCAAGCGCGGACCCAGCAGCGCGGCGTGCTGGTGTACTTCGTCCACTCCACCAGTTCGGCAACGGTTCGAACCCAGTGGAATATCGCCTTGAGCCGGGAGCGAAACAAGCGTGCCATCGAGAACGCCAAGCTGATCCGCGTCGTCGCGGAGATCGCTCTGAATTCCGAGGCGGCCAGACGATTCAACATCGAGCGCCTCCCGACGCTGACGATCCTCTCGGACCACGGAACGCTGTGCAAGCGCAGCCAGGAACTGATCGGCCAGGTCGAGTTCCGCACGCGGTTCCTTGAGCCGACATGGTCCGGATGGACGGCAGAGCGAGACCTGAGCGGCACGTTGCCCCTGCCCATCGGCGACGCGCCGGTGGTGGCGCTGTTCACGGCCGGGCCATCCGGCGGCGTCTCGCGGCACATGGCCTACACGACGCTGGCGGCACCGGAGGTTCAGAAGGCACTGACCGAATCAGGCGCGAAGACCATGCACGTGATCCTCGGCGACACGATGCCGGACGCCGCACCGATCGCCCGTGCTCACGATGTTACGCATCTCCCCACGCTGTTGGTGCTGCGCCGCGGGCGTACGGCCAAAGCGGAAGGATACGTCTCACCCGCGGAATTCATCGAGTTGCTCTCCGGCCGCGACGACGCTGCGCCCTAGGGCCTGTCGCCTCGCGCCGCATCCCTTACTCCGCTCGGCGGAGTATCAGCGTGTTGTTCTGTCCGCCGAAGCCGAAGCTGTTGGACATGACGGTCTTCAACTCAGCGCGGCGCGGCTCGTTGGGGACGTAATCGAGATCGCACGCCGGGTCGGAGGTGCGATAGTTCGTCGTCGGGGGAATCACCCCGTCTCGCATCGCCAGAATGCAGGTAATCAGTTCGGTCGCCCCCGCCGCGGCAATGAGGTGCCCCAGCATGCTCTTGACGGACGAGACGGGCACGCGGTAGGCCTGCTCGCCGAAGGCCCGCTTGACTGCTCGGGTCTCGACCTCGTCGTTTTGCTTGGTGGCCGTGCCGTGTGCGGAAACGTAGTCGATGTCCTCGGGACCGAGACCCGCATCGGCCAGGGCGGCGGTCATCGCGGTCGCGGCGCCGTCGCCCTCAGGATCCTGGTCGGTAATTCGGAACGCGTCGGCGCTGGCACCGTAACCGATGACCTCGGCCAGGATGGTCGCCCCGCGGGCCTTGGCGAACTCGTAATCCTCGAATACCAACACGCTCGCCCCTTCGCCGAGGACGAACCCGTCCCGTGTCAGATCGAAGGGGCGCGACGCCGTGGCAACCTCGTCATTGCGCGTCGACAGCGCGGTCAGGCGAATGAAGCCGCTTGTGCCCAGCGGGTGAATCATGCTGTGAGCCCCACCGGTCAACACGGCGTCGCACTCGCCGCGGCGGATGAGCCAGGTCGCCTCGCCCATCGCCTGCGTGCTGGCCGCGCAGGCCGTCAGCACGTTGAACGCCGGTCCCCGCGCGCCGAACTCGGCCGCCAGGTGCGCGCAGACCATGTTGGACTCCTGCTCGATCTCGCGCCACAGGTCCATGCGCTCGTAGGCCAGCTTGGCCCACTGGACGGCGTCCACGCCGTTGTCGGACCAGGCGTCAACCAGCAGGGACGTGAAGTTCTCGAAATCCAGCGAGCCCTCGCCGCTGCCGAGGTAGATGCCCAGGCGCTCGGGGCGCAAGGCGTCGCAGGCGTCCAGCCGCGCGTGGCGCCACGCCTGAACGCCCGCGCCGAGCGCGAATCGGCAATGCCGCCCGGCGTGGGCGTGCTTGTCGGCATCGGGCACCTGCGCGGCGAAATCGTATCCCCGCACCTGCGCGCAAAACGTCGAGGCAAACGTGGAGGCGTCGAACAACTCGTTGGGCGCGATGCCGCTGCGCCCGGCCAGCATCGCCGCCCATGTGCCTTCCACCTCGTGGGCCAGCGGGTTGACCGTTCCCATGCCCGTGATGACCACGCGTCGGTTCATAATTAAGCTATCAGCTACAAGTGATCAGCTATCAGCGGCCCGTCCTCAGGCCTCCGGTCTTTTCAACACACAGGCGGCGCTTTGCCCGCCGATCGAATACGCAGCGGTGACGATGCAGTTTAACTCCGCCGACCGGCCCTGGCGGCTCAGGTTCAGCGTAACGCCTTCCGCCGGGCGGGAGAAGTTCACCGTCCCCGGCACCATGTTGCGTTTCATCGCCACGGCCGCCGCCGCCAGCGCCGCGCCGCCCGCACCAGCAAACAGCGTTCCGATCGCGCCGGTCAAGGCACAGGCCGGGACGCGCTCGGCCGCGTCGCCCAGCGCAGCAGCCCACGCCTGCGCCTCGAGCCGATCCTCGCCGGGCACGCCGCTGCCCTGGCAAAAGATGGCGTCGACATCGTCCGGGCCGACGTCCGCGTCCGCCATCGCCTTGGAAACGGCCAGGTCCAGCGAGCCGACGTTCGGGCGCGTCGCCGCGATGCCCTGCGGGTCACACGCCGCGCCGAAGCCGGCCAGTTCCGCGTACGGCGCCGCGCCGCGCTGCTGCGCCCGCTCGGCGGCTTCGAGAATCAACAGCCCGCCGCCCTCGCCAATGACCGTGCCGCCCGCATCGGCGTCGAACGGGCGGCATGCGTCGGCCGGGGCGTCGTTGGCGTCGGTTCGCAGGCGATGCAGCAACGACTGCCGCAATACGCCCATCGGGTTGAGCTTGCTCTCGGCGCCGCCTGCGACGACCGCGTCCACGGCGCCCCGCGCGATCCATCCGGCCGATTCGCCCACGCCGAGATGCGCTGAGGCGTCGCCGCACGTGATGTTGTTGCTGGACCCCTCGCAGCCGTGGATGATCGTCACGTGACAGGCCAGCATGTTAGGCAGGTACTTCAACAACCACAGCGGCGTGAGGTTGTCGAGCCCGTGCTCGCCCCACTGCCGCAGGTCGAACGTTCCGTCCACGACGGCCGTGTTGACCGCCGCGCCCAGCTCACTGAGGTCCGTGCAGATCAACCCCGCGCCGATGTTGCATCCGAGCCGCTTGCAGTCGACGTCGACGTTGTCGGGGTCGATGCCGCGCGTGGTGAGCCCCGCGTCGCGAAACGCCAGGTCCGCGGCCGCAACGGCGATCTCGATGTCGCGCGCCATGACCTTGACGGACTTGCGATAGCTCTTGGGGACGAATTTTCGTGCGGAGAAGCTCTCCAACTCGCCACCGATGCGGCAGGGGAAGCCGGACGCGTCGAACAGGGAGATGTCGCGCACGGCCGACCGGCCCGATTCCAGCGCATCGGCGAACGCCTGGACGCCGACGCCGACCGGCGTGACCACGCCGACGCCGGTGATCACCGCGCGTCGGTCATGCATCGGCGTTCTCCACGAACGGCGCGATGAGGCGTTCGAATTGCCCGGTGAACACGAAGTTCTCTTCGGGAAACTTGACGCCCCCGAGATTCTGATCGATGTGGCTGAACATCAGGTCCACGCGCCCGATGAGGTCGCCGTTACGCAGCACGGTGCCGCTGGTGGCGGCAGCGGCGTCGCTGATCGTCTCGATCTGCGCCTGGAAGGTCACCTGGTCGCCCGGCGTGACGACGTCTTCGAAGGTAGCGCGGGAAATCTTCGCCAGGATCACCTTCTCCTTGAAGCCGCGTGCCTGTCCGACCAGGATACCCGCCGTCTGCGCCATGCCTTCGATCATCAGCGCCGCCGGATGGACGGGGTACGCCTCCCAGTGGTCGTGCACGTGCTCCTCGGCGAGGGAGACGTTCTTGACGGCCTCGGCCCGCTTTCCGGGCTCGAAGGCGGTGAATCGATCAATCCAGATCCATCGCATGATGCGGGCGCACGACGGCTCGCGCGGCAACTAGGCGGCGAGCTTGGTCTTGATGTAGTTGACGATCGTCTGAACCTTGAACAGTTCGCCCATCTTGTTGATGTCCGGGTCCTGTTCAAAGTCACTGAAGTCCGCGTGGGGCATGCGCTGCTTGAGCTCGGCGAGCCCCTTGTCGGTCAGCTTGCCGTCCTGAGCGAATTCCGGATTGTTGAGGATGTTCTCCGGGAACAGCTCGCCGCGCGGGATCTTGATATCGAATGCCTTCTCCAGGCGGAAGACGATATCGAGGAAGTCGATGGACTCCGCCCCGAGATCGCCCGTCAGCGTCGCTTCCGGGGTGACCTCGTCATCGTCGACACCCAGCGCCTCGACCAGGGTTTCCTGAACCTTCTCGAAGACTTCCGCGTCGCTCATCGCCATGGGCCTGTTTCTCCTACTGCCGTTTCGTGCCCCGCCTGTTCAAGGCGGTCGAAGCCCCCGCCGCGGATGCGGCACGGGGTGTATGTATAGGAACTTTCCGTCTCGTCGTCAATGTTCGCGCCCTCCGGCACGCCGGCTCAGCCGGGCGCGGTGGACGCGGCCGTCAGCGCCTCCGGACCCCGCGCCAGCTTGAACCGCTCGCGCAGGTCCGCCACGATACGCTCGTCCGCCTCGGCCAGATACCCCTGCCGATCGCGCAGGTTGAAACTCCGCAGCGCCAGACGTGCCGAGACCGCCTGCGCCTCGTCGATCATCGCGGTTGCCTGGAACTTCGATATATCGTCGCCGATGCTCTTGGCCGTCACCTCGCACCGCAGCATCTGCCCCGGACGGACGAAGCTTGCGTACCGAACGTTCCGCGCCTCGCCGAGAACCACCATCGACCGTGCCCAGTTCTGCTCCAGACGCACCAACCACGCCGCTGACTGCACCATCGCCTCCAGCATCAGCACGCCCGGAAGCACCGGAAACGCCGGAAAGTGGTCCGCCAGATACTCCTCGGCCAACGACAACGCCTTGACCGTGACGATCCGCTGGTGGCGGGGCGCGTCCTCGGACGTCTCAATCGAGTTAATCTTGTCAACAAGGCAGAACTTCATCGCCTCTCCGACCGCAACCCAAAACGCTGGCTTCTAGCGGTTCACTGGGCACTTTGCAAGGGTTTTCGCACGAGAGGCCCGCCCAGCGTGCTTACGCCTCCAGGCCGCTGCCGACCGCGGCCAGAACGGCCGAGACCACCTCGTCGGGATCGATGCCGTCGGCCTGGCCTTCAAACGAGAGAATCAGCCGGTGCCGCAGCGCCGGCGCCGCAAACGGGGCGATGTCCTCGAACGCGACGTGGGCCCGCCCGCACCGCAGCGCGCGGACCTTGCCCGCCAACAGAAGCGCCTGGGCCGCCCGCGGCGAGGCGCCGTAGCGGACATACTGCCGCACCCGTTCGGGCGCCGCGTCCGTCGGGTGTGTCGCGCCGACCAGGCGTGCGATGTACTCCTTGACATGCCCGGCCGCGTGCACGGCACGCACGCACTGCCGCATCTGCTCGAGCCGCGCCCCATCGATCGCCGCCGAAGCCGTCGGCATGTCGGCGCCCGTGGTGCGGTCCATGATCTCCACAAGCTGTTCGGCCGAGGACGGCCGAATCAGGATCTTCAGCAGGAACCGGTCCACCTGCGCCTCGGGCAGCGGATACGTGCCCTCCATCTCGAGGGGATTCTGCGTGGCGAGTACGAGAAACGGCGCCGGCAATTCGTGGGTGGTCCGCGCGACGGTGACGGTCCGCTCCTGCATCGCCTCCAGCACGGCCGACTGGGTCTTCGGCGTGGCGCGGTTGATTTCGTCGGCCAGGACGATGTTGGCGAAGATCGGCCCGGGCTGGAAATCGAACCGCCGGGCGCCGTCACCGTCGACGACGATGTTCGTGCCCGTGATGTCGGCGGGCATCAGGTCGGGCGTGAACTGGATGCGGCTGAAGCTCAACTCCAGCGCGTCGGCCAACGTGCGGACCAGCAGCGTCTTGCCCAATCCGGGGACGCCCTCGATCAATCCGTGCCCGCCGCACAGCAGGCACGTCAATACCTGCTCCACGACGTCGTCATGCCCGACGATCACGCGCCGAATCTGTGCAACGACGGCGTCCCAGCTTTCGCAAAACGTCTTGATCCGCCGTTCGAACGTCTCCGTGTCCGCGTGCTCAGCCATGGGCACATTCTACGCCCCCCGCCGGGCGGGCACAATTCCAACGTGGCACTACGAATCGTCGATCAGCGCCCGCTCGCGGTCATGGAGGATCGCTCGCAGTGCCTCGGCGCCGGCGGCCGCCAGAAGTTGCCGCCGCGTCGGCGCGTGTCGGACCATCCGCGCCAGCCGGGCCAGCACGTGCAACTGCGTGCGCTCCTCCTTGCAGCAGACCAGGGCGAACAGGTGCGTCAGCGACCCGTCCGGCGCGCCGAAGGGGATGCCAGCCGGCGACAGCCCGCAGACCACGAAGCTCTCGGATATGTCGTACGGCAGCGGACCGGGCGGATGCGGCAGCGCCACGCCCGGCGCCACCGCCGTCGAGTGCAAATCCTCCCGCCCGCGGACGTCCTCGATCACGTCGTCCGGCGCATAGACGCACCCGCACGCCTCGCCCAGCGCCACCAGGCGACGGATCGCCGCGTCGCACGTCCGGGCGCCCAGCGGCACCTCCACCCCGCCGTCGGGGATCAGCGCGGCGACCTCCAGCTCGCCGGCCGCCATGCCGTGATGCGCCCGCACGCCCCGCTCGATCCGCTCCAGCCGGTCGGCGTCCAGCTCGTGAATCTCCCGCTCGACCCACCGGTCGACCTCGGCCTTGGTGAAGATGAACCGCTCGCCGACCTTGCGAGCGGGCATCTGCCCGCGCGACGCGAGCTTGCGCACCTCGCGAAGGTCGAGATGCACGTACGCCGCGACCTGCTGTGCGTCCATTTTCTCATGCGGCATGGCGGGATTTATGCTACCGCCGGACGACACGGACAACAACCAAGACCGGCGGCATGCCGTCCGCGATGATTGACAGTGCCGCGGCGCGGGCCTACAGTGCCCGGCCATGCGGCCGCCCGTCACGGGCGCGCCGCCCGGAGACCAAGCATGAAGACCGACTACGCCGGCGTCATTCCGTGTCTCGATACCCGTGACGGCAAGCTCGTCAAGGGCGTGCACTTCGTCGACATCAAGGAACTCGGCGACCCCGCCGACGCCGCGGGCGCCTACAGCGACGCCGGCGCCGACGAGCTGGTCGTGCTGGACATCACCGCCTCAGCGGAGGGACGCAAGACGTTCATGGACGTGGTCCAGCGGACCGCCCGGGCGTGCCGTGTGCCGCTGACCGTCGGCGGCGGCATCGGCTCGGTCGAGGACATGCAGCGCATGATCGACGCCGGCGCCGCGAAGGTTTCGATCAACACCGCCGCCGTGCGCGATCCGGACCTCATCCGCCGCGGCGCCGAGCAGTTCGGCTCGGACAGGGTCACCGTCGCCATCGACACGCGCGGCAACGACCAGATGCCCTCGGGCTTCGAGGTGATGGTCAGGGGCGGTCGCGAAGGCGCCGGGATCGACGCGGTCGAATGGGGCGCCCGGGCGGCCAAGCTTGGCGCCGGCGCGCTGCTGCCGACCAGCATGGACACCGACGGCGTGCAGACGGGTTACGACATCGCCATGACCCGCGCGATCGCCGACGCCGCCGACGTGCCGGTCATCGCCTCCGGCGGCGCCGGGACGCTGGACCACCTCGTCGAGGCGATCCGGGACGGACACGCCGACGCCGTGCTGGTCGCGTCCATCGCCCACTACGGCACGTTCACGATCCAGCAGATGAAGGACCACCTCGCCGCGGCCGGGATTGCCGTACGCACCTAAGCCCGCCGGATGCAACAGCAGGCGCTACCGGAAAAAACTTTCACTTTTTCTTGAACACGGCGGACGTGGGTGGCAAAGTACTTTGTAGCACAAAGTATTCGGCACGAAACGGGAGACCGCCCATGGGCACAGAGCCGATACCGTCCGAAGCCGGGCACAACGCCGACGCGGACCGCGCCGATACCCCCCACCCGCCGGCGAACGCACGCAAGGCGGCCGAGAACCTCGCCGTCATCCGCCAGCTCATGGAGCGGCCGATACGCTACTCGACCATGAGCGGGCTGTCGGGCATCGTCGCCGGTGCCGCCGCCGTCGGCGGCTTGCTGCTGGACTGGCACGTCAGCGCCGCCTACGCGGATCATCCCCGACTGGCGATGTGGTGCAACGTCGTGGTCTGGGGCGTCGTGTTCCTGATCGCCCTGGCGGGCGTCGGGGTCATGACGACCATCCGCGAGCGGCGGCAGGGGCTGCCCTTCTGGTCGCCCGCCAAGCGGCGTATCCTGGCGACGATCCTGCCGCCGTTCGTCGCCGCCGTCGGGCTGACCGTCGCCATCGTGTATCGCTGGTACGTGCACGTCGGCCCGAACGAGTGGGGACTGATCCCGCCGATCTGGATGGCGTTTTACGGCGTGGCGTGCTGGCACGTCGGGGGCATGTCCATCCCCGAAATCCGCGTGCTCGGCGTGGCCTTTATCGCCGCCGCCCTGCCCTCGGCCGCCTTCTTTCAAAGCTGGACCTACCCCTACTGGACGCTCGGCGTGACCTTCGGCGGCTTCCACGTGGTCTACGGACTGGTCGTCCTGAAGCGTTACGGGGGCTGACGCCGTCGCCGGCGGCGGGAGTTCCATGCGCCACAGCAAGCCGCACAACCTGATCGACGAGACGATCCACCAGCGGACGCGGCTGGCGATCATGGCCGCGCTGGCGGGCGTGGCGTCGCTGGAGTTCACCGACCTCAAGGCCGAGTTGGGCCTGACCGACGGCAACCTCTCAACGCATCTGACGGCGTTGGAGCGTGCGGGGTATGTCAAGCTGACCAAGCGCTTCCGAAAACGCAAGCCCCAGACGACGGTTCGTCAAACCGCCAAGGGGCGCAAGGCCCTTACCGCATACGTGGACCTGCTGGAGAACATCCTGAACAAGGCCCGCTAGCCCCGCGGGCGCGAGACGATGCCGATGCTGATGCCTTACATCATCGCCGAAGGAATCACGGGCGTGTGCCTGCTCGCGGCCCTGCTGCAACGGGCGCCGGGAGGTGCCGGTTGGCGCTGGGCCGGGGGACTCGGCGCCGCCGCCCTCCCGACACCCCTTTTCCTCATGGCTTTGGCGGCCTTCGGGTCGCCGCTGAGCGATGCGATCCACCCGGCCGTGGTGCTGGCGGCCTGGGGCGCGGCGGCGTTGGTGCTGGTGCTGTCACTGGGCAAGGAGGCCAACGCGTCCAGCACGCAGGCGCTGGCGGCTGTGGCGGTTCTGGCGGTGCTGGCGGCGGCGTATACGGCCGATGCGTTGTTGCGATCGGAGATTCCCCCCGAACTGGCGGGTTTCCCCGCGGCCGCGCTGGTCAACCAGGTGTTGCTTTGGTGCGTGATGCTTCGCATTCGCGGATACGTGCGGGCGCCGCAACCGGCGTGGCGTGTGCCCGCCTGGATAAGGAGATGGAACATGAGCGTGCTACGGTTTTTCGCAATCGCGTTGATCTTCGGCGCGGTCACGGTGGCGTGGATGATCCTCGGCGGGACGGTCTGGTTCCGCACCGAATCGCTCGACCGCAGACTCGGCGCCGAGATGAAGGGGCTCTGGGGCCCCGAGGTGCTCGTCCAGCGGGCGCCGCATTGGCGACCGGCCGGTGCCGCAAACGACGCCGAGGCGCATCACCTGGCCCCATCGGCAAGCGACGTCGCCGTCGCGATCCGCCACGAGCATCGCTATAAGGGGCTGCTGTGGTACAGCACTTTCACGGCCGACTTCGACGCGACCTACAGCTTCGCGCCCCGCGATGACGCCGGGTCGGGCCACGTCGTTTTCGACCTGCCGCCCGGTGTGAACACGTACGACGCCATGCTCGTCGCGCTGGACGGGCGGCGCATTCGCCCCTCCGAGGGCGACATCGCCGCCGGGCGGCTGACCGTACCGGTCGGTGCCGGCGCCGAGCACACGGTGCGCATCCGCTACGTCACGCAGGGACGCAATGCGTGGGTTTATGCGCCGAGCGGCGCCGAGGACGCCACGGCGCCCGCGTACGATGACGTCACGGGGCGCTGCGGCACGGTCGACACGCTGGGCGAGGGCCCGATGGGGCGGTTGCGCAACTTCCGCCTGACCGTGCAGACGGACTTCGACGCGATCGACTACCCGGACGGGACGCGCAGCCCCTCGCGCCCGGCCCAGTCCGCCGACGGCGGCATGCGGGCGACCTGGCATTACGACAACGCCCTGACGCGCCAGCCGATGGGTGTGTCCATGCCGCAGCGGACCAACGCCGGGCCCATCGTCGCGCGGATGAGCTTCTTCGCGCCGGTCAGCTTGTTGTTCTTCTTCACCGTACTGTTCACGCTCGTGGTGCGTAAGGGCATCGCCCTCCACCCCATGCACTACCTGTTCATCGCGGCGGGGTTCTTCGCCTTCCACATCCTGCTGGCCTATCTCGCCGACGTCATGCCCGCCCAGCCGGCGTTTTGGATCGCCGCGGGCGTCAGCACGCTGCTGGTCGTCAGCTACATGCGCCTGGTCGCGGGCATACGCTTCGCCGTCGCCGGCGTGGGGCTGGTGCAGCTCGTGTACCTGGTGGGCTTCAGCTACGCGTTCTTCTGGCAAGGCAACACGGGGCTGACCGTGACCGTCGGCGCCGTCGTGACACTGTTCCTGCTGATGCAGGCGACCGGGCGCATTAACTGGCACGAGGTGTTCGGGCGCGCGACCGCGAACCGCCCGCCCGTCCAGCCGCCCGCCAACGCCCCCACCGGCGACGCCACGCCGCCGGCGCCGCCGCAGTAAGGCGCACAACGGGCTACAACCCGAAGAAGCCCGCCGCGTTGGCCGAGGTTCGTTCGGCGAGGGCGCCGACCGACACACCGCGGACCTCGGCCAGCCGGGCGGCAACGTGCGCCACGTTCGCCGGCTCGTTTGTCTTGTGCTTTCGCACCGGCTCGGGCGACAGGTACGGCGCGTCGGTCTCGATCAGCAGGCGGTCGTCGGGGACCGTCGCGGCCGCCGCGCGCAGCGTGTCGGCCTTCTTGAACGTCACGATGCCCGAGTAGCTGACCATCGCGCCGCAATCGAGCACGCGGCGCGTCTCCTCGACGCCCCCCGTGAAGGAATGAAACACGACGTCCGCCCCGTCGACGTCCGATTCGTCGAGAATCGCCAAGGTGTCGTCGAACGCCTCGCGCGTGTGGATCACGACCCGCTTGCTTAGCCGCCCGGCCAGGGCGAGCTGCGCCGCGAAGACCTCCCGCTGGGCGTCGCGCGGGGAGAAGTCGTAGTGATAGTCCAGCCCGATCTCGCCGATCGCGACGTTCCGCTCGCCGGCGGCCAGCCGCTCCAGCCGGTCGAGAAAGTCGTCCGGCGCCTCGGCCGCATCGTGCGGGTGAATGCCCGCCAGCGCGCAGACGTCGCCATGGGCCCGCGCCAGGCCCAGCGCGGCCTTGGAATCGGTCACATTCCCGGCCGCACAGACCATCGCCACCACGCCGGCCTCGCGGGCTCGGGCGAGCACCGCCTCGACCTGCGGGCGCAGGCGTCCGTGGGCGAGATGACAATGCGTGTCGATCAGGGGCGGCGTGTCGCTCATGGCGGCAGGGTAGACGCCCCGGCCGCACAGGGCAAGCGCGGCCGGGATCAGACGAGCGTGGCCCGTACGGGTGTATCACGGGCGTCCCGCCCGTGTTCCGGCCGATTGACCGAGTGACCAATCGACGAGTCAACCCGGCTTCGTCAGACGACGGCTACGCCGTGGCAAGCGAGTCAACGGGTCAACGAATGAACGCGTCGGCGAGGCATGGTTGCTCGCTTCGCCCTGCGGGCGAATCTCGCAGCCCATGGCACCCGCCGAGAACCAATGGACTGATTGACTAGTTGACCAGTTGACCAATTGACCCATTGACCGATTGACCAATCGACGAGTCAACGAGTTCACGAATCAACGGGTCAACGGATTATCGGAACTCACGGCCGCCCTGAGCGTCTACAATACCGGCGAACCTTCGCCGCGAACCGGACAAGGAGCCGACCATGAACCGCCGAATCACCGCCGCCGCATGCATTCTGCTGCTGTTGGCCGCCTTGACGCCCGCCAGTGAGCCGCAGACGCCCCCTGCCGAGACCGAATCGCCAGCCGACAAGGCGCCCGACGCCGCCGGCGCCGACGCCGTCGTGGCGGCCGGGAATGCCTTTGCGATCGACACGTACGCCCGCCTGCGCGGCGAGGCGGAGGGCAATCTGTTCTTCTCGCCGACGAGCATCCACACCGCCCTGGCGATGACGTACGCCGGCGCCCGCGGCACCACGGCCGAGCAGATGGAGACAGCGCTGCATCTGCCCGAGGATGCGGACGACATCCACGCCGGCTTCGCCAAGCTGATCGCCGACCTCAACGACCCGGCCACGATCCACATCGCCAGGCGGGAGGAGGACGGGAAGGTAATGTGGCAGAAGGTTCCCGCCTACCAACTCCATGTCGCCAACGCCCTCTGGCCGCAGGCGGGATACCCGTTCAAGGAGGCCTTCACCGGCCTGGTGCGCACGCAGTACGCCGCCGCGCTGGAGCAACTGGATTACAAGGCCCCCGCCAAGGCCCGCACGCGGATCAACGCCTGGGTCGAGGACAAAACGAACGAGAAGATCAAGAACCTGATCCCCGCCGGCGTGCTGGACCCGCTGACGCGCCTCGTGTTGACCAACGCGGTGTACTTCAAGAGCAACTGGTCGGAGGACTTCTCAAAGCACGCCACGAAGGACGGCGACTTCCACGTCTCGCCCGAGAAGACCGTCACGGCGCCGCTGATGCACCAGACCGAATCGTTCGGCTACGCCGAGACGGACGCGCTGCAAGTCCTCTCGCTGCCCTACAAGGCGAATGAGCTGGACATGGTCGTCCTGCTACCGCGGGAGGTTGACGGCCTGGCCGCACTGGAGGACGCCCTGACCGCCGAAAAACTGGCCGGGTGGCTCGAGGCGCTGCAGCGGCAACGCGTCCGCGTGACGTTGCCCAAGTGGGAGTTTACAAGCAAGTTCCGCCTGAAGAGCGTACTCAGCGCCATGGGCATGCCGGACGCCTTCGACCCCGAGAAGGCCGACTTTTCCGGCATGACGGACGCGGAGAAACTGTTCATCTCGGCCGTGCTGCACAAGGCCTTCGTGGCCGTGGACGAGGAAGGCACCGAGGCGGCGGCCGCCACGGCCGTGGTGATGGACACCAGAGCCATGCCGCCGGCGACCGAGCCGAAGGTCTTCACGGCCGATCATCCGTTCGTGTTCTGCATCCGCCACCGCCCCACCGGCGCGATCCTGTTCATGGGCCGGGTGGCGAACCCGGCCAAATGAGCGGCGCCAAACGACGGCGGGAATACGCCCCGTGGCGTTGCGCCGTCGGCGCGTCAGCCATTCATTCAGTCGACCAGTCGGATTGGTCTCGCATGTCAGGCGCCCGCCGCGCCCTGCTGGCGATCGACCAGGCACGTCATCGACGAGTCAACGAATCACCGGAACGCGTCGGGAAGGTGGCGGACCGACGGCTCGGCGTCCGGGCGGAGCACGACGGCGACGATATCGAAGCGGAGGTTGAGCCCCTCGGTCGCGACGCGCGAGAGGCGGTAGTAGTCGGCGACCTTCCGGATGCGGCGTTGCTTGTCTGGGTTGACGGCCGCCTCGGGGGACGTGTAGGCGTCGGACGTACGGGTCTTGACCTCGACGAAGCACAGCGTCTCGGCGCCGGTTTCGCGCCGCGTGGAACGGTCCAGCGCGATCAGGTCCACCTCGCCGCGCGGACAGCGGTAGTTGGTCGCGAGAATCTTGAGCCCCCGGCGCTTGAGGTGCCCGCGCGCGAGGCGTTCGCCCCGCCGGCCGATATCGTCACGCGTTCGCCTGCCGAACGGCCACACGCCAACCCTCCCGCTTGTGCCACGCCTCAGGCGTCCGACTCCGCGTCGGCCGGGGCGTCGGCGCCGAGCGCCTGCGGACGCTGGCGCTTGGACGCGCCCTGGCGGCCCTTGACGCGCGTGGCCTTGCCGACGCGGTCGCGGAGGTAGTAGAGCTTCGCGCGGCGCACGTCGCCCTCGCGGACGACCTCGATGTCGGCGACCTTCGGGCTGTGGATCGGGAAGACCCGCTCGACGCCCTCGTTGCCGACCATCCGCCGGACGGTGACGGTCTCGGATATGCCGCTGCCGCGACGGCCGATGACCACGCCGCGAAAGACCTGGATGCGCTGCTTGTCGCCCTCGATGATCCGCACGGAGACGTTGACCGTATCGCCGATGCCGAAATCCGGCACGTGGTCCTTCATGCTCGACCGGGCGGCTTTATTGAGTAGTTCCTGGCTCACGGTGAAGCTCCCGTCTGTTCGTTCTCGCGGTCGTCGCCGCGTTGCCTGTTTCGTGCCATCATGTCCGGGCGTCGCTGGGCGGTTCGCAGCCGGGCCTGTTCGGTCCGCCAGTCGGCGATCCGCCGATGGTCGCCGCTGAGAAGCACGTCCGGCACGCTCAGCCCGCGAAACGTCTGCGGGCGCGTGTACTGCGGATACTCCAGCAGCCCGTCGGCGAAGGATTCTTCAACGGGCGATTCGTCTTTTCCAAGCGCGCCGGGCAGCAAGCGCGTCACGGCGTCGATCACGACCATGGCGGGCACCTCGCCACCGCTGAGCACGAAGTCGCCAATGCTGACTTCCATGTCCGCCAGGTGCGTCCGGATCCGCTCGTCGAATCCCTCGTAGTGTCCGGCCAGCAGGATCAACCGCTGCTCGCCGGCCAGTTCGCCAACAAGGGCCTGACTCAGCGGGCGTCCCTGGGGGGTCAGCAGGATCACCTTTCCCTGCGGCTCGGTCTGTTTTCGGACGGCCTCGACAGCGTCGAGGACCGGCCGGCACATCAGCACCATGCCGGGCCCGCCGCCATAGGGCTTGTCGTCGACGGTTCCGTAGGTGTCCGTGGCGAATTGGCGGATGTCGGTCCGGTGGACCTCGATCAACCCGTTGCGTACGGCCCGGCCGACGATGCTCGCCGAGAGGAAGCCATCGAACATCTCGCAAAACAGCGTGAGGATGTCGATGCGCAGCGCCATCCCGGGCCCTAGCGCCCGGCGCCGATCCCGTGCCGCCGCAGCAGATCGCTGACCGTCTTGCTCGGCACGGCGCCGACGCTCAGCCAGTGCTCGATCCGTTCGCGGTTCAGCGAACTGGCGCTTTCCGGGTGCGACGCCTCCGGATCGTACCAGCCCAACTGCTCGATCACGCGACCATCACGCGGGTTGCGCGACTCGATCGCGTTGAGCCGGTAGAAGCTGCGATGCCGCCGGCCGAACCTCTTCAGTCTCAACTTGACTGCCACGAATACGCTCTCCACGCCCTCTGGGGGCACACCGTCTCTGTTTGCACATTCCGTAAGCCGACTATCATACCACGCCCGCAAGGGCCTGCAAGTGCTTTTTCGCCCCTGCGGACAACCAACAACCCCGTCGGCGGACAAGCCCACGCCTCAGGCGCCCGACAGCCATGCCGCCACAATGTCCGCGGCGCCCGGACGGTCGCAGCGACCGGCCGCCTCTCGCATCGACCGCCGGCGCGCCTCATCGTCCAGCAGGCCCAGCAGCACAGCGCCGAGGCGGTCGGCGTTGACGGCTGCGTCGACGGCGTCCTCACAGATCACCGCCCCGCCGGACGTAACCAGCTCCGCGGCGTTGTGGTGCTGCTGGCGGTCGCGATGGTGCGGATACGGCATGAGCACGGCCGGCGTGGACGTCGCGGCCAGTTCGGCGACCGTCACGGCTCCGGCGCGGCACAGAACCACGTCCGCCGCCGCGTAGGCCAGGTCCATTCGCTCGCAGTAATGACGGGCGAAGATGGGCGCGTCTGGCGGCGGGTAGGCGTCCGCCAGCCCGGCCCGCCGTGGACCGGTCACGTGCAGAACCTGCCACTGGCCGGCCCGTTGCGTCAGCGCGTCACCCAGGGCCGCGACGACAGCGTTGACGCTCGCCGCCCCGCTGCTGCCGCCGAGGACGACCAGCGTGCGCCGATCGGCGTCCAACCCGAAATGCGCCATCGCCTCATCGCGCCTGCCGGCAGCGATGCCCGCGCGTAACGGGCAGCCGACGGCGCGAACCTTGCCCCGAGCCGGCGCGGGAAAACACTCGGCCGCAGCGGGGAACCCGGCGAAGATCGCCTCGGCGCGGCGGGCGAGGTAGCGGTTGGCCCGTCCGGGAACGGCATCCGGGTTCAGCAGCGCCGCGCGCACGCCGCGACGAGCCGCCTCGCGCACGACCGGACCGGCCGCGAACCCCCCGAGGCCCAGCACGGCCGCCGGACGAAGGTCGGCGAGCATCTCGCCCGCCAGGCGTCGCGACGCCCGCCAGGCGCGGAGAAAGCCGGGCACCTCGCCCGCCCGCCGCGGTAGCGGACGAACCGGCTGGCGCACCACGCCCAGGTCGGCTCGCGGCGCGAGAATCCGCTCATCCAGCGAGCGGTCGGAGCAGGCGAAGACGATTTGCCCCGCGGGTTCGGCGCGCCGCAGCGCCTCGGCCACGGCCAGCCCCGGGTACAGATGCCCCCCCGTGCCCCCGCCGGCGAGAATGTACAGGGCACCGGTCATGACGTCTCGTCGTCCGGCGCGGCGCTGTCCGGCGGTCCGTGGGCGGTGACTGAGACCATCAGCCCGACCGCCGCGGCCATGATCGCCAGGGCCGTGCCCCCGGCGGAGATGAACGGAAACGCCATGCCGGTCGGCGGCGCGACGACCAGATCAACGGCGACGTGCAGCACGGCCTGGGCGGCGATGACGAAGCCCAGAGACCCGGCCAGCACGCGTCCGAAACGGTCGGGCGAGCGCACGGCGGCGCGGCGGGCGACGACGATCCACAACGCCACCAACCCGAACAGCAACATCGCCCCTACGAAGCCCCACTCCTCGCAGAAGACGGAGAAGATGAAGTCGGTGGACCGCTCGGGCAAGAAGAGCTTCTGCATGCCGGCGCCGGGGCCTTTGCCCGTCCACCCGCCGGAGACGATCCCCGTCAGCGACTGCCGCGGCTGGTAGCTGCTGGCGTGGGTGGACGACCATGGGTCGACCATCGCCAACACGCGATTCCAGCGATACGGCACGCGGTAGACCAGCGCGTAGAAGCCGGCTGCCCCGGCGACAACCAGCCCGAGCAGATAGGTGATCGGCACACCGGACAGCAGCATCGTCACGCCGGCAGCCAGGACGATGACGGCCGCCGTGCCAAAATCCTCAGTGACCACCGGCGCCACGGCCGCCGCCACGGCAAGCAGACCGACCCCGAAGGCCCGTCCGGAGCGCCGCGCGGTGTCCGAACGACCGAACCACGCCGCCAGAAACACGATCAGCGCCAGCTTGATCACCTCCGATGGCTGGAAGCCGATGCCATATTGCGGCGGACCGAATTGCAGCCACCGCCGGTGACCGTTGATTGACTTGCCCAGCGGCGTGAAGACGAGAACCCCGCAGCCGATCGCCAGAAGCAGTCCCGCCGCGGCCAGGACCGGCATGTGCCGCCCCCGTGCCAGCCAGCGGTAGTCGAACCGCCAGGCCAGCAACAGCACCACGGCCGCCACAACCGCGAACAGCGTGTGACGGACCTCGCGACGGGCATACCACGCGCCGGGCTCATCGACGGAGACGCCCGCACTGTGTACCAGCACCACGCCGAGCGCCAGCAGCGACAACGTCGCCAGCATCAGCGCCTGGCCCGAGGCGTTGTGCCGCAACGGCAGCTTGTCCGGCGTCCTGGGCATCCGTGCCTCATTCGTCATCACACAACGTCAGCCGCAGATTGCGCACCCGGACGGGTGCGTAATCCGCGGGTCCTCTTTACCGCAGTTTCAGCGTCGCCAGCGCCAGGGCGGCACAGATCAGCCCCAGCAGCCAGAAGCGAACCACCACCTTCGTCTCGGCCCATCCGCCGAGGTGGAAGTGATGGTGAATCGGCGCGCAGCGCAGGAGGCGCTTGCCTTCCATGCCGCTGCGCGGCTTGGTGAGCTTGAAGTAGCTGATCTGCAGCATCACGCTGACCGACTCCATCACGAACACGCCGCCCGCGATCAGCAGCAGCAGCTCCTGGCGCGTGACCAGGGCAATGTAAGCGATAATGCCGCCCAGCGGTAGCGAGCCCGTATCGCCCATGAACACCTGCGCGGGCGGCGCATTGTACCAGAGGAAACCCAGCAGGGCGCCGATCATGGCCGAGCAGATGACGGTCATCTCCGCGGCCTCCTGTCCGATCAGCGGCAGGTGAAGCAGCATCGCCCACTCGCGAACACCGACGAGCCACGAGACCAGCAGAAACACCCCGGCGACGATCGCCGTGCACCCGGCCGCCAGGCCGTCCATCCCGTCGGTCAGGTTCACCGCGTTCGTCGAGCCGACGAGCGTGACGACCATAATCATCACGTACGCCAGCGCGGGCAGGTACACGCCCTCGGCGACGAAGGGAAAGTAGAACTGCTGCGCCTCCTCGACGTACCGCCCGTAGGATCGCGTAAACACCGCAAGCAGGACGGCGATGCCGATCTGGAAGACGAGCTTCTCCCACATCTTCAGCCCATCGCGCGAACCGGCTCCCGCGGCGTAGCGCAGCTTGAGCCAGTCGTCGACGGCGCCGAGCCCGCCCAACCACAGCAGCGCGACCATGGCCATCCGCATGTACCCGTTGTCCAGATCGGCAAACAGCACGGTAGCAACGAAGATGGCGATGACGATCAGCGCCCCGCCCATCGTGGGCGTGTTCGATTTGTACTGCGCCAGACGGTTGAGATCGGCGTGATTGAACTCCGGGCGGTCGCCCAGCTTGCGCTTGACCAAAAAGCGGATCATCCGCGGGCCGAGCACGAGCACGACGAGGAAGCTCACCACGGCCGCCCCGGAGACGCGCAGGAGCAGATTCTCTCCGCCGAGAAGCCAGTGAATCACCGGTCCGCTTCCTCGTGCATGGGGGTTTCGCTCGGCGCGTCGGCGCCGCCGAAGGCGCGACGGATCGCATCGACAACGCGCTCCAGGCGCATACGACGCGAGCCCTTGACCAATACGACGTCGCCGGCTCGGAGCAACGAGGGCACCGCCTCGACGGCGCTGTCCGTGTCTTCGACACATTCGATCGCCGCGCCGCCCTGACGCGCCCCCTCGGCGATGTATCGGCCCAGCGGACCGACACCGATGAGCAAATCGAGCTCGCGCGCGGCCACGTCGCGCCCGGTCTGGCGGTGCATCGCGACCGCGTCGTCACCGAGCTCCAGCATGTCGCCGACGACGAGGACCCGCCGACGGGCGGGCAATTCGCCGAGCACGTCCGCCGCGGCCGAGACGCTCGCCGGGTTGGCGTTGTACGCGTCGTTGATGATCACCACGTCACCGGCGTCGACGCGCTGCAGTCGCATCGTCACGGCCGGCATGTCCGACAGCGCCGCGGCAGCGTCGGCCTGGTCCCAACCGAATCGCTGCGCCACGGCAATCGCCGCCAGGGCGTTCAGCGCGTTGTGCCGCCCGGCCAGCGGCAGGTCCGCCCAGAGGCGCCCGTTGATTTGAAACCGCGCGCACCCGCGTCCGTCGGCCGCCGGTTGGTAATCGGTCAGGCGCAGCGCCGCGGCCTCCGACAGCCCGAAGCCGATAATCCTCGGCGGCACAGGGGCGTCTGAGGCGGCCACCTCTACGGCGCGCCGCAACGCGGGGTTGTCGGCCCAGATCACGCCGAGCCCGCCCGGCGCCAGGCAACTCAGCAGGGAGGCCTTCTCCACGGCGACGCGCTCGACGCTGCCGAGCTTCTCGGTGTGGGCGGCGCTGACGGACGTAACCACGGCCACGTCCGGGCGGACCAGTCGCCCCAGTGCGGCAATCTCGCCGGGCGCGTTCGTCCCCACTTCGCAGACGGCATACGCGTCCGACGGCTCGACGCTCAAAAGCGTCAGCGGCACGCCGACGTCGTTGTTGAAGCTCTTCGGCGAGCACCGCCCCGCCAGGCGCCGCGAGAGAATGTGCTCGATCATCCGCTTGACGGTGGTCTTACCATTGGAGCCGGTCACGGCCACCATCGTTGCGGCGACCAGTCCACGGTAGTACGCCGCGAGCTCGCCCAGCGCTCGCCGCGGATCGCCGACCAGCAGCAGTCCCATGGCGCCGATATCATCCAGGGCCGTCAGCTGCGGCGCGTCGCGCGCGACGACGGCGGCGGCGCAATCGGCCGCGGCGGCTCGGGGCAGAAAGTCGTGCGCGTCGAAGGTTTCGCCGCGCAGCGCGAACCACAAATCGCCCGGCCGCGCCGTGCGCGTATCGGTGCTCAGGCCGCTCAACGAGGGGTCGCGCGGCGGACGCAACCAACGCCCGCGTACCGCAGCGGCAACCTCGTCGGCCGTCAGCGGCTTCATGCGCTCACCCCCCGCCGGCGGAGCGACGCGTCGGCGACCGCCACGTCGTCGAAATCCACGCGGTGCGAGCCGAGGTCCTGATAGGTCTCGTGGCCCTTGCCGGCGATCAGCACGATGTCGCCCGGTTCGGCCTCATCGATGGCGCCCGAGATGGCGGCGCGACGGTCCGGCTCGATGGTCGTCCGCGCCCGCCCCGACTCATCCAGGCCGGCGACGATCTCGTCAATGATCGCCTGTGGGCTCTCGCTGCGCGGATTGTCCGACGTGATGAACATCCGATCAGCCAGCTCCTGGGCGATGCGGGCCATGCGCGGGCGCTTGGCGCGGTCGCGATCGCCACCGCAGCCGAAAACCAGGATCAGCCGGCGATGCTCCAGCGGCTTCAAAGCGGTCAGCACGTTCTTCAACGCGTCGTCGGTGTGGGCGTAATCGACAAACACTTGGAACCCCGCGTCGGCGGCAACGCGCTGTAGCCGCCCCGGGACACGCTGCACACAGGCCAACCCCTCGGCCACGACGTCGAGTTCAATGCCCAGCGCCAAGCCGGCCGCCCCGGCCGCGACGCAGTTCAGTACGTTGTGGCGCCCGATCAGCGGCGTGGTGACCGGCACCTCACGATCGTCGTAACATAGTGCGAAGCGCGAGCCACTCGCATCGAGCCGCTCGATCCGCGCCCAGACGTCCGAGGCCGGACTGAGCCCGAACCACAGCACCTCGGCCCGCGTCGCCGCAGCCATCGTCTCACCGGCGGGGTCGTCGCGGTTGATGATCGCGCGGGCCTCGGGCGCAAGGCCTTCGAAAAGGCGCCGCTTGGCCGCGACGTAGGCGCCCATCGTGCCGTGATAGTCGAGATGGTCGCCCGAGAGATTCGTGAACACGCCGACGACGAACGCCAGCCCGGCCGTGCGACGCTGATCCAGCGCGTGCGAAGAAACCTCCATTACCAGGTGCGTGCATCCGGCGCCGGTCATTTCCGCGGTCAACTCGGCCAGGGCGATCGGTCCGGGGGTGGTGGTTGCGGCCGGGCGGGTGCCGTGCGGCGTTTCGTATCGAATCGTCCCGAGCAAACCGGCCGAGCGGCCCGCACGTGTCAGCACGGCGCGAATGAGCTGCGCCACGGTGGTCTTGCCGTTTGTTCCCGTGACGGCCGCGGCCGTCAGACGGCGCGCCGGCCAGCCGCGAATCGCCTGTGCCAGCCGCCCCGCCGCGTTGCGCGTGTCATCCACCGTTGCGTGCGGAACGTCGGTATTGACGGCGCGGGCGTTCTCGCAGACCACGGCCGAGCAGCCCGCATCGACGGCGCCGGCGACGTAGTCATGCCCGTCGTGCTGCGCGCCGCGAACCGCCACAAAACACGACCCCGCGCCGCAGCGGCGCGAGTCGATCTGCACGTCCGTCACGTCCGCCTCCCCGGTACGGTCCGCGACCGCGACGCCGGCCTGGTTGAGCAACTCCGAGAACTTCATGGTTTCGCACGGCGCCGAACGCCCAGCGCCGCCTGCAGTATGGCACGTCCGCGGCGGCGAATCAAAGCGCCGGCGGCGGCTCAGCGTCGGGCGACGGCCTCGGCGGGCCTGGCGGTCGGGCGGGGGCAGAAGCGTCCCTCGCCGGGCACGTCCAGGTACTCCAGCGACTGCTCCAACACGCGGCGCACGTACGGCGCGGCGACCGTCGAGCCGTAGTAGCCCTTTTTCGGGTCCGGCCAGTAGACGCTGATGACGCACAGCAGGCGCGGGCGATCGGCCGGCGCGGCGCCGGCGAACGTCGCCGTGTACGCCCCGTCGACGTATCCGCCGCGTCCGGGTATCTGCGCCGTGCCCGTCTTGCCCAGCGACGACCACCGCGAGAGCTTGCAGCTCTTGCCCGTGCCGCGCTCGACGACCTGCCGAAGCACCTCGCGCGTGGCGGCTGAGGTCCGCTCGGAAATCACGCGTCGCACCACGCGGCGCGGCGTGCGCAAGACGACCTGCCCGTCCGGCGCACGGATGTGATCGACCAGCCGTGGCGCCAGAAGCTCGCCGCCGTTGATCAGCGCGGAAAACGCCATGGCAAGCTGCAGCGACGTCACGGCCATCTCCTGGCCGAACGGAATGCGCGGCGTGCTATAGGTATCCCACCGGTCGAGATCGCGGAGGATGCCGGCGTCCTCGCCGGGCAGCGCGATGCCCGTGGGCTCGCCGAGCCCGAACCGCCGCGCGATCGCGTACAGCCGGGCGTTGCCGAGCATGAGCCCGATCTTGGCCATGCCGATGTTGCTGGAGTGAACCACGATGTCCATGACGGACAGAGCGGCGAAGCAGTGCCCATGGTCGCCGATCGTCCCGCCGCGCGGCACGCGAAACGTGCCGTTCTCGCAGAAGATGTCGGTATCGTAGCCAACGACCCCGGCGTCGACGGCGGCCGCGGCAAAGATCGGCTTCATCACGCTGCCCGGCTCGAACGGCATGCTGATGACGCGGTTGACGGCGTTGGACAGGTCCTCCGGGCCGACGTCGGACGCCTCGAAGCTCGGCACGGAGCCCATCGCCAGCACGTTGCCGGTGTGCGGCTCGACGACGACCCCCGCCGCCCAGGTTCTTCCCGGAAGATTGAACCGGCGGACCGTCTCGCGGAGGGCTTCGCTCAGGTAGCGCTGGATATACACGTCGAGGCACAAGTAGATGCTGCGCCCGTCGCGCGCGGGGCGGCTTTCGGCATCCACGGCGTACAGTGGGCGGCGACGGTTGTCGGCCAGCACGACGCGGCGTCCGTCGCGCGCGGCCAGGTGCGTATTCAGCGCCAGCTCGAGCCCGCCGCCGGGCGCGCCGTCGCGGCGACGAAAGCCCAGAAGCGTCGACGCCAGCGGACCGTTTGGGTAGTAACGCCGCCACTCCTTGACGATGCCCACCGCACGCAGGTCCAACGCGCGAATCGCACGTGCCTGCTCGGCAGGGATCTCCCGCGCCAGCCAGGCGAAGCGTTTGCGCCGCCGGGCGAGCAAGTCCTCCAGCACGTCGCGCGGATGCCGCCCCAACGCGCGACCGACGGCAACGGCCGTCTCGTACATCCGGTCGTCCGGAATGATCGCCGGGTCGGCGAAGCAGCTCGGCACGCGCTCGCTGCCGGCCAGCACGACGTACGCGCCCCGCGTTCTGGCGAAGACGTGCCCGGGGCGCGCGGGCAGCCGAAAGATGCGGCGCTGCTGACGCCGGGCACGCTGAACCGCCCGCGGCCGGTCGTGACGCACCAGCAGAAACAGGCGAACGGACAGACACGCCAGCGCCACCAGCAAAAGCCCGAAGACCAAGTCATATCGCCATGTGCCCGGGGCCCTGCGGCTCATCGTCGGCTGCGCGTCCTGTGTTCGGTGCCGTACACCAGCGGCCGGCGACGATCGCCCTGCCGATACAGCCCCATCGCGACGGCACGGTTGTTGACGGCCTCGGCGGCGACCAGCCGGCGAATACGCGCCTCGTGCCGCCAGATCGCCGGGCGAAGCGCCCGCCGGCGCATCTCAAGCTGCTGGGCCTGATGACGGTAGCGAAGCTCCCGGCCGCGCAGCGTCACCAGCCCCACGGCAATGCTCGTCAACGCCAGAATAATCACGGCAATTCGCATGACGCGCGATCCTACGTGCCCGTCAGTTCGGAATCGTCAGTATCGCCCCGACCGACAGCTCGTCCGGGCTGGTCAGTTTGTCCCGGTTGGCCTGGAAGAGACGCTCGACCGCCGCTCGACTGCCGCTGCCCAGGAAGCGCCGCGCGATCTTCGTAAGGGTGTCGTCCGGGCGGACCCTGTACGTGCGCGGGCGCTGTGGGCGGCGGGGCTCGCGCGACGGCTTGCGCGACCGGCCGGACAGGTCCATTGAGACGCCGCCCTTGCTCAGCTCGCGGCGGGTGACAGACGCTGCGTTCGACGCCGCGTCGTCCAACGGCGGGATGATCAGCACCTGGCCGATCTTGAGCGTGTCCGGATCCGGAAGCTTGTCGCGATTGGCCGCATAGATGCGGCGGTACTGATGTTCATGCCCCGCACCGTACACGCGCCGCGCGATGCGGCGCAAGTTGTCGCCCGCCTGCACGCGATGGGTGCGCTGTTGCGACGTCACCGCGCGGGTTGCCTTCACCGACGGCCGCGCGCGATACGTCCGGCGCGACGGCTCGTCCCGTTGCGCCGTCTGCGTGCGGCGTTGCGGCCGGGCGCGCTCGCGCGCCTGCCGCCGCGCCGACAACTGCGTCAGGCCGCGTCCGTCGCCGTGCTGCGCGTGGCGCGTTGGCGACTCGGCGCGATCTTCGACCGGCGTGACCACGTCGGTCGCGGCCGATTCCTCGTTGCCCGAAGCCGGCGCCGGCGTCGTCGGGGGCGAGGCGTCCGTGCCCACCAACTCCGTGAGCACCAACCCGAACATGACGATAAAGGCCAACCCCACCAGCAGACCGATGCGTGCTTGCTTTGTCATGGCGACAGCTCCATCCGTCCCTGCCGCTCCGCCCCGGCCTCGGACGAAGCGCGTCCTCAGGCGATCCATCGCACCCCGCGGAGCTTGGCCGATCGGCTGCGCGGGTTCTGTTGTATTTCCGTCTCGCCGGGAACGATCGGCTTCTTCGTCAGCCGCTCAGCCCGGCCCATATCGGCCCATTCGCGAAACGCCCGCTTGACCCGCCGGTCCTCGAGCGAATGGAAGCTGATCACCGCGACGCGCGCCCCGCTGGCGAGTACCGCCGGCAACATCCTCAACAGCGTCTCCAGCGAGCCCAGCTCGTCGTTGACCGCGATGCGAAGGGCCTGGAACGTCCGCGTCGCCGGATGCACGCCGCGGCGTCGCCGGCGTGCCGGCGCCGGTACCGCCTCGGACACGATCCGCGCCAACTCACTCGTCCGCTCGATCCGACCGTTACGGCGGGACCGCACAATCGCCCGCGCGATCCGCCGGCTGTACCGCTCGTTGCTGTTGCGGTAGATCAGGTCCGCCAGCTCCCGCTCGCCCAGAGCGTTGACCAGCGTCTCGGCCGTCGTCTGCTGCCCGCGATCCAGACGCATGTCCAACGGGCCGTCCGTCGCGAAGCTCAAACCGCGCGCCGGGTCGTCCAACTGCCGGCTCGCCACGCCCAGATCGGCCAGCACCACGTCCGCGGTCGCTTCGCCCGCGACGGACAACACCTCGCCGATATCGGCGAAGTTGCCCGCGAACAGGCGTACCCGATCGCCGAAGCGCTCCAGCCGGCACTTGGCCTGGCGGATGCCGTTCTCGTCGCGATCGATTCCGATCAGCCGCACGCCCGGCCCGCCCGCGGCGAGCAGCGCCTCCGCGTGCCCGCCGCAGCCCACCGTGCAGTCGACAATGAGTTGCCCGCCTGCCGGGTCGAGTAGATCAACGACCTCGTCACGCAGGACGGGAATATGGGCAGCGAAGCGTTCCATCGCGCCGCTGCCCGCGTCTACACGGCGGCCTGGCGATCCGTCGCGGCCGGTACGTATTCGGAAAAACTGATCCCGGTGTACTCGCCTCCCAGGGCCCGGATGCGGGCCAGTCTCGCCGCCAGGTGTTGCAGGCGCTGCCGGTGCCTGTTTTCCAATCGCTCAGGCGCTGCGAGACGGTTCCGCAATTCCGCCAGAGACACGCGAGGGCTTCCCTGCCGCTTGCGTGCCCCGACATCGGCCTGCTGGGAGACGAGCATAATCGAATCCTTTCTCACCGGGGTCATTCCATTCCGCCGCCGGAGCCCGTATCCGCCCGGCGGGGCATTTCGGATGTGGTCGCCGCGGCGAGTCGATCCGCCGCGTCGTAAAGCATCTCGCCATAAGTCGCCAGGCCCGCGTCGACACGTGTATTCCATTGGTCCGCAGGCCAAATCTCGATGTGATCCCGCATGCCCACCAGCGTCACCCTCTCGGCGATGTCCGCCCGACCAGCGGACCGTTCCGGAATCACGATGCGCCCCTGGCCGTCCGGCTTGACCAGCCGCGCCATCGCAAACAGCAGGTCGATCTTGCGCTGCTCGCGACTCGGCAGCGGCGAACGTCGCATCGTCGCCATCAACCGACGGTAATAGGCATCCGGATACAGCCACAGGTGTCGCTCCGGTCCCAAGATCAGAATGAAGTTCGTGCCGTCTTCGTCCGGTTCGATCGACTCGCGAAGCCCGGAGCTGATCGCCAGGCGCCGCTTGCCATCTATCGTCTGCTCGAACTCTCCGACAAAGAACGCCATAACCGGGCCTCAGCTCCCATTGCCTGGGACTGACAGGGAATCTATGCCAATGTTAGGGACGGCTGCAAGAAAAAAATGCCGCTTCCTCACATCGCGTCGAAGGCACGGATTGCCATACAAATCGCAAACTCATCACCGTATCGCGCCGCCCGAGGTCTGTAGCCACGACATCTTGGGGCCACGTTCGGGGAAACTTTTTTCGGATCCAAGAAGACGGCGGCTAAACAGCGCCGTCGCGGCGATCCGGCATGCTCATCGCGCCACAGCGCACCACTATCCAATCGTCCATCTCACGCCGACGCGATAAGGGAAACTGAGGGTTTCGTCGCGCCCCGTTGACTCGCCTGCCGCGGCGTAGTCGTCGTCTGACGAAGCCGGGTTGATTCGTGAACTCGTAGCGCGTCTGTCGGTCGATGGGTAACGAAACGCGCCAGCGCCTGACACGCGAGACTCAAGTGACCGATTGGGCGATCGACCCACTGACCCTTCGACGAAACGAGCCATATGACCACAGCCCGTAAGGCCGCCGGCAAAAACGTCAAGCGACTCCTTCCGCCGGCACGGGGCACACAACGCCGCGTCTCGGCCCTGCATCCCGGCAGAACGCAACGGTCGACCGTGAGAACGGCTACGCGAACTCGCGCGGGTGGCGGCGTTTGAGTTCGGCGATCGCGCGATCCCGGCCGGTCTGCTTGAGGCGCTCACAATACGTCGCCAGATGCCCGCGCGCATGCTGCGGGCCGCCTTCGGCAATCACCGTCCGTAGCGGATCGGTCTGATACCCGTCCGGTTGCGTGGCCATCATCGCATCGTGCCACCCGGCCAGCTTGCAGGCGGCTGCGCGACAGACGTCCGGCCGCTCTCCCGCCAGGTCCGTCTGTTCGTGCGGGTCGTTTTCCACGTCGAACAGCATCTCATCGGGAAACAGGTGGTACCCGTCGTGATAGGTTCGCACGTACATCCACGGCCCGAAGCGCACGCCCCGCTGACAGACGTGACAGCACTGGCTGACGACGAGATGCTCGCGCCCTGCGTCGACCCCGCGCAGCAGTGCCGGCGCGTAGCTTTGTCCGTCCCAGCTTGCCGGCGGCTCGATGCTCCAGATATCGCACAGCGTGGGACCCAGGTCGAGCTGGTAGTGCAGCCCGGTGTCCACGTGCCCGGCCGCGGCGCCGGGCCAGCGGACGATCATCGGGATGCGACACGTAATGACGTCGGCCGTAGCATGCTCGGCATAGATGCCCAGCTCGCCGTGGTTCTCGCCGTGGTCGGCCGTGATGATGATTGCCAGGTCGTCCATCACGCCCTGTTCGCTCAACGCGTCCAGCAGCCGCCCGATGTGCCGGTCCATGTAGGCAATGCCGCAGTCGTACCCGTCGATGATCCGCCGCACGTCACCCAGGTCGCGCAGCTCGCCCGGCTGCCGCGGATACTGCGGGTCCGTGCGGTCGTCGTACATGCTGATCTCGCGGGCGGTGTGCGGACCGACGTATTGGCGATGCTGCTGGACGAGTTCCTCGCTGAACCAGTCCGGCAGCGGCGCGTCGGCGAAGGGATTGCCGAAGTCCTCCGGCGCGCGGTACGGCGTGTGCGGGTCCCAGTAGTTGACGTGAAGGAACCAGTTATCCTTCTTGGCATTTCGCTCGATCCAGTCCAGTGCGATCGGCGTGACGTCCTCGGCCGATTCGTTGCCGTACTTGCCGGGATTGTGCACCTCGCGGAAGCCGGCGTTGAACGTCCACGAGCCGTGCCGCTCGGCGAAGGGGCTGATCGAGCAGGTGTGCAGGCCGCTGTCCCGCAGCACCGCCCAGAGGCCTTCGCGCGCCAAGCGCCCGTGGAAGCCCCGCTCGGCGCCTTCCAGCCGAACGTCCGCCGCCGTCCCGCCGTGCCCGACCACGCCGGTGTGAATGCCGAAGCGCCCGGTCATCAGCGCCGTCCGCGACGGTAGACACGGCGCGTCGGAGCAGTAGTACTGGTCGAACCGCACGCCCTCCGCTGCAACGCGGTCAATGTTCGGCGACGTGTTCCGCTTGTACCCGTAACAACCCAGGTGATCGGGGCGCAGCGTATCAAGATCGAGAAACAGAATCCGCATGCATGCTCTCCTGACGGGGCACAGGGGCGCGGCGCTTTCCGGCGCGAATGCCAAGTCTATGCCTCCCGGCACGCTGCGTCAACGTGCCGGCCGCAGGAGCGGACGGCCTGGTGCTACCGTCGGAGTATCTCGGCGGCAACCTGCTGATAGAGGCACTCGTGGGCTTGGACGTGGGAGTCGATGTCACACTGCTGCGTGACGTATTGCCGTCCGGCCTGTCCGAGACGGCGGCGCAAATCGGCGTCGCCGCCAAGGCGCTCGATCGCCTCGGCCAGGGCGACCACGTCAGCCGGCTCGACCAGCAGGCCCGTCTGTTCCGGCTCGACCAGTTCGGACAATCCCGGCACGTCCGTCGCGACGACGGGCAAGCCCGCTGCCATCGCCTCGGCCAGCGCCAACCCGACGCCCTCCCAGCGGCTCGGCATGGCGAACACGTCGGCCGCACTGAGAATCGATCCCACGTCGCGACGGAAGTCCACCCACCGGCAGTGCCCGCCGCCCTCTCCATGGGCCACGAACGTGCGGACCATCTCGCGTTGCGGGCCGTCACCGACAATCACCAGGCGGCACGGGTTTCCGCGTGCGGCGAGATGACTCATCGCCGCCAGAAGCGTGTCCACGCCGCGCTGGCGCTCGAGTCGCCCGACATAGGCGACCAGCAGCGCGTTGTCTTCTACGTTCCATTCGGCGCGAAGCCGGCGGCGGGCCTGCTCGTCACGCACGTACGCCGCGGCCTCGATGCCGTTGGGGATGACCGTATACCGCCACGGGGGAAGCCCGCTCCGCTCCGCGTGCCACCGCCGAACCGACTCGGACACGCAGATCAGCCGGTCGCACCCCGCCGCCAGAAGACGCGTGAAGGCCAGGCGCCATGGGCGGAACCGTCCCTCGGCCATGTGAAGCGTGTGCACCAGGTGCGGCACGGCCGCCAGCGAGCGTGCGGGGCGCCCGGCCAGGTCGGCGTGAAACAAGTGCGTATGCAACAGATCGATCCGCTCGCGCCGCAGCAACTCCACGAGCCGCGGCAGGCGCAGCACGTCCCATGTGCAGCGGACGTCGAGCGCTTTGACGGGAACGCCGTCGTCGGCGAGCCAGTCCGCCACAGGCCCGCCGCGGAGCGCCACCACACGCACGTCAAAGCGCCGGCGGTCCAGTCGCCGGGCCAGTTCGTAGACACATCGCTCTGCCCCACCCGGCACCAACTCCGTAATCAATTGGCAAACGCGCAATCGACGCATTCAATGCCCGCTTCTGACCAGATGAGACCATCATAAAGGTCCCGACGCCGCCTGCAAGCCCCGGGCATACGTCTGCGCCGACCACAGGCAATCGCCCCCGACGCAATGGTGCGCACGAACGCGGCGCCAAAGGGGAATTATCTGACCTTGGGCGGCGTGTGTGCGTGCGGCCCCTCCCACCTGCCGGCAGCGCGCGGCGCCGGCAGGGCCCAGCGCCGCAACGCGCGCCCCGGCCGTCACTTGAGCCCACGCCCGCAGGCCGGTGCGCACACAATGCTGCGCAGCAGTCGCGCCGGCCCGCACAAATGTTCCACGTGGAACAATCGCATTTGTCGGCGCCGACGCGCTCCCGGCGCGCCGGGTCAGCGAATGCGATACGCCTGCCCGCGCAGAACGATCAGCAGTTCCTCGTCATCGCGCTGATCGGCGAGGATCTGATTCTCCGCGGCCGAGTTCTCGCGGACCAACTCGAAGTAGTCGTCGGAGTACCGCTCGACGTCCTCGATCTTCTCGGCGTCTTCGTCCGGGTCGAGGTGCGCGGCGTTGGCGACGACCCAAAGCTTGCCGCGGCGATACGCCGCCTGCTCGGCATACTGACGGACGCCCTCGGCGCGCTTGGCGGATTTCTCTTCGGCCTCGGCGGCGTCCTCGTATGCCTCACCATCACTGTGTCCGATCATCGTCCCGGCCGGGGCGCCGCCGGGCTCGCCGGTCGCCGCGGGCGCTTCGGAGGGCGCGACGCGATCGGCCTGGTTGAGCTTCTGGCGATTCGTCGCGTGCATCTGTCCGGCTCGGCCGGTGGTTTCCTCTGTTAGCGACTCCGTCGCGCGAAGCCCCCTCGTGCGCAATTCATCGCGCCGGCTCAGTTCGGTACCCTCGTCGGCCAGGAAGCTCGTGTACGGCGTCATGATCCCGTGGGCCATGCTCAGCCGGACGATCTCGTCGACGACCTCCTCGCTCTTTCCGTGGAGCTGAATCTGATCGAGCAGGTATCCGATCCGCCGCGCCGCCCAGAGCTTCTCGACGAAGGCGTAGCGGATGTCCCGCCCCGCCGCGCGCAGCGTCACGCCGTACTCGAAGCCGCGCCGCTTGCCGCGGTACATGCCGGTGACCACGAGTTGGGTCGCCATCACGCCGCGTTCGCGCGTCGGCAGCTTGCGGGCATCCTCGGCGTCGTACCGCCCGGCCATGAGTATCTGGTCGCCGTCGAACAAGTCGCCGAGCTCGCGTGGGTAGGTCTGGCGGAGCGTCACGCCGTCGATCTCCACGGCCAGGTCCGTCATCACCGGGTTCTTGATCTTGTTGTACAGCGACGTGACCTTCTCGTCGATCGGCTCGCTGGGGCGGGCGTAGTCGCTGCGTCCGCCGTTGCCCGCCGCGAGCGTGTCCAGCAGGCGGACGTTCGGCTTGTAGCCCACGCCGAACGCGAACAGCCGCGCGCCGCGCGCGTTGGCCTTGTGCGTCGCGGCGAGGATGTCCTTCTCGTTCGTCTTGCCGACGGTCGGTTTTCCGTCGGTCAGGAACAGCACATAGGCCGGGCGGCCATCACCGTCGTCGCCCAGCGCCCCCATCGCCGCCTGCAGCGCGGCGTGGATGTCCGTCGCGCCGCTCGCGTCGACGGCGTCGATCTTGTCGGTCGCGGTGGCGATCGCGCCCGCCTCGGCCGGGACGAGCCCGTCGGTCAGCGGCGTGACGCTGTCGTTGTAGGCGAGCACGCAGAAGCGATCGTCCACGTTGAGGTTCCGGATCACGCGCGTCGCGGCGCGCTTGGCCTGGGTGATCTTGTCGTCCGTGCGCATCGAGCCGCTGTGGTCCAGCACGACGGCGAGGTCCTTGGCGACGGGCTTGCCCTCGTCGCGCGGGTTCGGGCCGACCAGCAGCAGGAAGTACCCGTCCTCGTCCGCGACCGGCTGATGCGAAATCAGCGTCGCGCCGACGGCCTCGTTGGCGGCCTTGTAGAACACCTGGAAGTCCGTCACCGGAAGCGTCTTCGTCGCCGCGTAGCGCGCCAGCACGTGGCGCGGACCCTGGCGCGTCACGTCCAGGTCGTGCGTCGGCGAGTAGACGGCCGTGATGTCCGCCGCCGACATGATGTCCACCGCAACCTTGACCGACTCGATCGGACGCGACGAGAACTTCTCCGTGTTCAGCGGGTACCACACCTCGACGCGGTCGCGGTCCTTGTCGCAGACGTCCTTGTAGGTCACCAGCACCTTGACCGGCTTGCCCGGCTCCAGCGGAAACGCGCTGGTCTTGTACAGACCGGCCCCGGCATACTCCAGCAGCGCCGGGTCCTTCAGCCGCCGGACCGTGTTCTCGTAGATCTCGCGGGCCTTGTCGGCCTCGAGCAGGCGCGCGGCGTACTCCTTGCCGTCGACCCGAAGCGTCATCGCGTCGATCGCCGCGTGCGGCGGCACGGGGAAGTAGTACTCCACCTCCATCGCGCGCTTGGACGTGTTGACGAACGCCTGGTCGATGCTGACCGAGGCGACCTGGTCACGCACGCGGATATCCACGTGGTGATACTTCACCGCCCACGAGCCGCGGAACGGAATCGGTCGCGACTCGGGGCGCGCCTCTTCGACCGGGACGACGAAGCCGTCGCCCGCGGCCGGTGCGGCGAGCAGAACGATCCAGACCAAACCGACAATGCGTTTGCGTTGCGTGCGTCTCATGGCGTCGCTCCTCTCGGCGGCGCGATCCCGGCCGCCTGCACCCCCTTCGACGCTCGCGGGCCCCCGAAGTTCCCGACGACTCGCGTCCGCCGGACGGGCGCCGACGCGGCCGCGCGACACGTTTCTGCGCAAAAAAACGCCGCCTCGAAAGGCGGCGTCTGTCTCAGCGTTTTCAGGGGCCTCTAGTCGGCCTTGAGGACGTTGGACGCCCGGGGGCCCTTCTCGCTCTGGACGACCTCGAAGGTCACCGACTCGCCTTCCTTCAGCGAGCGGAAGCCCTCTTCCTGGATGTCCTTGTGGTGGACGAACACATCGCCGCCCTCGTCGGACTCGATGAACCCGTAACCCTTGGCATCATTGAACCATTTGACTTTGCCCGTTGGCATCTCGCTAACTCCTTACGACATTACGTCATGGATCTGCCGACATTCGTCGCCCGAGCGGACTGAACCCCACCGTGACACTGCGCACTGACGTGGCCATACGCCGGGAACATGCTGCAAACGAATACGGTCGCAAACCCTTTCCGTCGGCACGGCGGGGAACCGTTCCCCGGCCGGCGCCGACTCAAACCGTAGCTATTGTTGGCACCGCAATCAGAAAAGTCAAGGCAAATTCAAAATCCGGCGCGGCCGCTTGCCCTGCGAAACCCCAAGCGCGCCCCGGGACGAAGGCACGCTGATTCGTTGATCCGATCACTCGTTGACTCGTTCATTCGTTCACTCGTTGATTCGTTGACTCGGCACGAGGTCGTTTGGTCAATCGGTCAACTGGTCAACTGGTCAATTGGTCAATTGGTCAATCAGTCAATTGGTTCTCGCCCGTCGGGCGCCGGCCGCGTGTCGTTACGCCCGACCAGACGTGGTGTCGCGAATCCAGCCCGATAAGCGGGGCCAACTCTTCAGCCGCGGCCTGGCGTATCGTGTCCCACTCGCCGGGCCGCAGCAAAATTGCCTCGATCACGACGACCTGCCCCAGCGTGGGAAACACGTAATT
>JAGXKT010000021.1:39876-46291 GCA_018335035.1 Phycisphaerae bacterium
TTTTCGCGCACGCCGGCCGGGGCGCGGTACGTCCACGTCCGCCGCCACGGCGCACCCGGCGCACCGATCGGCGCGAAGCCGGCCTCGACGAGCCGGCGATGCAACTCGGTCATCTGGCCGACCGCCGGCGGCCGCGTCACGTCGACGCATACGTGGTACGTCGGATCGTCATCGTCCGTCCGGTCCGGCCAGTGCACGAGCCCTTGCCGGTCCGAGCCGCGAAAGCGCGCGTAACGGGTATCGTCGCGGAACTCGCTCGGCGGGCGGCTCAGCAGATGCTTCCAGATATACGTCAACTCGATGACCTCGTCGTCTTGCACCTTGGCGAGCGTGCGCTGAATTTTCGAGCCGCGATACCGCCACGGCCGGCCGCAGCCGCCCGCGAGCAGGACAAAGACCACAAATGTGACCATGACCAGGGCCACGCGCAACGCATCGCACCAGCCGGTGCCCAGCCCGGTCTGGCGACATGTGGCGATCTTCACCATGACGCAACCATCCTCTCCTGAAGCGCTGCCAAGACGCTGCCATACGTTTGACGCATCCTTCGACGGACAAAAAGGCCATAAGTTCCGCCGAATCCGTCGATTCGTTGACCCGTTGACGCTTGAACACGCCACGCGGCTCGGGCGGCCGGTCAACGAGTCAACGGATCAACGAGTCAACGGTTGCCGCGTCCGCCCTGGAAGAGCCCAATTATGACTATTGACGCTTTTGGCCAACGAGCAATCGCAAAATACCGGTTGCGATAATTTCTGGGGGCGGTACAATGCGGGGTTCATGCTACCTGCTGCTGGACAAGACGTTCTATGCGCACAGCGGGCCGGTCGCGGGCGGCCGGTGGGGGCCCGCCCCGGCGCGCGGGGCGCCCGCAGCGGATCGGGCGAACGCCACAGCGGGGGTGCCTCCCGGCCGCCGGACGGCTAGCCGCCCGCGAGCCAAACGCGTCGCGGCACGGGCGAGCCGGCTACTATTCCACCGGCCGATTCCGGTGTCTCGCCGCACAGCGAAAGGAACACCCGACCCATGACCAAGCTGACGCACCAACAGCCGGGCCTGTCCAGCAAGTTGTACCGCCCGCTGGACGCCGGCGGCGCGAAGCGGCTGGCCGAGGCCGCGTTCGACATTCTCGAAAAAGCCGGCATGGCGGTGTATTCCAAGACCGCCTTCGACGCCCTGACCGCCGCCGGGGGCGACGGCGACCCCGACACGCGCGTCGTGACGCTGCCGCGGTCGCTGGTGGAGGACGCCGTGGCGAGCAATCCGTCGTCGGTCACGCTCTACTCGCGCGACGGGGAATGCGACTGCGTATTGACCGGCTCGCGCGTGCATTACGGGACCGGCGGCACGGCGATCTACGTGCTGGACCCGGACACGCACCAGCGCCGCCCCTCCGAGGTCCGCGACCTCGTGCTCAACGCGCGGATGGTCCAGCAGCTCGACAACATCCACCTCCACACGATCAACACGTTCCCCCAGGACGTGACCGTCAAAGACGACATCGACGTCAACCGCTTCTTCCACTCGCTGAACCACACCACCAAGCACGTCATGGGCGGCATCTACACGCTGGACGGCTGCAAGAAGGCCGTTGAGCTGGCGCAGATGGTCGCCGGCGGCGCCGAGGCGCTGCGCGACCGCCCGTGCGTGTCGTTCATCACGCTGATCATCAGCCCCTACAAGATCGACGACGACTACGGCGAGATGTCCTGCTACCTCGCCGGCGAAGGGCTGCCCGTCGTCGTGCCCACCGAGCCGATCTGCGGGACGACCTCGCCGATCACGCTGGCGGGCAACGTGCTGGCCCACACCGCCGAGACGCTCGGCGGCATCTGCATGCTCCAAGCGGTCCGCAAGGGCACGCCGGGCATCTGCGGGTCGGTCGGGTCCATCCCCGACCTGCGGACGATGGACCACCTCGGCGGGCCCATCGAGCGGGCGATGATCAACGCGGCCGTGTCGCAAATGGCCCAGTACTTCGAGCTGCCCTACTACTCCACGGGCGGCACGACGGACGCCAAGCAAGTCGACGTCCAGGCCGCCTACGAGAGCGGCATGTCCGCCCTGCTGGTGGCGATGAGCGGGGCGAACTACATCCACGACATCGCCGGGCTGATGGAGGCGGACCTGACGGTCAGCTACGAGAAGCTGGCGATGGACAACGAGATTCTCGGCATGTGCCAGCGCGTGCTGCGCGGCATCGAGGTGGACGACGAGACGCTGGCAACGGAGCTGATCGTCTCCAAGGGCCCGGGGCAGGATTACCTCGTCGAGCCGCACACGCTCGAGCACATGCGCAGCGAGTTCTACACGCCGACGCTGTCCAACCGCGAGAAGCGTGAGAAATACACGGCCGACGACGACGTATCGGCCCGGGCGCGGGCGTTCGTGCAGCAGATGCGGGACAACCCGCCGGCAGCGTGCCTGGACGCGGACGTGCAGCAGAAGATTCGCGAGCGGTTCCCGGAGATTCTGCCTGACGTGTCGGCTTAGCGGCCGGCTTTGGAAGGAATGAGACAGGAAGCGATGGACAAGACGGAACAGAGACAGGGCGTGCTCGTCCGGCCGGAACTGCGGCTCAGCGACGAGCAGATTTCGCTGATTGACGGCGTCTCGCGCGAACTGCTGTGGGACCCCGGGCTGCTGTGCTACAACGCCGAGACGGCCGAGCTGTTCAAGCACGCCGGCGCGGAGGTCACGGCCGTCGAGGACCACACGCGGATTCGCGTGCCGGACAAGCTGATCGACCAGGCGCTGGACAGCGCGCCGTCGACGGTGGTGCTCGGGGCGCGTGACCCGGCCAACCGGCTGATTCTGGACGCCGACGAGCCGCGCGTCCGCTTCGGCAGCGGCTCGGAGACGAACGTCTGGCTGGACGTGGACTTCGCCGACGGCCAGCCGACGTTCACGCGGCAGCCGGGCAGCATCGAGCGGCTGCGAACCAGCGCGCATCTCTGCGAGAACCTCGAAAACCTGGACTTCTTCATCCGCAACGTCAATATCCAGGACGAGGCGGTCACCGACGCCAACAAGGACATCAACAAGCTGCTGGCCAGCGCGGACAACATCACCAAGCACATCCAGGCCGGGCTGACCAGTGTCGGCGCGATCGACGACGTGCTCGCGATGGGGCGCATCATCGCCGGCGGCGAGCAGGCCTTCGCCGACAACCCGATCTTCAGCTTCATCACGTGCGTCATCAAGAGTCCGCTGCAGGTCGTCGAGGACACGGCCACGACGTTGATGGCGATCGCCAAACGCCGCGTGCCGGTGGTGATCTCGAGCTGCCCGATGGGCGGCGCGACGGGCCCGTTCGACGAATTCGGCATGGTCGCGCAGATCAACGCGGAGCTTCTGGCCGGCGTGACGATCACGCAACTCGTCTCGCCGGGCGCGCCGGTGCTCTACGGCGCGGTGCCCGTCCGCACGCGGCTGGACAACCTTAACGACATGTACGGCGCGCCGGAGTTCGTCCATTACAACGTGGACTGCGCCCAGATGGCCCGCCACTACCGGCTGCCGTGCTATTCCACCGCCGGCGTGGCGGACACCAGCCGCCCGGGCATCCAGGCGACGGTCGAGAAGCTGATGAGCATTCTGACAGTCCCGCGCGGCGGGGCGCAGTACATCCACTACGCCTTCGGGCTGCTGGAGCGGACGAACGTGTTCAGCCCGGTGCAGGCGATCCTGGACGACGCTCACATCGACATCGCCAAGCGCATTTTGCGCGACACGACGGTGGACGCTTCCCGGCGCGACGAGATCGTCTCGCTGATTCGCGAGGTGATGGACACCTCGCACAAGACGTACGTTTACAATCTGCCGCTGCCGACGCGCGACGACGTGTACGTCAAGTATCCGCTGGAAAGCGACGAACACGGCGCGCTGCATGCCGCGGCCGAGCAATACGAGGACATCCTCGCCCGCGATCGCATGCGCCTGGACGAGGCCGTGCGCAAGGATATCGTCGCCAACGTCCCCGGCGTGCTCGACGCCACGCTGGGCGCTTAGCCGCCGTGGCATGGGCGTCTCGCCCGCATGTGGCACGGGCATCTTGCCCGTGTGTATCCCGGGCGTCTCGCCCACGGCGAGGATAAGACAGGAGCCGATTGATGGCCGACGCAAATGACCAGATGCACGCCTACACCGAGGCCGTCGCCAGCGGGCTGTACGCCAAGAAGTCCGGCCTGGTGGGCAAATACGACAACGTGCGGCTGTTCTGGGAGGACGAGATCACGCGGATTTACCTGCGCCCGCACCTCCAGAAGCTGATCGACCGCAGCCGGACGCTGATGCGCCGGTTGCGGATTCTCGACCTCGGCTGCGGCAGCGCCGACGGCTACGAGCTGCTGGCCGGCGTTCGGCAGCGTGACGCCGACCTCCAGCAGACGGAGGTCGACCTGCTCAGCGACGAGATCGTCGGCGTCTACAAGGGCTCCGATCTCAACGAGGACCTTCTCGATCAGGCGCGGGAGATCTACGGCAACCGCCCGAAGATGATCTTCGAGCAGGGCGACTTCACCCAGGGTCTGCCGATCGCCGCCGACGAGCGGCCGTACGACCTGTATTTCACCTCGTTCGGCACGTTCAGCCATCATAACGACGACGAGACCGCCGTGCGGCTGCTCAGCGAGATCGCCGAGCGCGTCGAGGATTACTGCATCATCGTCTGCGACTGGCTGGGGCGGTACTCCTACGAATGGCAGGACCTGTGGACGAACGATCCGTCCGAACTGCGAAACATGGACTACGTCGTCTCGTACATCTACGAGCCCGAGGAGCGCGAGCAGAAGCGCGATCAGCTCCAGCACCTGACGTTGCGGCTGATGAGCCGCGGCGAGGCGGAGCGGATCGTCGCGGCCGCCGGCGAGCGCGCGGGCGTGACGATCAACCCGCTGGCGTGGTTCGATCGGTCGGTGCTGACCGGGCGGCACATGGACACGGGCGACTACAACCGCAACGCCCAGCCGCTGCGCCGCGCCGTCAACTCGCTGCACGAGATTAACGAGCGGACGGAGCTGGACTCCCTGCTGTTCAACTACGTGCCCAAGGGCGGCTTCGGCTTCCTCAACGACTACTTCGAGCACCTTCAGATGTGCTGGAACGCGCTGGTCCAGCACACCCAGCGGCTCCTGCAGACGTACGACACGCAGAAGCGCTGCTTCGAGCCGAAACCGCCGTCGCCCCCGGCCGGCTGCCCCGCCGTCGTACGCGACATGATGGAACGGATGAACCTCGTCGTTGGCGCCATCGGCTGGCTCCAGTACGGCCTGCCGCGCGAGAACATCATCGAGCCGCAACTCGGCTACGCGCTGCGGTACCTGGTCAACAACCTTCAGCAGGGCCGGGGCTGCGGGCACGGGCTGATCGGCATTTTCGAGGTGGACAAGCAAACGTCCTGAGAGTTCGGCGAACAAACGTCATCACCGTACCGTGATTACCTTCGACCACGTCTGCAAGACGTACCCGGGCGGCGTGGAGGCCGTGCGCGATCTGTGCCTCGAAGTCGAACCCGGCGAGACGCTCGTGCTGCTGGGCACCAGCGGTAGCGGCAAGACCACCACCATGAAGATGGTCAACCGCCTGATCGGCATCACGTCCGGGCGGATTCTCCTCGACGGACGGGACATCACCGACCGCGACCCGGTCGCGTTGCGGCGCGGCATCGGGTATGCCATCCAGCACATCGGGCTGTTCCCGCACATGACCATCGGCGAGAACATCGCCGTGGTCCCGAAGCTCCTCGGCTGGCCGGCGTCGGAGATCGCCGAGCGCGTCGATCGCATGCTGGCGATGACCGGCCTGGAGCCCGAGGACTTCCGCGACCGGTTTCCGTCGCAGCTTTCCGGCGGGCAGCGGCAGCGGATCGGCGTCGCCCGCGCCCTGGCGGCCGACCCGCCGATCGTGCTGATGGACGAGCCGTTCGGCGCGCTGGACCCGATCACGCGCGAGCAGCTCCAGAACGAATTTCTCGAGCTGGAAACCGAAATTCGCAAGACCATCCTTTTCGTCACGCACGACGTGTTCGAGGCGGTCAAGATGGGCGACCGCATCGCCCTGATGGATGCCGGTGAGCTCCAGCAGCTCGCCACGCCCAAGGCGCTTGTGGACGCCCCGGCCAACGCGTTCGTCGACCAGTTCCTCGGGCAGCACCGCTTCCAACTGTCGCTGCTGACGCGGACGATCCGCTCGATCCTGTCCGAGGCGGGCCGCGGCGGCGACGCCCCGGACCAGCGCCCGGAGGTGTACCTGTCGGTCCGCAGCTCGCTGATCGACGGGCTGGACCTGTTCAAGCGCACCGAGCGCGAGCGGATCGCCGTCTACGAGGGCCGCACCTTCCGCGGCACAATGGCCAAACGCGACCTGCTCGGCGCCATCTCCGGCGTCCTCGGCGAGATGGGAGGCGGCGGATGAG
>JAGXKT010000047.1 GCA_018335035.1 Phycisphaerae bacterium
CCGTTGTTGGTCACCGAGCCGTTCGAGCCCTGCGTGACCGAATCGACCGTCAGCGGGTCGCCGTCCGGATCGGAATCGTTGCCCAGCACGTCGATCGTCACCGGCGTCCCCTCGGTCGTGCCGGCGCTGTCGTCGGCCGCGACGGGGTTCTGGTTGCCTTCGCCGACGTAGAACAGGTTGCCCGCGGGAATCTCCTGCTTGGAAAGCCCGCCGCCCTCGAACCGCACGTCGATCGCCTCGCCGCCGGTCTTCTCGAAGAACGTCACCGTCATCGCGTGCTGACCGGCCTCGAGGCCGATCGTGCCGGACCGCTCCTGCACGCCGTGCAGCCCGTCGTTGTCCACGACCATCGTCTCGCCGATGAACAACTGGCTGCCGTCGTCGCTGGCCGTGTAGAACGTGTACGTCGCGTCCGTCGGGACCTCGACGTAACCGGTCCACCGCATGGCGAAGTTGTCCGTCCCGTCGCGTTCGGGCGTCAGGTCGATCACGTCCATCACGCCCGTCTCGACGGCCGTCAGGGAATCGAAGTCCGGCAGCGAGCTCCACGAGCCGTCGAAGACCTCGTATTCGATGCCCGCCACCGCGTCGGCCGGGTTGTCCGGCGGGCGCAACGTGACCGAGTCGGTGGTCTCGCTGACGGGGCTGGACTTGGCGCCTTCCAGCCCGGCTCCGTTGACGGCCGCGATCTCGTAGGTGTAGGTCGTCTCGGCGGACAGGCCGGTATCGCTGTAGCTCGTACCGCCGACGTTGGCGACCTGGGCCCCGTCGCGGTAGACGTTGTAGCTCGACACGCCGCTTTCAGGGTCGCTTGCGGCGTTCCACGTCAGGTCGATCTGCGACGCGCTGACCGCGTTGGCCGACAGCCCGTCCACCTGCGTCGGCGGGGTCGTGTCGTCCGGCGTGTCGCCGAAGTCGCCGACCGCAATCGCCCACTCGGAGGAGTACGGAAGGTCGACGGTCTGGTTGGAAGCGGAAAGGACGCCGAGGTCGACTTCCGAGTAATCACTCTTGGTGTCGACCGCGACGGCGGCGCGCGAGCCGCCGTAACCGCTGAGATTCAGTTGAATCGAGCTGGCGTTGCCGCGCCGATAAGCCACCAGGCTCTGCTGTGAGGGGGATTCGATCACCCAGGTGTCCGAGTCGTTGCTCAGGCCGTTGTTGGGCTGCATGTCCAGCAGCAGCCGCTCGTGGCCGTTCCAGAACTCACCAAACGTGTCGACGTCCGGGGCGACCTGGTCGGTGTAGTGCGCTGCGGCGCCGCCGGCCATGGCAAACGCCCACATCCCCCGCCGGACGCGGTCGTGGCTCCAACGGCTGTCGTCGAAGTTGCGTTCGAAGAGGACGGGCCGGCCGTCGTTCGCCGCTTCATTGAAGCGACTAATGGCGTCGTTGTAGCAGTCATTGGCGTCGCTCGGCCGGTCGTCGTTGCTGGCGACGGTCACCGAACTGTAGAAGCGTCGGGCCCAGATTAGGTGCGGCCAGGCCATGTGGTCGTTCATATAGGTTGCCCAAGTGTTGACGCTCGATTCGGTCATGAACTCCTCGAGGTCGTACCCGTAACTGAGGCCCCAGCCGGGCAGAGCACCTAGCCTCGCGGCAATGTAACGCTGAAGCCGCTGGTCGACTTCGCCGTTGATGCCGCCGGGCAACCCTTCCGCTGACCAGGCGTGAGCCGAATCGCCCCACATGCGGATGTCCAGCGCCAGGCCGCGATCGTGTACGTCTTGGATGTGGTTGTCGAGCATGCGGAACACGGTCAGGTCCGGGTTCACGTTGTTGTGATCGTTCCAGGACCAGGCATCCCACTGGAACCAGGCGTGGCGCATGTTGGTCCACCACGTGTCATAGCCCAGGTTGCTCGCCTCATCGAGCGCCGGCGCAAAATAGCTATTCAGGTTGTTGGTCGGGGAGTTGTCCTTTCCCCAGAACCAGGTCTCGGGGTTGCGGGCGTAGGTGATCTTGGGAATCGCCCGCAAGTCACCGTCGTTGCCGACCTGCCAGGCGTACTTCTGCCCGGCCGCGACGAGGAACCCCAGCGCCTCGGGGTCCGAGTTTGGATTGATGCTGATCGACCCGGTGAGCCCGTCGAGGTCGCCGTCGCTGCTGGAGGTGGTGTAGTTCCACGTGCCGGTCTCGGTGCCGGTGAAGCGGAACTTCCAATCGTCATTGCCGTCGTAGAACATCTGTGTGGTGATCGTCTCGCCGCTACCGGCGTGCGTGAAGTCCACGTCGGCAATCACGTCGAAGGCGTTGCCGCTGTAGCTGGGGTTGTCCACGTGCCACTCGGCGTACTCGAACAGCTCGGCCGAGCTTGGACCGGTCGCGTCCAGCATCAGGCGCGGCTCGAGGGTTTCACAGCACGGCAGGACGGCCGCTCCGGCGACGGCTTGCGAGGTGTCGGTGCGTTTGCGGAGGAACGCTCGGAACTTCGACAGTGCGGTGCTCATGATCTGTCCTTTCAGAAAAGGCGTTTGTCCACCCATATGCCAACGGGAGCCACCCGGTGTTCGCGGCCTGGGGTAACCGCATGTAACTTGAATCCGACAGGCCGCCGCGTTGCGTTACATTTTGTAGCGTTATGCGCCGGGCGCGTGTCAGTGACTACTAAACATGCATTATGGCCCGATAGTTTATGCACACTTGCCGATTTGGTCAAGCACGCGTTTGCGTTTTTTTGGTAAAATGTGATATAAAGTGTTTACCTTAGTATCGTGGTTCGACCCTGTTGTAAGCCAAGACCTCCGGGGCAAGCACCGCGCACGAGGGGGATTCCTTTCGCCAAATGCGGCGCGAGAATCGGCGTGCGGCCTTCCAGAGTGTGCGATGGTCGGCTACTGTCGCGCCGGGCCGCGCGCTTGTGCCCGCCCCGGCCGCGCGGGACAATGCGGGCAACGGGACCCACGCGCCTCAAGGCACCGAAAACAGGGAGTACGGACCATGCTGATCTCGCGAAGCTGGACGCGCACATCCGTCGCGGCCGTGCTGGGGCTGTCCGTTCTGCTCGCCGCTTGCGCCGGTCACGCCGCCAACCCCGCCGAGAGCCCCGAGACCGCCGAGCCGGGCAGCGGAACCAAGCCCGCCGCCGCACCGGCCGACCGGCCTCAGGACGAACGGGCGCGCCTCCTACAGCGCGTCGCCGAATTGGAGCGTCGCCTCGCCGACGTGACTGAGCAGAGCCGGCGGCTCCAATCCGCCGCACGCGTAAGCGGCGTCGACGTGCCCACAGCGTCGGTCGCGGCGAAGGCGCGCACCGCGCCGGCTCTCGAGACCCGCATCGAGAACGTGGCCCTTGAGAAGGTCCCGCTGGAAGAGGCCTTGGCATGGGTCGCCGAGCAGGCCGGGCTCAAGCTGCGCGTGGACTGGGGGGCGCTGAAGAACACGTCGCTGGGCCGGACGACACCGGTGACCCTGCGCGCCCGCGCCGATCGGTTCGCAACGCATGACTTGCCGCTGATGCACCGAAACCGACCGCCCCGGAAGCCAGCCGTTGGCATTCGGGCCGAACGGGTCCTGCAACATATCCTCGCGGACGTCAGCGACTCAAAAGTGGCCTTCGACTACCGCGTCGACGGCGACACGTTGGTCATCGACGCCGCAGACATCGACTGCGTCGTCACGCGCGTCTACGACGTGCGGGCGCTGCTCGGCACGTCGCCGAACAGGCGCAGCTTGAAGCTCGCGGACCTCATCGATCGCCTGGTGCCCCCCCTGTGGGCGTCTGGCGAATGGCCGGTCCGCCCGTGGCGCGGGATGCTCATCGTACGGTGCGCACCCGCGAAGCATCGGCGCGTTGAAGGGCTTCTCGCCGCACTGTACGAACTCCTGCCCGCCGGCGCGGGCGGCGAGGGCATCCGTTCCGGCTCGCCGCAGGAGATGCTCGCACTCGAAGCCGACGAGCACGTCGCCGGCGAGACCGCCTTCGCCCTGGACCTGTATCGCCGCCTCGCCGCCGAGACGGACGGCAACGTGGTCTTCTCGCCGCTGTCCGTCCGCATGACACTGGCGATGGCCTACGCCGGTGCGGACGGCGCGACGAAGACGCAGATGGCCAAGGCGCTGCGGTTCGACGAGGGCCCGCACGCCACCGCGGCCGCGTACAAGCGCCTGTTGGAGCGCCTGCCCGGGACAACCCAAGCGGCCGACGGCGAGGCCGCCTTCCAGCTCGACATCGCCAACGGCTTCTGGGCGGCCCGGGGGTTTCCCTTCAAGCCGCGCTACGTGGGCCTGCTGAAAGGCGGCTTCAATGCGGACGTGGCAAACCTGGACTTCACGCACGCGCCCGCCGCCGCCGAGAGAATCAACGACTGGGCCAAACGCAACACGCACGGGCACATCCCGGAAATCGTCTCGCCCGAGAGCATCAAGGACCTCACCGCAGCGGCGCTGACCAACGCCGCCTACTTCAAGGCCCAATGGGTCCAGACCTTCGACCGCGACGAGACGACCGAGCGGACGTTCTGGGTCAACGGGACGACGGCCACGCCGGTGGCAATGATGGCACAAGTGGGAGAGTTCGCCTACGCCCGGGAGGAGGACTTCGCCATGCTGGAATTGCCGTACGCCGGGGCGGACTGCTCCATGATCATCGTGCTGCCCCACGAGCGGACCGGCCTGTCCGCGTGCGAGAAGGCCCTGTCACCCAAAATGCTAACCGCCGCGCTGGAGCGCATCGGCAAGCAATCCGTCAGCATCCGCCTGCCGAGATTCACGATGCGCCACGGGTGGCGCATGGCCGAAACGTTTGAGCGCATGGGCATCACGGATGCCTTCACGCGCGAAGAGGCCGACTTCTCCGGCGCCTGTGACAGACGGATTTGGATCGACGACATCCTCCACGAGGCAACGATCATCGTCGACGAGGAAGGCACCGAAGCCGCCGCCGCGACAGGTACGGTCATGGCCTTCGGCCCGAAGGGCATCCCGTTCCACGCCGACCACCCGTTCCTGTTCCTCATCCGCGACAATGCGACCGGAAGCATACTGTTCGCCGGACGGGTAACGGCGCCTGAGACGCCGCACGACGCGCACGCGGCGCCGGAAGCGCCCGCCCCACGAGAGGAGCCGTCCGGCGACGAACCGACGCCGATCGACAAGCCGGCCGCGCTCGGCAAGCGCCTCGATGCGTTGGAACAGCAGCTTGCCGCAGCGAACAAGCGCCTGACCGCGACGCAACGCCTGTTGGACACCACGCCCTCGCCGACAACCCGCCCGGCATCGGCGGACGACGTCACGCGACAACGCCTGCAACGGCGGATCGAACTCATCGACTTCGACGCCTCGGACTTCCGCGACGTGATCTGGTTTCTCCGAGAAAGCTCCGACGTGAACATCTGGGTCAACTGGAAGGCGCTGGACTTGCAAGGGGTGCAGCCAGACACACCGATCACGGTCAAACTGGAAAACGTCACGGTCGCCAAGGCGCTGGAGGTCGTCCTCGCCGACACCGGCGGGGAGCAGCCACTGGCGTACATCGTCGAAGACGGCGTCGTGACCATCGCCACGAAGCGGCACCTGGCAACCAAGCGGACGACGAGGGTCTATGACGTGCGTAACCCGCTCGGCCAGCCGGTGTCCGGCCGCGAGGTCAAATTATTGAGTGACCTCATCAAGCGCCAAATCGATCCAAGCTCCTGGGGAACCGAGGAGGCGTCCATTGACACATTTAGCGGCATGCTCATCGTGACACAGAGTTATGGCAATCATCGGGCCATCGAGGAACTGTTGGCCGGGCGCGTCACGGCGCCCGAGGCGCCGCGCGACCGGCGGCCAGCAGCGCCGGAAGCACCCGCGCCTCCCGACGAGCCGGCCGCGCTCGGCAAGCGACTCGATGCGTTGGAACAGCAGCTTGCCGCAGCGAACAAGCGCCTGACCGCGACGCAACGCCTGTTGGACACCACGCCCTCGCCGACAACCCGCCCGGCTTCCGCGGACGACGTCACGCGACAACGCCTGCAACGGCGGATCGAACTCATCGACTTCGACGCCTCGGACTTCCGCGACGTGATCTGGTTTCTCCGAGAAAGCTCCGACGTGAACATCTGGGTCAATTGGAGGACGCTGGACTTCAGTGGCGTAACCCCAAAGACGCCAATCACGGCGAACCTGGCAGACGTGACGGTCGCCAAGGCGCTGGAGGTCGTCCTCGCCGACACCGGCGGGGAGCCGCCACTGGCGTACATCGTCGAAGACGGTGTCGTGATCGTCTCCATGAGAGAAGACCTGGCGCCCAAGGCAAGCACACGGATCTACGACGTGCGCGACCTGCTCGACAAGCCGGAGTCCGAACGAGAGGTCACCTCGTTGATTAACCTTATCAAGCACCAAATCGATCCGCCCTCATGGCTAACCGGCGCGGCGCACATTGATGACTTCCGTGGCGTTCTCATCGTGAAGCAGGACAATCACCGGGCACTCGCCGAACTGTTGGCCGTGATACGCCGGGCGCTGAGCCAACCCCCGCCCGGCCGCGAGGCGACGCCGCAGGACACACCGAGCCCGTGACACCGGGCGCCGAAAACGCAAGGAACACGACAGATGACCCAGCAGCAGAATCGCGACAACTGGCATGACATGTCCGACCGCGCCGAGCGCGCCGACGACGACCCGCGCGGCCGATTCGACGATCCGGTCGCCTGACAGCCCATCTGGACGCCCTGCCACAACGGCGGCACGAACTTCCGCACGCGCAAGCTCGTGATGGTCGGGCCCAACCGCGTGGCATTCAAGCCAACGATAGGCGCACGTCTGTTCTACGCAGTCTTCCTTGTCGGCGGGCTCGGCGTTGCGATTGGCGTGACGGTCCGAAACGCAAACGCCGGAGAACTCGGGATGAATGCAACGACGATCGCGCCGGTGATGATCGGCGCCGTCTTCGCCATCGCCGGAGCGGCGTTGTGGTACTTCGGGACGCGGCCGGTCGTCTTCGACAAGCACCGCGCCGCTTTCTGGAAGGGCAAGCGCGCGCCCGACCGCGTCTTCGACCGCGACCGCAAGAACGGCGCCAAGCTCGAGGACATCCACGCGATTCAACTGCTCTGCGAGTACATACCAAGCAGCGGCTCAAGACGCAGCGCAAGCTTCTACAGCTACGAATTGAACCTCGTGCTGCACGACGGCAGCCGCCTCAACGTGACCGACCACAGCAAGCTGCACAAGCTTCGCAAGGACGCCAAAGCCCTGGCCGCATTCCTCGACGTGCCCGTCTGGGACGCCATCTGAGACGCGACGCGAATCTCAAAACGGCGCGCTGCCCCGGCGGCGGATGTAAATCTGATCCACGTGTGCCCGGTCGGACAGCGACAGCAGGTACAGCACCGCCCCGGCCACGTCCTCCGGCGAGAGCAGTTCGTCGCGGTCCAGGTCCGGTCGGCTGGCGGCGACCATCTCCGTGTCCACCCCGCCGGGCAACACCGCACTGACCCGCACGCCGGACGGCTGGGCCTCGGCCGCCAGCGACTTCGTCAGACCCATCACCCCGTGCTTGCCGGCCGTGTAGGCCGCCTGGTTGACGTACCCCTTGAAGCCGACGACACTGGCGATGTTGATGATGAAGCCCGACCCCCGCGGGCCCATCCGCCGCATCGCCTCGCGGCAGCACAGGAACGTGCCGCGCAAATTCACGGCCGTGACGTGGTCGAAATCCTCCACGGCGAACTCGGCGACCGGTCCGTACCGCCCGACGCCGGCGTTGTTGACCAGCACGTCGACCGGCCCGATCGCGTCGGCCGCGGCAAACAACGCCACGACGCTGTCGGCGTCCGAAACGTCCGCCACCACGGGCGTCGCCCCACCGGCGGCAGCGTGTGACCCGGTCGCCGCCGCGGCGCGCTCAGCGATCTCGGCGGCGACGCGCTCGATCTGCTCGGCCGTCCGCGCCGCCAGCACCACGTGCGCGCCGCGCTCGGCTAACCCCAGCGCGATGGCACGCCCGATGCCGCGCCCCGCGCCCGTCACCACGGCCAATTTGCCTCTCAGGTCTGCGTCACTCATGTCCGCACCGCCCGCCATTGACGCACAACCGCCCGGCCGTTGCAACCCACGGGCTGCGGGCACAGCCCGCCCGAATCGCCTCGCCAGACGACGTGCCCCGCGGCAATCCGAGCCGCGCGAACCCCCTCGACAAACCGCGCGCGCCGCTCGAAGCATTCCGACCGTCAGCAGACGCGGCTCCATTCGCTCCGACCGGCAGCAGGCGCGGCCCAATGCGTCCCGCCCGGCCACCAGCGCCACGCAATTCGTTCCGGCCGGTGTCGAGCCCTGCCTCACACGCCTGCCGCTTGAACCGCCCCGCTCAACGCGGTACAACCGGACGCACGCCAGCGCCCGTAGCTCAATTGGATAGAGCATCGGTCTTCGGAACCGAGGGTTGCAGGTTCGAGTCCTGCCGGGCGTGT
>JAGXKT010000048.1 GCA_018335035.1 Phycisphaerae bacterium
CGGCTGATCGAGTCGCCGGAGTTGATTGACAACCCCGAAGAGCCAGAACACGCGCCTGTGCCGAACCAGCCGTGACCGCGACTTGCACGGTCGCACGGATGGGCTTGTAGCTCAGTTGGTTAGAGCGGCCGTACGGCAGGTCGTTGGTTCATCGCCGCACGGATGGGCTTGTAGCTCAGTTGGTTAGAGCGGCCGTACGGCAGGTCGTTGGTTCATCGCCGCACGGATGGGCTTGTAGCTCAGTTGGTTAGAGCGCACCCCTGATAAGGGTGAGGTCGTTGGTTCGAATCCAACCAGGCCCAGTACGCTGTCGCGAGGAGGCCGTCGATGGCATGCTACGTCTACGTGCTTCGGAGCGAACGCGACGGGGCCACGTATACGGGTTGTGCCGCTAATCTGCTTCGCCGTTTTGTGGAGCATCGTGGCGGGCACGTGCGTTCGACGCGTAACCGCAGGCCGCTGACGATGGTCTACTGGGAGGCGCACCCGTCGCGAATAGCCGCGCGGGCGCGCGAGACGTACTTCAAGACCGCCGCCGGTGGCGTGGAGAAGCAACGCCTGCTCGCCGGCAGCAGGTTGATGCGCGGTAGTGACTGTAGCTCAGTTGTTTAGAGCGGCCGTACGGCAGGTCGTTGGTTCGAATCCAACCAGGCCCAGTGTATTGCGGATTGGCGATTGGGACTGCGGCTTGAGCGGGCTCGGCGATTGTCTGCGGTTTTGCGCCGCACGCCGCGATCCGCAATGCGACCCGTCGGGGACGTAGCTCAGTTGGGAGAGCGTCTGGTTTGCAACCAGAAGGTCGGCGGTTCGAATCCGCTCGTCTCCAGTGCGGTCGCGTTGCGGCGGGGTTGCGGCACCCTGGTCGCGATGACGGTGGGGGGCATGGAAAAAATTTTCCCGAAGCGCGCATAGAATGGTTGCTGGGCGTGGAGGTAGATGCTAGACTGCTGGGCTCTTGGCGCCGCTTGGCGGCGCCGGGGCAGTGCCCGGTCGATGGGACCGGGACGGACGGCTCTTTGACAAGTGCATAGTGGCAGCGTAAAGCTGCGAGGTTCACCGAGCGCAAGCGCCGAATGCGGTTTGCTTGCAGGCGTTGCGGGCCCGGCGGGTCCGTGACGAATGTGATCAAGCTACGAAGGGTGCATGGTGAATGTCTAGGCGCGATGAGGCGATGAAGGACGTGGTAGGCTGCGATAAGCCCAGGGGAGCTGTCAAACGAGCTTTGATCCTGGGATGTCCGAATGGGGAAACCCGGCGTCACTGTGAGAGCAGATGGCGTCACCGGCGGCTGAATGCATAGGTCGTCGGGGCGAACGCGGTAAACTGAAACATCTAAGTAACCGCAGGAAGAGAAATCAACCGAGACTCCGTCAGTAGCGGCGAGCGAAAGCGGACCAGCCCAAACCCCGGCTACGGCCGGGGGGTTGTGGGCGCCGATCTAGGCCCAACGTCTTGGCAGCTGAAGTGTCTGGAAAGTCACACGATACAGGGTGACAGTCCCGTAAGCGACACCGAGACGAGCCGTTATGGTCGGCGTACCAGAGTAGCGCGGATGCCGTGGAACTCCGCGTGAAGCTGGGGGGTCCACCCCCCAAGGCTAAGTACTCCATCGCGACCGATAGTGCACAAGTAGGGCGACTGAATGATGAAAAGAACCCCTATTAGGGGAGTGAAAAGTACCTGAAACCATGTACCTACGAGTTGTCGGAGCCCTATGCCCGGTCTTCGGACCGGGAACGGGTGACGGCGTGCCTTTTGCATAATGAACCGGCGAGTTACGGTGTGCGGCCGGCTAAGCCCCTCAGGGGCGGAGCCGTAGCGAAAGCGAGTCTGAACAGGGCGCCGAAGGTCGCATGCTGCAGACCCGAAACTGGGTGATCTACCCATGGCCAGGTTGAATGCCGAGTAACATCGGCAAGAGGACCGAACCCACCAACGTTGAAAAGTTGGGGGATGAGCTGTGGGGAGGAGTGAAAGTCTAATCAAACCCAGCGATATCTGGTTCTCTCCGAAATAGCTCTTGGGCTAGCCTCGGGCCATTGCGCGGCGGGGGTAGAGCACTGAATGAAACGAGGGGCCCACCAGGCTACCTCCTTCAACCAAACTCCGAATACCGCCGCGTGTACCCCGGGAGTCAGACTGTGGGGGATAACCTCCATGGTCGAAAGGGAAACAACCCAGACCGCCGCTTAAGGTCCCCAAACCGTGCTAAGTGACTAAGGAAGTCGGATTGCTGAGACAGCCAGGATGTTGGCTTAGAAGCAGCCATCATTTAAAAAGTGCGTAACAGCTTACTGGTCGAGCAACCCGGCGCCAATAATGATCGGGACTAAGCACGGTACCAAATGCGCGGCCCTGCATCGCTTCGTGCGAGGCAGGGGGTAGGAGAGCGTAGCTGTCGGCGTCGAAGCGGTACCGCAAGGAGCCGTGGAGCGTCAGCTAGTGAGAATGCCGGTATGAGTAACGATAAAGCAGGTGAAAATCCTGCTCGCCGAAAGCCTAAGGTTTCCTGGGGAAGGTAAATCCGCCCAGGGTTAGTCGGGACCTAAGTCCAGGCCGAAAGGCGTAGACGATGGATGGCAGGTTAATATTCCTGCACTGCGCGTGGCGGTTGAACCGCGGATGACGCATCTACAAACCAGATCCCACCGTCAGTCGTGTGGGTTGGGGGCGGCGTAAGCCGCCAGCTCGAGGCCGATTTGTTGCCGAAGTCTGGAGAGCAGGTGCCGAGAAAAGCTCCGCGGGGACAAAGCGCGCACCCGTACTAAAACTGACACAGGTAGGCGAGGAGAGTATCCTCAGGCGCTCGAGAGAACCGTCCTTAAGGAACTCGGCAAATTGACCCCGTACGTTCGCAATAAGGGGTCCCTCCCGGCTGGACATCTGGAAAACTGGCTGTCCGGCTGGAGGGCGCAGAGAAATGGCTCTGGCGACTGTTTATCAAAAACACAGGTCTCTGCTAACTCGTAAGAGGATGTATAGAGACTGACGCCTGCCCGGTGCCGGAAGGTCAAGGAAGCAGGTTATCCTTCGGGAGAAGCTTGCAACCAAAGCCCCGGTAAACGGCGGCTCTAACTATGAGAGTCCTATGGTAGCGAAGTTCCTTGTCGGGTAAGTTCCGACGTGCATGAATGGCGTAACGACTGGAGCACTGTCTCAAGGACGGACTCGGTGAAATTACAATGGCGGTGAAGATGCCGCCTACCCGCGGCAAGACGGAAAGACCCCGTGAACCTTTACTGTAACCTGGTATTGGTGTCTTGTGTTGCATGCGTAGGATAGGTGGGAGGCGTTGAAATTCCGGTTCCGGCCGGGATGGAGCCATCCTTGAAATACCACCCTTGCGGCATGGGCCGCCTAACCCCGACCCGTGAATCCGGGCGGGGGACCGTGCTAGGTGGGCAGTTTGACTGGGGCGGTCTCCTCCTAAAAGGTAACGGAGGAGCCCAAAGGCGTCCTCAGCACGGTTGGCAATCGTGCGATGAGTGTAAGGGCATAAGGGCGCTTGACTGTGAGACAGATACGTCGAGCAGATGTGAAAGCAGGGCTTAGTGACCCGGTGGTCCCGTGTGGAAGGGCCATCGCTTATCAGATAAAAGGTACTCCGGGGATAACAGGCTGATCGCTCCCGAGCGTTCATAGCGGCGGAGCGGTTTGGCACCTCGATGTCGGCTCATCACATCCTGGGGCTGAAGGCGGTCCCAAGGGTTCGGCTGTTCGCCGATTAAAGTGGTACGCGAGCTGGGTTCAGACCGGCGTGAGCCAGGTCGGTCCCTATCTGCCGTGGGCGCAGGAATCTTGAGGGGATTCTTCTTCAGTACGAGAGGACCTCGAAGGACGAACCTCTGGTGCACCAGTTGTCCCGCTAGGGGCACCGCTGGGTAGCTAAGTTCGGAACGGATAACCGCTGAAGGCATCTAAGCGGGAAGCCCACCCCAAGATCAGGATTCCATGTCCCTTCGGGGACGAGAGCCCCCACCAAGACCAGGTGGTTGATAGGCCGGAGGTGTAAGATCGGAAACGATTTGAGCTGACCGGTACTAACGGGCAAGCGCTTGATCACATTCGTCATCGACCTTCCGGGTCGCTTGGCGAGCCGCTTCGGCTCGCTTGGTGAACCCGCAGCAGAACCTGCCACTATGACCTTGACGTTCCCGGCGCGCGCCGGCGAAAGCCCGCGCGCGCCTGTGGCGGTGTCCATACGCTCCAGGCCACACCTGTTCCCATCCCGAACACAGTAGTTAAGCTGGAGCGGCCGATGGTACTGCATCTGCGGGAGAGTAGGTCAGCGCCGCCTTTTAACAAAGGCCTCCGGTTCAACCCGGGGGCCTTTGTCATGCGCCGAGACTGAAACCCCTCCCCGATGGGGGGCAGCCCGCGCAAGCCGGCGCGTGAGGCCAGGGCGTGCAGCCGGACGTTAGCAACCGGGCGCTTGCCGCGGATGAAGGTGGTGGACACGCCTGCGGAACGATGGCATGATGGGTGCGCGACACGACAGCAGCCCTGATGGGGCAGGGAGCGGCACATGACCAGAACGCAGGGCGATAGGCGGGTATGGTTCGGGCTGGCGCTGTTGGGGATCTTCGCCGTCGCTGCCACCGGCGGCTGGTACGCGAGCGGATATGGCACGGACGACCGCGGCATCGCCTGGATGCGGGCGCATCTCGACGTGATCGACCGGCACGTGAACGCTTTGGCGCGACGGCTTCGCGCATCCCACGACCGACACGGGCGATATCCGACCAACGACGAAGGCCTGGCGCTTGTCATGCCGCCCGCGGGCGAACACGTGACGGTGCATCTGTCGGGCGAATCCGGCGGGTGGTTGTGGAGCTGGCACACGCATGATCGCGAGCGCACGCTGATGCGGCACTTCCGCGACGACCACGGGCGAATGCCCGGAAACGAGGCCGAGTTGCGCGAGGCGCTGCTCATCACGCCCCGCGACGTGACCTCATCTGACGAGGATCCGGACCGGGCGTGCGCGGTCGCCGTGTTGGGCGACGGCGAGCGGATGCTGATCGACGGCGGCGAGGTGCTCTCGCCCTGGCGAGTGCCGTACGTCTACGAGAATCGGCGAGACGCCCCGGCCGCGGCCTTCGCTGAGTCACCTGCCGAAGAGGGACTCGACGAGCGCTACGCCGTCCGCGTCGACGACGGCATCTACGTCTGGTCCGCCGGTGGCAGGATGTACGCGGATGAGTTGCGCCCGCGTGTCTGGAAGCGGCGCGGGCTGCGGCTGTTCGGCGTCGGCCTGTTGGCTGTGGCGGCGGGGGGCGCGGTCTGGCTGACGCTGCGCAGCCGCCGCAGGCGCCTGGCGGGCGTCCTGGGGGCGGTCGCACTGGCCGTCGGCGGCGCGGGCGGGGGACTCGCCGATGCCGCGCACAGGATGACGTGCTACATCATGATGCCGGTGTTCAACAAGGAGGACCGAAGGCAGATCGTCAAGCAGCGCAGGGAGCTGCTGGACCGCTGCCATCGGCGCGGCGTCCTGTCGCAGCAGGCCTATCAGCGGGCGTTGCGAACCCTCGAGCCGACCGACGCGGCGACGACGCGCCCGGATCACGGCGCCGCCTCCGGCGACAGCGACGGGGCCGAAGAGGCCTCGCACTGAGGCGGACGCCCAAGCCGCCTGGGCGTGCCGCGGCGCCCAGCGAGGTTTTCCCCGCCGCGGTCGGAACTTCCGCCGGGCGGAGGCGTCTAAACGGTATCACGGCGGGCGGAGACTGCGCGCGATGTAGAGCGGGCGGGATACAGGAGCGTTGCCATGGTGCAACGGGTAATCGGTGTGTGGATGATCGTGGTTGGGCTGGTGGGCGTGGTGGCCGTCATCGTGCTCGTCGCGATGCGGCTGGACGCGCGCGGTGCGGCGCAGCGCGGCCCGTGGTGGAAGCGGCGGCTGATCGCGGCCGGTCTGGCGACGCTCGCGGCGCTGGGGGCGGTTCCGCGGAACGCCACCGCCGCCGACGGCCCGACCGAGGTCGCCGCGGGGCAGGCCGACGCGGAGACGGGCGAGGACGCCACGGAAGCGGTCAAGGCGATCTTCGCGCTGAAAGCGGCGCTCGAGCGGCTCGATACGACCCTGCAGCAGACAGACTTCCAACGCGAGGCGCTGCAAGGCGCGATGGCGCAATGCCGGGCACAGCTGGCCGTGCTGAGCGATGCGGACAAGACCGCGACGCTGACCGATGAGGGTAGGGCCGAGGCAAAGCGGCTCGTCGCGGGCGCGACGGACAAGCTCGCCACGGCCGAGGCGCTGCTGCCGATCGGCACGAACGACCTGCTCAAGGCGCCGCAGTGGGCGACGATCACGGCCGCGTGGGAGTACTGCCAGCCGCTGGCCGACAGCGGCAAAAGCACGAACGCCGAACGCAAGAAGGTCAACGAGCACATCGCCGCGGCGAAGAAGGCGGCTAAGGCACTGGCCGCGGCCGGTCTTCTGACGGGTGCCGAGGCCGGGTTGCTGTCGGCCGAGCTGGACCGGATCAAGACGGCCGTCTACCGGAATCCGCCGACGGACACGCCGGTCATGTGCTATGACTCGGGCTACCTGCCGCCAGCTCGCCGGAGCACGCAGCGTCTGGCGAAGCGTCTGCCGCTGCTGAAGGCGGTCGCCGAGGCCGAGCGGGTCAACCCCGAGGCGCTGGCGAAGGTCCTGGCGACGGTCGAGAAGGACCTGGCGACGCTGGCCGACGAGCAGCAGGTGGAGGCGCTGGGGGAGGGCAAGTCGAAGGCGGCGGAGCTGCGGGAGGCCGTGGCGCCGTTGGTCGAGCAGATCAAGGCGAAGGTGGCCCGTACGCGGCTGGAGCGGACGGAAGCGTGGGGCAAGGTCGAGGCGTTCCGCGAGGCCTGCAAGGCGCACGAGGCCGAGCGGCCCGATCTGGCAGGGCGATTTGCGGAGGCCAGGAAGGCCCTGGACGAGTTGCTCGAGGCGGGGTTGATCGACGAGGCCAGGCACGCGGAACTGCAGGCCGAGATACAGAAGGCCGTGCTGCAGCGGACGATCGAACGGGACACGCCGATGTGCTACAAGCCCATGTTTCGCGGCGACTCGCGTGTCACGCCGGAGCAGCGGCGGGAGATACTTGACCGGCTTGAGCGGGACGGGCGCGTCGAGCCGGCGCTGGCGCGGCGCATCGCCGCTGACCTTGAGGGCGGCGCGGAGCGTGCCTTGTGAGTTCGCCCGCCCGCCGCCAGGACAGTTTCGTCTTCGAGGTCACGCAGCGGTGTAACCACGACTGCCCGCATTGCTACAACGCGTGGAAGAACCCGGTGGACTACCCGCGCGGCGCGCTGCCCACGGCCGAGACGCTCGCCATGCTGGACAAGCTGCTCGACGAGACGGGCGCGTCGCTCGTGTCGCTGTCCGGCGGCGAGCCGCTGCTGCGGGAGGACATCTACGAGATCGTCGACCACCTCAACGCCCGCGGCGTGACGGTGAACCTCATCACGAACGGATCGCTGCTCGACGAGGCCGCCGTCGCGCGGCTCACGCCGGGGAAGGTCAGTGTCTTCGAGCTGCCGCTGCTGTCGGTCGATCGGGCGATTCACGACGAGATGAGCGGCTCGCCCGGCGCGTTCGACCGCGTCACGACGGCCGTGGCGGACCTCAAGCTCGCCGACCAGAGGGTCGTCTGCGTGTTCGTCGCGACCAAGCTCAACCTGGCGACGTGGCGTGACACGGCCGAGCTGGCGATCGCCCTCGGCGCCGACGGCATCATGCTCAATCGCTTCAACCCCGGCGGCACCGGCCGGGAGAACGTCGCGCGGCTCCAGGCGACGCCGGCAGCGCTGCGCGGCATGCTCGACGACGCACAGGAGCTCTCCGAGCGGTACGAGTTCCCGATCAGTTGCTCGATCGCGATGCCGCCGTGCCTGTTCGACCACGCGCGATGGGACCGGCTGGGCTTCGGCTTCTGTGCGGCCGGGACGGAGCGGGCCTACTACACGCTCGACCCGCTGGGCAACGTTCGCCCGTGCAATCACTCCACGCTGATCCTCGGAAACATCCGGGAGCGGAGCTTCGCCGAGCTGGCCGAGTCGGCCGCGATGCGGGATTTCATGGCCGCCCGCCCGGAGTTCTGCCGCGGCTGCGCGTTGGAGGACACGTGCCTCGGTGGCTGCAAGGCCGCGGCCGAGGTCTGCTGCGGCTCGCCCTGGGCGGCCGACCCGTTCCTGAGGGCGTTCGCCGCCTTGGCACGCCCGCCGGCGGCGCAGGCGCGCCAAGGCGCCTAGGATGCGTCGTCCGCGTCGTCATCGTCTTCGGCCGGGGGGTCGACCTGTGCGTCGATTACCGTCTTGGCCGTGACGGTCACCTTCTCGTCGCCCA
>JAGXKT010000022.1 GCA_018335035.1 Phycisphaerae bacterium
CCCGATCACGCCGGAGATTCTCGACGCGCTTCGCCGCATCGTCGGCGAGCGGTATGTCCTCGCCGGCGAGGCCGATACGCTTGAACCGTATTCGCACGACGAGATCCCCGACCGCCGCTACGCCCACATGCCCGAGGCCGTGGTCCGTCCGCGCACCGCCGACGAAATCGCCGCAATCCTCGCGCTGGCCAACCGCGAGCGGTTCGCCGTCACGCCGCGCGGGGCGGGCTCGGGGCTGTCCGGCGGGGCCGTGCCCGTCTGCGGCGGCATCGTGCTGCTGTGTGACCGGATGAACACGATCCTGGAGATCGACGCGGCGAACATGATGGTCGTCGTCGAGCCCGGCGTGGTCACCGCGGAGATCAACGCGGCCGTCGCCGAACACGGGCTGTTCTACGCCGGCTACCCCATGAGCCGCCAGACGTGCTCGATCGGCGGGAACGTCGCCGAGAACGCCGGCGGCGGCAAGGCCGTCAAGTACGGCGTCACGCAGCGCTACGTGCTGGGGCTGACCCTCGTCACGCCGACCGGGCAGATCGTCCGCCTCGGCGGCAAGCTGCTCAAGGACGTCACCGGCTATAACCTCATCGGGCTGATCGTCGGTTCCGAAGGCACGCTCGGCGTGGTCACGGAGATCACGCTGCGCCTGCTGCCGCTGCCGCGGGCCGGCGCCGACCTGCTCGTGCTGTTCGAATCGACCGACGCGGCGATCGCCGCGGTGCCGCGCATCCAGACGACCACGGGCATCGTCCCCACGGGCATCGAGTTCATGGACCGCACGAGCGTTCGGGCGGCCTGCGAGTACCTCAACGAGACGATCCCCTACGAGCAGGCCGGGGCGATGCTGCTGATCACCGTCGACGGCGCCGACGAACAGCAGGTCACGCGCGACTACGACGCCATCGGCGAGCTGTGCCTCGACGCCGGCGCCATCGAGGTCTACGTCGCCGACAACGTCACGACCTCCGAACGCGTCTGGAACGTGCGGCGAAACATTCCGGAGGCCTTCGCGGCCGAGTCCGCCCACCAGGGCAACGAGGACCTCGTGGTGCCCCCGGCCGCGATCGGGCGGCTCGTGGCGACGATGGAGCGGCTGGCGGAGCAGCACGGCGTTCGGATTCCCGCCTACGGCCACGCCGGCGACGGCAACCTGCACACGCGGATCGTCAAGGGGCCCGACGTCCCCGTGGACGAGTGGAACGAGACGCTGCCGCGCGTGCTCGGCGAGCTGTACGAAGCCACGGCCGCGCTGGGCGGGACGCTCTCCGGCGAGCACGGCGTCGGCCACAAGCGAAAGCAGTACCTGCCCACGTTCCTGTCGCCCGAGACGATCGACATGATGCGCGCCGTCAAACGCGCCCTCGACCCGAACGGCATCCTCAACCCGGGCAAGATTTTCGACTGACGGTGGCGGTCAGCTTTCAGCGATCAGCGGCTTGTCCTCCGGCTTGTGCGGCGCAGCTCCGGCGACGCCGGAAGCTTCAGCGAAGGCGGATCAGCGGCTTGTCTGATGCGGCGGGATCAGGGATAATGGGTGTTGCGTTGCGTGAGGAGCCGGCCATGAGTGAAATCGTCTTCGAGGTCACACAGGAGGGCGACGGCGGGTATGTCGCCGAATGCATCGGTGAGGACATTTTCACCGAGGGCGACACGTGGGATGCGCTGCGTCACAACGTCCTGGAGGCGGTGCAGGCGTACTACTTCGACGCCACGCCGCCACAGCGCGTCCGCCTCCACCTCGTGCGCGACGAGGTCGTCGCGACGGGATGAAACTCCCGCGCGATATGTCCGGACGGCAGTTGGCGCAGCGGCTTGAGCGTGCCTACGGCTACAGCCGCATCCATCAACGCGGAAGCCACATCATTGTCCAAGTCGACACACCAACGCGGCACCGCCTGACGATCCCGGACCACACCTCACTGCGTCCCGGGACGCTGAACGCCATCCTGCGCGGCGTGGCGCGGGCGCGACAGAGCACCAAGGAGACAGTCCTGCGGGCCGTTCTGCGCTAGCGCGGACAGAGCGTCCAGTTGACGCTACGATTCCACGTACAGACGTAGCGCTGCTCGCTGAGTGATGCAAGCGAAGCGCCTACGTATGGTAATCGGCGTTGACGGCGACGTACTCGCGCGACAGGTCGCAGCCCAGCGCGGTGAACGCGGCCTTGCCGAGCCCCAGGTCGCAGTCGATGACCACCTCGTCGGCGCCGAGGGCGGCGCGAACGGCGGCTTCATCGAAGCCGCGGCCGCGCCCGCGGCTGAAGACCAGCGCATCGCCGATGCGCACGCGGAGTGCCTCGGGGTCGATCCTCGCGGCCGACTTGCCCAGCGCCATCACGATCCGCCCCCAGTTGGGGTCGCAGCCGTGGACGGCCGTCTTGACCAGCGGCGAGTTGGCGACGCTCTTGGCGGCGATTTCGGCGTCGGCGGCGCTGGCCGCTCGGCGCACGCGCACCTCGACGAGGCGCGTGGCGCCCTCGCCGTCGGCCGCCATCGCGCGGGCCAGCGCGTCGCAGACCTCCGCCACCGCGGCGGCGAATTTGCGATAACCCGGCGAGCGGGTCGTCATCGGCTTGCCGCCGGCCGCACCGGATGCCATCGCCACAACCGTATCCGACGTGGACTGGTCGGAATCGATCGTCAGGGCATTGAAGCTCCGCCTTGCCGCGTCGCGCAGCGCGCGGTGCAGCGCCGCCGGCGTCACGGCCGCGTCGGTGGTCACCAGCGCGATCATCGTCGCCAGCGACGGGGCGATCATCCCGGCGCCCTTGGCGATGCCCGCCACGGTCACGTCTCGCCCGGCGAGCCGCGCCTGCACCACGGCGGACTTCTCGCGCGTGTCGGTCGTCATGATGGCGCGCAGCGCGGCGGCGTCGCCGCGGCGCGACAAGCGCCCGGCCGCGTCGGCGATGCCGGCGCGAATCCTGTCCATCGGCAACGGCTGACCGATCACGCCCGTCGAGGCGACGAGCACCTGCTGAGGCGCCACAGCCGGGCCGCCGCTAGCGGCAACGGCGTCGGCCGTCAGGCGGGCCATCGTCTCGGCGTCGCGCAGCCCCCGCTTGCCCGTACAGACGTTCGAGCAGCCGGAGTTGACCACGAACGCGCGGACCTTCCCCCGCCCGCGAGGCAGGACGCTACGGCACCACTGGACGGGGGCACCGACGACCTGGTTGCTCGTGGTCAGCACGGCCGCGGGCACGGCGCGATCGGCGCAGAAGATCGCCACGTCCTCGGTGCCGCTGTGCTTGACGCCGCAGGCGACACCCGCCGCGGCGAACCCGCCCGGTACCGTTATGTGATGCGTTCGCATGGCTTTACAACCGTGGCACGCGTTCAATAGAGCCCGGTGGTCTGGTCGAGTCCGAACATGAGGTTCATGTTCTGGATCGCCTGCCCGGACGCGCCCTTGATGAGGTTGTCCAGGGCGCTGAAGATCACGACGCGGCCCTTGTTGAGCGTCACGGACACGTCGCAGAAGTTCGTCCCGGCGACGTACTTCGTCGCGGGCGTCACGTCGCGCCGGACGCGGACGAACGCCGCGTCGGCGTACGCGTCGTTGAGCACGCGCGTCAGTTCCTCCCGGGACGCATTGTTCGCCGGCGTGGCGTAGATCGTCGCCAGCATCCCGCGGTCCATGGGGCACAGATGCGGCTGGAAAAGCAGCTCCGCTTCCTGCCCCGTAATCATCGTCAGCGCCTGTTCCATCTCCGGCTGATGGCGATGGCCGGCCGTCGCGTACGGTTCGAAATTCTCGTTGCGCTCGGGGTAGTGGTTCTTCAGCGAGGCCTTGCGCCCGGCGCCGCTCACGCCGCTGATGGCGTTGACGAGGATGCCCGTCGGTGCGATCAGCCCGGCGCGCAGCAGCGGCGCCAGCGGCAGCACGGCGCAGGTCGGGTAGCAGCCGGGGTTGGCGATCAGGTCGGCGCCCGCGATGTCCTCGGCGAAATACTCCGGCAGCCCGTAGACCGCCTCGGCCAGGCCGCGCGGGTCCGTGTGCGGGCAGTACCATGCCCCGTAGACCGACGCGTTCTTGATGCGGTAGTCGGCCGACCAGTCGATCACTTTCAGTCCGGCGGTCCGCAGGTCCGGCACGTAGCCCATCGCCACCTTGTGCGGCACGCACAGCAGCACCACGTCCGGCGAAAGCTCCGCGACCTGCTCGACGTCGTAGAGCTCCTGGGCCTGCGGGACCTGCTTGCTCAGCAGCGGGTAGAACGCCTCCATGGGCCCGGTCTCGCCCTCGGGCCCGAAGACACCTGCCAGCGTCACGTTCGGATGCCGCGACAGCCAGCGGATCGCCTCACACCCGGCGTAGCCGCTACCGCCGACCAGCACCACGCGTATCGTTTTGTCCGTCGTCATCAGGGCTTGCCTCCCGTCCGGCCGCTCGCGACGCGAGCCGCGGCCGATATCGAACCTCGAACCATAGCAGATTCATCGCACCGCTGCGATGCAAAACCGTCGCGCGGACGGCCTTGTCCACGCTGCGGCGTTCGGATACGCTGCACGTCGCACACGCCCTCGGACGGGCGGGAAAGGACGCCATGGACCTTGAACGGTACATCCGCGACGTGCCCGACTTCCCCAAACCGGGCATCATCTTCAAGGACATCACCCCGCTGCTGGCGGACCCGGCCGCGCTGGCCGCCGCCGCCGACCACCTTGCCGAGCCGTATGCTGATGCCGGTGTGGACGTCGTCGCCGGCATCGAGAGCCGCGGATTCATCTTCGGTGCGCTTGTCGCCGAGCGCCTCTCGGCCGGCTTTGTGCCCGTCCGCAAGCCGGGCAAACTGCCCTGCGAGACCGTCGCGGCCAGCTACGAGCTGGAGTACGGCACGGACACCGTGGAGATGCACCGCGACGCGGTCGCCGAGGGGCACAAGGTGCTGGTAGTCGACGACCTGATCGCCACCGGCGGGTCCCTGGCCGCGGCGTGCAAGCTCATCGGCCAGTGCAGCGGGCAGATCGTCGGCATCTCGCTTCTGATCGAATTGTGCTTCCTCAACGGGCGAGCCAAGCTCGACAAATACGACGTCCACACGCTCATTCAGGTTGCCGGCGAGTAGCCCCCTGGCTTGCGGGGCACACGGCGAAGGAGATTGCGGTGACACGCAATGCCGCGTTGAAAGTGCTCAACCCGATTCTGGGGCTGCTGCTGGTCAATCAACTCGTCACCGGCATGAGCCACGAGTCGCTGTCGCACGAGACGTACGAGTGGCTGCACGTCGGCGGCGGGATCGTGCTGGCGTTGGCGGCCGTTGGGCACCTGGCGCTCAACTGGAAGTGGGTCAGCCGCGCCTATCGGCGTCGCGAAGCGTGATCCGCCCCCGCTACCGGCCGCGCTGTTGGGGCGGCACCTCGGCGCCGTAGAAGACCTCCACGGGCACCTCGGGCACCGCGGCGCGGACGCGCGCGGCGATCGCGTCGAGGCGGTCGTCGGGCAGGGCGGACGCGGCCGGCGAGGCCGGCGCCCGCGCGATCGTGTGGAGCTGCACGAGCTTGATCCGCCCGCCGCCGTCGAGAATCTCGCGCAGGCGGGCGGCGTAGGCGTCGATCTCCCGTTCCGGCGGCTCGGTGCCCTCCAGGCGGAACAGCAGCGTCTGGATCACCACCGGCCGCTCGCGCGCGACGCCGCGGATGTTCTCCAGCACGTGCCGCAACGTGATCCGCGGATAGGGGCGATTGACCCGCTCGAAGAACGCCTCGGTGCCGGCATCGAGCTTGGCCCAGATCTCGCCGTTGTGCCGGTCCAGCGTCGGCAGGGCCCGCCGCACCTGGGGGGCGTCCAGGCGGGAGGCGTTTGTGATGACGACGATCTTGATGTCCTCGCGGCCGAACTCCGTCTTGGCGTCCACGGCCGCGCGGACGGCCTTGTCGAACTCGTCCACGCACGTCGGTTCGCCGTCGCCGCTGAAGGCGATGTCGTTGACGCGTCGCAACGCGTCGGGCACGCCGGCGAAGCGGTCCTCGTCCCACAGCGCGCCTTCGGTCGCCTCCAGCAGGGCGTAGCGCAGCTCGCTGCGCAGGCGCCGCAGGTCCAGGCCCGTCAGGTCGCGCCGGACGCCGCGGTTGATCTGGCAGTACAGGCAGCCGAAGGTGCACTGCTTGTTCGGGTTGAGGTTGACGCCGATGCTCAGCCCGCGGCTGCGGCGGGCGACGACGGGGTAGACGTACAGGCAGTCGCGCCATTGGCGGCGATGGTCGCGCGCGGCGTTGTGTGATGGCTCATCGGTGCCCATGCGCCTTCATTCTATGCCGCGCCGTCGCGGCCGCAAAGCCGCCGATAGCGACACGCGCCGCAGGCGGCCGAATCGCACCGCGCGAAGCGCCCCGCGCGCCGTGCGGCCACCAGCTGGCCCGCGATCGTCGTGATGCGCTGCTCGGCCGCGGCCAGCGACTCGCCCGACAGATCGATCACGTGCGTCTGACCCGTCCGCAGGAAGTACAGCGTGGCGTCGGCGACCGGCGGCGCCTCGCCGGCGGCGCCGTCGGCGAGGAAGCGCCCCGCGGCCGTGGCGTAGGCGAGCATCTGCGTCTCGTAGCGCCGGGCGTGCTCGGCGACGTTCGCGCCGTCCAGGCGGTCGGACTTGTAATCCACGATGTGCCAGTCGCCGCCGGCGTCGCGGTAGAGCAGGTCGATCTGCCCGATCACGGTCGCCGGCCCGGCCGCGAGGGCGAAGTCCAGCTCGCGCAGCGCCTCCGATGCGCCGCGCAATTCCGTCCAGAGCGGCGCGTCGCGCAGCACGGTGAGCATGCCGTCCAGCTCCGCCGTCAGCGCGTCTGTGTCCGCGATCTCGGTGAGGTTCTCATCCGCCAGGGCGCGCCGCATGAGCGCCGCCGCCGGCTGTGGGTTCTCGAAATCGAGAAGCTCCATGCATGTGTGGTACACGGTGCCCAGCGTCGCCGCATCGAGTTGTGCCGCGGCGCCGTGGGGGGCACCAGTGGCGTCCGCTTCACGGGCAACGGGCGCGCGGAGTTCATAGCACCAGCGGTAGAGCATCGGGCAATGCTCGAAGTCGCCCAGCGCCGTTGCGGCAACGTCTACGTGCCCGACGCTCGGCGGTATCGGGCCCAGCAGCGGCGGCGGGTCGGCGGACGCTTCGGCCATCCGTTCGGCCAGCGCGTCCGGGCCGCCGGCCTCGACGCACCAGCGCGCCCCGCGCGTCGCGCTGCGGCGGGGTGCGGGCGGCGCCGAGGGGGCCAGCGTCCTCACGGCCGCGGTGTACTGCCCGTGGCCGTAGCGGATGCTCCGGCCGGCGTCGGCGGCGTCGGCGATGCCCAGCACCGCGTCCAGCCGGCCGATGGGACTGCCCGGGCCGCCGTGGAAGCTCCCGTCGTCTGTGCGCCGGTCGGCGGCGACGAACGCCAGGTGGTCCTGCGCCCGCGTGGCGGCGACGTAGAGTTTTCGGACGTCTTCGGCGCGGGCGGCGGCGTCCTCGCGGTCGCACGCGATCCGGTAGCTCAGCGGCAGCGCCGTGTCGCGCTCGGCGGCGCGTTTTGCGTCGCCGTTCATGTCGGCATCGTCGTCCCCGCCCGTGATCTTGACCGTCAACCCCGTATCCAGCCGGTGCAATATCGCATTCCGTGGCGACTTGTGCGCGACATTCAAATCAGGCACGAAGACGACCGGAAACTCCAGCCCTTTGGCCTTGTGGATCGTCATCAGCCGCACGACGTCATCGCCCTCGCCGGCGACGGCGGCCTCCTCGTAACGCGACTGGTCGAGCGTCTGTTCGTTCATCGCGGCGAGGAACCGTGACAGGGACGTTCCCTCGGCCGCGGCGGTTCGCGCCAGATCCGCCAGGCGGCGGACGTTGCCGAGTTTGCGGCGCCCGTTGAACTGGGCCCGTACGGCGCCCTCGTAGCCGGTCTCGGCCAGCAGCAGGTCGATCATCGCGGCCGGGCCGAGGGCGTCCTTGCCGCGGGCCAGCCGTCCGAGCAACTCCACGGCGAACGACAGCGTTCGCGCGTCGGGATCGGACAGGTCACCGATCCGCGGGCGCGGCGCGTCGCCGGCGAGAAGCGCCGGAAGGTAGGGGGGGTCGAGGGCGTCGGCCAGGCGCATCAGCGACGCGTCGTCCAGCCCGAACAGCGCCGAGCGCAACGCGCCGAGGAAGGCGACGTCGTCGTATGGATTGTCGGCCGCGCGCAACGCGTTGAGGACGTCGTAGACCTCCTGCTGGCGGAAGAACTCCGTTCCGCCGACGACGTAGTAGGGCACGCCCCGAGCGGCCAGCTCACGTTCGTAGGCGCCGCTGTGTTTCATCCGTGCCAGAAGGATGGCGACGTCGCCGGGTCGGACGGCGCGCCAGTCGCGGGTGTGCGCGTTCCACACGCGGCGCTCACCTGCGGCGATCATCTCGGCGATCCGCTGGGCGGTGGCGGCGGCCTGGCAGATGCCGGCAGTGGCGGCGTCATCCAGCGGGTAGTCCTCGCTGGCGGTCGCGAGGACGATGTCGACGGCCGGTTCCGCAGGCACCTCGACCCGGTGCGCCGTCAGTGGTGCGTACGCCTCGCCCATCAGTGGCGCGAACAGCTCGTTGACGAACGCCACACACGCCGGGTGTGCGCGGAAAGACAAATCCAGCGTCTCGCGGTGCCGCTCGCCGAGCCGCTCGCAGAGCTCCTCGAAGACCTCCACCTGCGCCCCGCGAAAGCGGTAAATGCTCTGCTTGGCGTCGCCGACAACGAACAGCCGTCCGTCGGCCGGAACCGTCTCCGCGTCCGGCGCCAGCAGGCCCCACAGCAGGTCGCGCTGGACGGCGCTGGTGTCCTGGCACTCGTCGATGAGCAGTTGATCGATGCTTGCCGACAGCGCCCGGCGCACACCGGCATCGTCCGCGACCAAGCGCGCCGTGTGAGCCAGAAGGTCCGTGAAGTCCACGATGCCTCGGCGGCGTTTCTCGGCGGCGTAGCGCGCCTCGGCGTCGATCGCCAGCCGCGTCAGCGTCGCGAGCGCCTCGGCCGCGGCGGTGTCCGCGTCGCCCAGCGCCTCGGCGAGGTGCGCCAGCGCCGCGACCGGTTCGGCGACGGCCTTCAGTGCCGCGCGGACATCCTTCGTATCGCAGCCCCAGGCCTTCTTGCTGCCGACGTTTCGGGGTTTGGCGGCGGCCTCGATCGGCTCGAAGGTCTCCGGCGTCCAGGCGTCCAGACCGCCTTGCAGGCGTCGGATCGCGGCGATGGCCGCATCGCGCTTGACGGCGAGCTTGTCGTGCGGATCGTTGCACGCAACGGCTTCCAACTCGTCAACGTTGCGCCGCAACCTGTCGTCGGTCGTCAGGACCTCGAAAGCGCGCCGGCGCTCGGCGGCGAGCAGTTCCTTCCAGCGTGTCAGGGTCGCGGCGGGGCGCGCGTAGTCGCCGTAACGCCAGTCCGTACGGTGCGTCACGAGCCAGTCGACGTTGTCGGCGACCCGCTTATAGGACAGCGCGGTCAACAACGTCAGCACGTCGTCGTCCCCGGCCTCGATGGCGGAGAGGACGGCCTCATCGGCGGCTTCAGCCGACAGGCGCGAGGTTAGCAGCGTGTCGGAGCAGACGGTGAAGGCGGGATCGAGCCCGGCCTCGACGGCGCGGGCTCGCAGCACGCCGGCGCAGAAGCTGTGGATGGTGGAAATCCGCGCCGCCGGCAACTCGTCCAGCCATGCGAGCAGGCGGCGACGGTCCGCGCCGGCCGCGCGATGCGCACGGTCTGTCAGGAAACGCCGCACGCGGTCGCGCATCTCCAGCGCCGCCTTATCCGTGAACGTCAGCGCCATGAAGCGTTTCAACGGATCGTCGGCGTCAGGACGGCCCAGCAGCAGTTCGGTGAAACGCCGGGCGAGCACGAAGGTCTTGCCGCAGCCGGCGCCGCTGCGCAACGCGAGGTTCTCCCCGAGCCGATCACGGGCGGCCGCACGCTGGGCATCAGTCAGTGGCCGCTCGCTCATGACGCGCCCTCCTCGCCGCGGCGTTTGCGCTCGGCGCGCCAGGGTGCGTAGTGGCACACCTGGCGATACGCGCACCAGCTCGGGCACTCGTGGGTTGGCAGGGCGTCGAACCGGCCATGGCGGATGCGCGCGACGAAGCGCGCCGCGGCCGCGAGGGCCTCCTCCCGCTGGGCCGCGTAGTCCTTGTTGCGTTGGTAGCCCGCGCCGCGGCGCGTGAGCGGCGCGAAGGTCCGCTCGTCCGGCGCGCCGGCGACACGGTGGAACGCGCCGCCGAGCGACGGCGCGTCCAGAAGCGTCTCGGCGGCCGCAGCGTACAGCGGAAGCTGCAAGCTCCGCCCGGCGGGAATGTCCTTGGCTTGCGGCAGCCGGCCCGTCTTGTAGTCGACGACGAACACGCCCTCGCGCCCGTCGATGCACACGCGATCGACACGGTCGATTCGCCCGCGGAGCTTCAGGGGCCCGTCCGGCGTCTCGACGACAACCGGCTCGTCGCGCTCGGCGTCGTCGCGCAGTTCCTCGACGCGCCGCTCACCGAGGCCGAAGCCCAGCTCAAAACGCACGCTGGCGGCGTTCAGCACGGCTGGCTGTGCGGCTTGGTGCAGGTAACGCGCGAGGTCGGCTGCCAAGGCGTCGCGTTGCACGCGCCACAGCTCCGGATACGGCGGGCGGCGCGCCCCGACGGCGGCATCCTCGGCGGCGACGGCGTCGGCCAGCACGGCGTCGATCCGCTCAGGGGGCAGCTCCGACAGACGGACCGGACCGTCCAGCGCATCGCGCAGGGCCGTCATCGCCCGGTAGAGCACGTTGTGGCAGAATACGCCGCGCGCGACCGGCTCCAGGCGGCGCTGCGGCTCGGCAACCGGCTCCAGGCGGAGCACGTACGCCGCGAAGAACCGCCACGGGCACTGCCCGTAAGCGTTGAGCTGCGCGGCGGAGAAGACGGCATCGTTGCCATAGCGGCGTGCGAGCCGGGCCCGGAGGTCGCCGGCGGCGATGCGGCCGTCGTAGGCGTCGCAGGGCTCCGCGACGGCGCGGCGATGGAGCGTCCACAGCCCGCGGGCGGCGCGGGCGGGCGTGTGCGGTTCGTTGGCGGCCAGCCACGCCAGCGCGCCGTCGGTCGCGTCGTAGTCGGCGGCGAACGCCCCGGCCGCCGCGGCGACGCGCGCATCGCGGCGGCTGGCGAGTTCGTCTCGCGCGCACAGGAAATGACCGGGTCCGATCCGCTCGCTTCGCGCGGCGACGGCGGCCGCCTCAAGTCCGCGCCCGGTCGCGTCGTCGCCGACCGGCTGGACCAGGCGCCGCAGGAAGCTGCCTGGCGCGCCGGCGCGTCCGGTGGCGTCGGTGTCCATGTAGCTCAACGTCAGGTGCCGGTCGGCTCGCGAGACGGCGAGGTAGAACAGCAGCATCTCGCGGGCGTCGAGGTCGCGGCGGCTGTCGAGCACGACGCCGCGGTCCGCCCAGGCGTCGCGCTGCGGCTCGCTGAGCACGGCGCTGTCGACGAAGCCCCGCGGGAACTGCCCCTCCCCGCAGCCGAGCAGGAAGACGTGGTCGTACCGCAGCGGACGGGCGTCGAGCACATCAAGCACGTCCACCAGCGCCTCGGTTCGCGGGGGTGGTACGGATAGTGGCTCCAGCGCCTCGCGGACGTCGGCCGGGTCCGTGGCGCCGTCCAGCTCGCCGGCGGCGGCCTCCAGCGCCGACACCGCGCGCAGGTCGCGTGCGGCCAGGTCCGGGGAGGCCTGCTGCGCAGCGACGCGGCGCAGGCCCAGTGCGTCGATCACCGTGACCGGGCCGTCGCGCCGGGCCCGCTCGGCGACGTCGAACAACCGCTCCAGCATCGCCGCGGCGTTGTGGAACTGCTCGGCCGAGCCGCGGGCTGTGCGGGCGTCCTCGTCGTCATCCGCTGCGGATGCGGCGGCGCGGTCGGCCTGGCGGGCGAACCGGACGGCGGTCCGGCCGTAGGCGTCGCGCCCCTCGAGCACGTTGCCGTCGCGGATCAGCGTTTGGGCCGCGGCGACGGTGTCGGCGTTGAACCCGCCGAGCGCCTCGGGGCGGAAGTAGCTGCCTGCCAACACGCTCAACACGTCAGCGAACGCGAACGTCGGCGCCAGCGACGCGACATCCAGGGCGAAGCGGACGATCGGCTCGTCGGCGAGCGCGCACGGGGCGGCGGCGACGGGAATGTCGCACTCGCCGAAGATCCGCTCGATCGGCTCGCGGTACGCCGCCAGATCGCGTGCGATCACGGCGATCCGCTCGCCGGTGCCGCTCAGCAGCCGCCGCTTGATCCGTCGCGCCACGGCGGCGACCTCGGCATCGACCCCGGCGGCCGCGATGATGTCCAGCGCTTCCGGCATCGGCCGGGGCGCCGCATCGAAGTCGAACAGCGCGTCGACCAGCCCGCTCAGCAAGCCCGCCTTCCGGTCGTCCAATGCGATTTCGGACAGCCCGTCGCCGAACGTCCGCCGCAGGGCCGCCAACGTCCGCTCCGTCCAGTGCCACAGCCGCCCGCGTCCGTCCCGGGCGTGGGGGAGCGTGATGAGCAATCGCCGCAGCCGCGGCGCCAGCAGGGAGAGGATGGCCAACTGCGTCGGCGTGAAGTCCGTAAAGCCGTCCACGGCGACGGCCTCCACGCCGGACAGTGCGCCGAGACCCTCGCTCGCGCGAAGCCGCTCGCGTGCCTGCCATAGCTGCCCCTCGACGTCGTAGACACCGCCGGCCTGCATCGCCTGCTGGTAGCGGGCGTAGACAGTCGCCAGGTCGCGGCCCTTGCCGTCGTCGTCGGCGACGGCGCGGGCCAGGGCGTCCGGCTCGACGGCGGCGCGCTTCAACTCCGCGATGGCGCGGTCCAGCGCGGCGGTCATCCCCGGCGTGTCCGCCGCGGGCGCCAGAGCCGGCAGGTCGCCGGCGGTCGTGCCCTCGTCAACGATCCGTCGCAACAGACAGCGTCGGGCGACCGGCGACAGCAGCCGTGCGGCATCGTCGGCATCGGCAAGAATCGCCGCGCCCAACTGGGCGAACGTTCGGACGCCCGGGGCGACGACGACGCCGGCCGGCGCCTCGACCAGCAGGCGGCGGCGCAGATCGCGAGCGGCCGCGGCATTGGGGGCGATCAACAGGCAGGCCGGACGCCCGGTCCCCCCGACGAAATGCCGGTACAGATCGAGCGCGGCGGCGGTCTTGCCGCAGGCCGCCGGGCCGCGCAGCACCACCGCCGGTCCATTCGCGGTCAGAATCCGTTCGCGAAGGGCGTTCGAGTCCATGCTCGCATTGTGCCATCGGCCGCCGGCGGCGACAAGCGGGCGGACGCCGCCCACCGCTACTCGCCGAGTGTCATCTCGACGACGTCGAAGTAGCCCAGCGTCGGCAGCATGTCGAAGAACGAGTCCGGGTCGCCGTTGCCCCCGGCCAGGGCGATCCGCGCCGCGTCGACGCCGTCGGCAAACGCCGCGTCCAGCCCCACCCAGGTCTCGCCGATCAGGACACGGCACCAGGCGTGCGGAATCAGCACGTGCTCACGCCCGCCGAAGCGCGGCACGTAGACGACGCCGCTGACGACCTCCGCCGGCATACCCGCGGCGCGGCACAGCCCGGCGGTCAGCACCGCATGCTCCGTGCAGTCGCCCTCGCGTGCTTCGGCCACCTCCGCCGCCGAGGCGTACCCAACGGACAGGGTCTTCGCCTTGATGTGCGTTCGCACGAACGTCTCGATACGCCGCGCGGCCTCAGCCGCGTCCGTCGCGTCGCCGACGGCCTCACGTGACAGGGCCACTACGGTCTCGGCGTCCGACTCGACGTACTGCGACGGCTTCAACGCCGCCTGTGCGCGTTCGCCGTCGCCGTCATAGCCCGGCGCGACGCCGTCCGGCGCGGCAACCGGACGCACCGTGACGACCACGGCTCCGTCGTCGCGCGTCTCGATCCGCTGGCTGTCCGTCTCGGGAAGCGCCAGTTTCCGCTTGCCGCTCGGCCGCAGGCGGAAGGTGACCGCGCCGGCGGAGCGAGGATCGTCGTCGGGCTCCGGGCAGGCGACCGTTACGCGTTTGAGCAGGTCGGGCGGGTTGTCGGCGGCGAGGGCGACGGGCTTCGGGCAGGCGACCATGACCATGTTCATGCCCAACGCCGGCACGGTCGCCTTCAGCGACGTGAAGCTTTCGTCGACGTAGCGGACGGTCGTGATCTTGCCGAACTGCGTCTGTCGTGTGGCGGTGACCTCCGTCAGTTCGACGACGCGGCCGAACAGGTCGAGCGTCTTCTTCTCGCCGACGTGAAAGCTCACCTCGCGGGCGGCGCTTGCGGAGATGTCAAAGATGCTGGCGGTGTAGGTCGTACCGGGCTTGAGCCCTTTGCGCTGTTGGAGTTGCCGAAGCCCCTCGCTGAGCAGGGCGCCTTCGGGCCAGGCCATCGTGCGCGTGGTCTTCCGTCCGCCGTGCGTGGCGGTCAGCGTCAATTGCCCGTCGCGGATGCGGCCTTCGGTGGTCGTCGCCAGGATGCCGAGGTCCTGCGACACGCGGAAGGACAGCGGCTCGCCGTCCGGCGTCTCGATGACCGTTTCGGCGATGCGGATCTTCAGGCGAGTCCCGGAGCGGATCACCGTCATCGTCACGTCAGCCGTCGAGGTGACCTTGCCGTCGGCGACGGTCCGCGTCTGCTTCCTGTAGCCGACCTTGGCGTCGTCCATCATCACGGCGTACCAGAGGGCGTCCGGCGGCGTCGCGCCGTCGGCCGGGGCGGCGCCGGCGGCCAGCAGCGCCGTGGCGAGCAGGGCGGTTCGGCTCGTTCGTGCGGTCATGTGGCGGTCTCCTGTGACGGGGACGCCGTACGCCCTTTGGCGACGATACCATCTCGGCTGGCGGATTGCGAAACGCCAAACCGCTTTGCTACGATTCCCGGATGGAACACGCGTCCGGTCAGTCCGTGGCGATTATCTCGCTGGGGTGCGCGAAGAATCTCGTCGACAGCGAGCGGATGCTGGCGTTGCTGGCCGAGGCGGGCTACGCCGTCGCCGCGCCGCTCGACGAGGCCGACGTGATCGTGGTGAACACCTGCGGCTTCATCGCCCCGGCGCGCGATGAATCACTGGCGGCAATTCGGCAGGCGGTCGCGCTGAAGGGCACTGGGCGGGCCCAACGGGTCGTGGTGGCCGGCTGCCTCGTCACGCGGCAGCGCGAGGCGCTGCGACGGGCCGTGCCGGGCATCGACGCGATCGTCGGCGTGGACGACCGCGAGCAGATCGCCCGCGCCGTCGCCGGAGACGGACCGGCGACGCGGCTGTCGCCCTGTACGGGGCGGATCGGCGGCGATACGCCGCGCTTCCGGCTGACGCCGCGTCACACGGCCTATCTGCGGATCGCCGAGGGGTGCTCGCAGGGCTGCACGTTCTGCACGATTCCCGCCATCCGCGGACCGTTCCGCTCCCGCCCGGCGGCGCAGGTCCTCGCCGAGGCCGAGCAGCTTGCCCGCGACGGCGCCATCGAGTTGAACGTCATCGCCCAGGACACCACCGGCTATGGCCGCGACCTTCCCGGCGACTGGACGCTCGCGAAACTGCTTCGGGCGCTGGACGCGGTCGACGGCGTGCGGTGGATTCGCCTGCACTACGCCTACCCGCGCCGCTTCGACGACGCGCTGATCGACGCAATGGCCGGCTGCGAGCGCGTCGTGCCGTACGTGGACCTGCCGCTTCAGCACATCAGCGACACCGTCCTGCGCCGCATGGGTCGCGGCGTGACGCGCGCGCAGACCGAGCGGCTGCTGGATCGCCTGCGACAGCGCCTGGACGCTCCGACCATTCGCACCACGTTCATCGTGGGCTTTCCCGGGGAGACCGACGCAGAGTTCGCCGAGTTGCTGGACTTCGTGCGACAGCAGCGGTTCGACGAGGTGGGCGCGTTCAGCTATTTTGCTGAGGACGGCACGCCTGCGGCGGAGATGGACGGGCAAGTGGACGCCGAAGTCATCGACGCCCGTGCGGCCGAGTTGATCGAGACGGTCGACGGCATCGCGCGACGCAGGGCCGCCGCGCGCGTCGGGCAACGTCTGGACGTGCTCGTCGACGGCGTCGGCGCCGACGGGCGTCCGTTCGCCCGGCACGCGCGCCAGGCGCCGGAGGTGGACTCGATCTGCCTGCTGGACGGTCCGGCCGAGCCGGGCACGGTCGTCCCCGGGGAGGTCACCGGCGCCGAGGGCGCGAACCTGCTGTGCCGCGCGCGCTGACGGAAAGGCATCGACAACGCCGCGGCGGGAGTCGACAATGCCGCCATGAACTGGAAGCTACCGAACCAGTTGACCGTCGGGCGGATCGTTCTGGCGGCCGTGTTCTTCGTGTTGCTGGGGCTCTATGATGCCGGCAGCCCGAGCGGCCCGGCGCTGCTCAACGTCGCCTTCGTGCTCTACATCGTCGCAGGCGTGACGGACATTCTCGACGGCTGGGTGGCCCGCAAGTTCGGTTGGACGAGTGTCTTCGGGCGGATCGTCGATCCCTTCGTCGATAAGATCCTCGTCGTGGGGGCGTTTGCGATGCTGGCCGGGCTGAACTATGCGGCCGATCCGGGCGCCACACCCGCCTGCGCGGGGGAGCTGCCGGACTGGCTGACCGGGGGGATGGCCTCGGCGGTCCAGGCGTGGATGGTCGTCGCGGTGGTGGCGCGGGAGTTCGTCGTCTCGGCCGTACGCGGCTACAGCGAGTCGCGCGGCGTGGCGTTCGCCGCCACTTGGGCGGGCAAGCTGAAAATGTTCCTGCAGTCCGTGGCGATCTGCACCGTGCTGTACCAGCTCGCCAACGTGCCGCAGGCGCCCTGGGCCGTCTACACCAAGATCGCCACCGTCTGGGTGGCCGTGGTCGTGACCGTGCTCAGCGGGTTCATTTATGTCGGACGGGCGCGGAATTTGCTCCGAAGCGACGCCTGAGACGCCGCCACGCGTGCGGCGCGGGAGATGCCCATGAACGCGTTCCGAAAAGTCATCGCCAGCGGGCTGGGCACGGGATATCTGCCGGTCGCGCCGGGCACGTGGGGCTCGGTCGTCGTCGTGGGATTGTACCTTCTGGCGCTGTGGGCCGGACAGGGGGGGCAGCTCGTCGCGTCGCTGGCGATGGCGGCGGTGGTGGTCGCGGCCTCAATCGCGTGTGTTGCGCTCGGGGGCTTCGCCGAGCGGGCCTGGGGCGGCAAGGACCCGTCTCGCTGCACGCTGGACGAATGGGCCGGGCAGGCGCTGGCGCTGATCTGGCTGCCGCTGGGCACCGGCTGGCCCGACTGGCTCATCGCCGCGGTCGCGGGCTTCGTCACGTTCCGCGTTTTCGACATCGTCAAACTGCCGCCCGCCCGCGAGTTCGAGAAGCTTTCGCGCGGCTGGGGTATCCTCGCCGACGATCTCGTCAGCGGCCTCTACGCCAACGCGACCAGCCAGATCGTCGTGCTCTGCGCCCTGGGCGAGTTGTGGTGACGCCCGCCGCCGTTACGGAGCGGGCGACTCGGCGGGGTTCGACGGGAACTGGATACGGAAGTACCGCGCGTACTGCCCGTCCCGGTCGAGCAATTCGGCGTGCGTGCCGTTCTCGACGATCCGCCCGTGGTCGACGAAGAATATCTGATCGGCGCGGAAGATCGTGCTGAGCCGGTGGGCGATGGCGAACGTCGTCCGCCCCCGGCGGAGGCGCTCCATCGCCCGCTGGATGAGTCGCTCGGTCTCCGGGTCCACCGAGCTTGTCGCCTCATCCAGCAGCAGGATCTTCGGGTTTTTCAGCAGGGCTCGCGCGATCGACAGTCGCTGACGCTGGCCCTCCGAGAGCTTCACGCCCCGCTTGCCGATGACGGTGTCGTACCCGTCCGGCATCTGCTCGACGAACGGGGCGGCGTTGGCCATCTTGGCCACCTCGATGATCTGCTCGCGCGTCGCCTCGGGCAGGGCGTAGCCGATGTTCTCGGCCACCGTGCCGGAGAACAGGAAGTCGTCCTGCATGACCATGCCGATGTGCGACCGAAGCGAGCGCAGCGCGACGTGGCGCACGTCGTGTCCGTCGATCAGCACGCGCCCGTCAAACGGCTCGTAGAATCGGGGGATCAGGCGCGTGACGGTGGTTTTGCCCGCGCCGCTGGGCCCGACGAGGGCGACCATTTGCCCCGGCTCGGCCGTGAAGCTGACACCGTCGAGGATGACCTCGCGGTCGTAGCGGAAGCGGACGTTGTCGAACTGGACGCGTCCCTCGCAGCGCCGGAGCATGACCGGCTCGGGCGTGTCGCGAATGTCCGGCTCGATGTCCATGTACTCCCAGAAGCGCTCCAGCGACGCGAAGAACCGCCCGGCGTGCTCCAGCATCATCACCAGCCGCATGATTGGATGCAGAAAATGACCCAGGAGAAATATAAACGCCGTCAGTGTTCCGACAGAAATCTCGCCGGCGACGGCCAGGTATCCGCCGTAGAACACGACGATCGCCAGGCCGAGGTTGTTGATGAACAGCGCCCCGGGAAACAGCCGGCACATGTAGCGGATGACGGACATGCGGCTGTGGTAGTGGTTCGTGTTCTCGCCGGCGACGACCTCGAACTCGCGGTCCTCGCTGCCGAAGGCCTTGATGACCTGAATGCCGCTGAGATTCTCCTCCAGCACGTCGGAGAGGGATTCCTTTCGCTTGCGGACCTCGCGGAACTGCTCCCACATCCGTCCGGCGACGCGGACGACGAACACCGCCAGCAGCGGCACCATGGCCAGCACCGCCAGCGCCAGCTTCCAGTTCAGAACGAACATCAGCACGGTCGTGCCGCTGACCATCACGATTGCCAGCAGGACCGCCTCGGGCCCGTGGTGGGTCACCTCCTGGACCACGTTGATGTCGTCGACGAGGCGCGACAGCAGCCCGCCGGCCTTGCTGCGGTCGTGGAAGCTCATCGAGAGCTTCTGGAAGTGCCCGTACAGGTCGTTCCGCAGACGCGACGTGATGCTCTGAGCGACCTCGTGGCCCCAGTATTCCTTGAACGCCGCCAGGAAGAAAAACACGACGAACACGCCCACGACCGCGCCGGCCGACATCGCCAGCAGCCCGACATCGCGCGCCGGAACGGCCACGTCGATCAGGTGGCGCACGATCATCGGCGGGACAAGAAACAACAGAATCGCCAGCACATGCATGACCTGCACGGCGGAGAACATCCCCGCACGGGGACGGACGTACACGCGGGCGAAACGCCGCAGGGATTCGCTGTTACGGCTCATCGTTGGTTCGACTCCGGCTTGTGGTACCATGCAGACCGGGCAGGGGGCGCTGCGAATCGCCCCAGTGTACCGCATGAATCGTCGCCGCGGGGAAAATCCCTGCCACGACGGCCGCACTTGACCACCCGGCGCGGCGCGGGCATAATGCCGCGATGGACCCGGTGGACACCGCGAGCGGCCAATGAACGCGGACAAAGTCGATCTTAACCTGGCCCGTCAGACGCTCAAGCTCGAAGGGCAGACGGTGGCCGCGCTGGCCGAGACGCTGGGCGAGGCGTTCGCTTGTGCGGCGCGGGACGTGTACGCCTGCCCCGGGACGACGATCCTGACGGGCATCGGCAAGGCGGGCATCGTCGCCCGGAAGGTTTCCGGCACGCTGGCGTCGACCGGAACGCCGAGCATTTATCTCCATCCCGTCGAGGCGTTGCACGGCGATCTCGGGCGGGTGCATCGCGACGACGTTGTCATCGCGCTGTCCCACAGCGGCGCGTCGGAGGAGATCATCCGCCTGGTCGACCACATCAAGGCGCGCGGGGCGAAGCTGATCGCGCTGACCGGCTCGCAGGCGTCGCCCCTCGGGCGGCACGCGGACGTGTGCCTCTGTTACGGGGACGTCGATGAGGCCTGCCCGCTGGGCCTGGCGCCGACCGTCTCGACCACGTGCATGCTTGCCGTTGGCGACGCGTTGGCGCTGACGGTGATGCAGATGCGGCGGTTCAGCCCGGACGACTACGCCGCGTTCCACCCCGGCGGCTCGCTCGGGCGGAAGCTGATGAAGGTCGAGCAGACGATGACCGCCCGCCGGGGCGAGCGGCTTTGCCCGGTTCGCGACACGCTGTCGCTCGGCGAGGCCCTCGCCGCCGCGGAGAAGGCCACCCGACGCGCCGGCGCCATGCTGCTGGTCGACGGCGACGGGCGGTTGACCGGAATCCTGACCGACGCGGACCTGCGCCGGCTGCTGGTGACCTCCAACGGCGACGTGCGGTCCGTGCCCGTCGCCGAGTGCATGACGCGCGACCCGAAACACGTTCACCTGGGCGACCTGGCCAGCGAGGCGCTGGCGATCTTCAACGAGTACCGCATCGACGAGTTGCCCGTCCTGGACGAGGAACATCGCCCCGTCGGCGTGATCGACGTGCAGGACGTCCTCGGGATCAAGACGGTGAATCATGTCCGCGACTGACCCGGCCGACATCACGGTGCTCGTGCTGGACGTCGACGGCGTGTTGACCGACGGCCGGGTCACGTACACGGCCGGCGGCGACGAACTCCACGCCTTCAGCGCTCGCGACGGGGCGGGCATGAAATACTGGAAGCGCGCCGGCGGGCGGTTGGCGCTGATCAGCGGGCGCGGCTCGCCCGCGGTCGAGCGCCGCGCCGCCGAACTCGACGTCGACGCCGTGCGGTTGCAGGCCAAGGACAAGGACGCGGCCTTCGAAGAGGTCCTGTGCGAGCTGGACGTTCCGGCCGAGCGGGTCGCCGTCGTGTGCGACGACCTGACGGATATTCCGATGCTTCGGCGATGCGGGTATCCGGTCGCCGTCGCCGATGCCGTGGAGGAGGTCCGGTCCCGCGCGGCGTACGTGACGCGCGCCTGCGGCGGGGACGGCTGCGTCCGCGAGGTGATCGAGCTGCTTCTGAAGGCCTCCGGGCGATGGGGGCGGATTCTGGAGCGGTATCTGCCGGATGGGGAGGCATACGCGTGAAACGCCGCGTGTTGCTGCTTGTCGGAACGTTTGGCGCGCTTCTGGCGGCCTTGTTGGCCTACCAGGTCGTGGTGCGGTACGACATCGTCCGGCCGGATGAGACGCCCGGGCTGCGCGACGGGCCGCAGCACGCCGCGCCGGCCGGCGCAGACGACGTCGGACAGCTCGAACCGCGCCACGGCGAAGGGCTGGACATCACGTTGGGGCAGGACGAGCCGGTCGGGCGGCGGTTTCAGTGCGATCGCTATGAGAAGGACGGCAAGTACGGGTATGACCTGGGCAACCCGAAGCTGACGTTCTTCTTCGCTGACGGGCAGGTTGCGACCATCCGGGCGGACCGCGGGTACGGGCGCTTCGCCGGGTCCATCATGGAGGTGGATTTCCAGGAACTGCGCCTCTCGCAGAACGTGGTACTGACGCTGGACCGCGGCAAATCGCCTCTGCAGGCGCCGCTCGACCAGCGCCCCGCCGACCGCGTCGTCATGCGCATGGACAGCGTCCTGTTCGACCGTCATCTGCTGCGGATCGAGACGAACAGTCGCGTGGAGCTGCACGCGGCCGAGGGCGACGTCTATGGGCGCGGCATGGAGGCCACCTGGACGGAGAATCCGCGCCAACTCAAGCTGTTGCGCATTGTCGAGGGCGAGCGAATTGTCCTGCACGACGTTCCCGAGGGGATGGACATGTTCGCGCTGCCCGGCGCTGAGGCGACGTCGTCGGATTCGCGAACGCCCGAGGCGGCGGACGAACCGGATGCGCCGGACCCGCCCCGGGCGGCGCGAACCGCGCCCGCCGAGCCGCCTGCAACGCGCCCCGAGCAGGGCGACGCGCCCGACAACGTCTATCGCATCGAGCTGTTTGATGCCGTTCGGGTGATGTCTGCCGACGGGCGCATGGACGGTGCCGACAGCTTGGCCGTCCGCGTCGAGTGGGATCGGTCCATGCTGGGCGAGGACGAGGCGCCGTCCGATGCGCCTCGAGAAGCGCAGCCGCCCGCCGACGCGACGCGCCCCGCGACGCGCCCGGCGACACGCAAGCAGAACGCGGTTATCCGCTGGAAGGGGAACCTGGTCATTCGTCCCGTGGGCTGGACGCCTTCGCCGTCGTCGGATCGCTACACGGCCGCGGCGCGGGGCGCGCCTCTACGCTTGACGGACGGGCAAACCAGGGCGACCTGTCAGTCGTTTGCGTACTGGCAGGACGCGGCGCCGGACGGGACGGGGCGTCGCCAGCGCGGGCAACTGACCGGTACGGCCGACGAACCCGCCACGCTGAGACTGGACGACGGATCGCGCGTCGAATGCGCAGTCATGCGATACGATCGGCTGGCGGCGCGCGCCGAACTGCAAGGGGCGGGGCGCATGACGCGACGGGGCGCCGCGCTGTTCGACGGCGAGGGCGCCGAGGCGGACGGCGAGGACAAGCCCCAACAGATCGCGTGGCGCGACTCGGGCATGTTGGTGCTTGCCGATCGCTCGGAAGCGGACGGGGGCACCGGCTTGGAACGGGTCGAGCGGGCCTTGTTCCGCGGGGAGGTGCGCCTCAGGCAGGGCGAAGGCGACGAGGCCGAGTTCGTCCACTGCGACGAGCTGCGCCTGCGGCGGGCCCCGCCGCCGCACCGACGTCATCGCCAGGCCGAAGCGATCGGAAACGTGCACGTCCGAGCCATGGGGCTGGATGCGCATGCGCGACGCGGGCTGTTGACCGCCGAGCCCAAGGACGAGCCAAGCGGCGAATCCGGCCTGGAGGTGACGCGCATCGAGATGCACGGGGACGTGCGGAGCAGGACGATCGAGACGGACGAACCGGTCACGGCGACAGGCGACCGCGTGGTGGCCGACGTGCGACAGCGCAATGCCGTCCTTTACGGCGACAAGGCGCCGACGGGCTGGGCGGAGCTGCGCCAGGGGGCGAGTCGCCTCCGGGGCGAGCAGCTTCGCTTCTACCTGGTTGCCGATCCACGCGGCGACGGCAACGAAGTGGAGGTTCGCTCCAAGGGCCCGGGGGCACTGGATTTCGTGACGCGGCGCGGCTTCGGCGGTCAGGATCTGTCCGAGCCGCGTGCCATTCGCGTCACCTGGGCCAAGAGCATGAACTACCAGGGCCCGCGGGACGTGGCGGAATTCGTCGGCGACGTGACGCTCGACAGCGGCCCGGACCACGTAACCGCGGAGGCGATGCGCGTGCGCTTCCGGCGCACGGAAGACGACAAGACCGAAGCCCCCGCGCCCTCGCGCGAAGAGGACGCCGATGCATTGCCCGTGGCGCTGAGCATGGAGGATTTCTCGTCCAAGCGGATCCGCATGATTCGCGCTCAAGGCGCCGACCCGAAAGACCGGAACGTGCTGTGGGTCCGCCGGGAGGTGGACGATGACGGCAAGCTGCTGCGCCGCGTGCAGCTTCGCAGCACGGATTTCCACTACGATGTCGATCTGGCCCGCGCGATCATCACGAGTTGGGGAAAGGCCATCGTGGAAGACTACCGCGCGCCGAAGCCCGCCGACACTACCGACGAGGACGGCGAGGCGCTGGGCGGCATGCGACTGCAGCGCCCCTCGCAGAGCGTGCTGGAGTGGCAACCGGCCGAGCGGACGCCCGGCGAGCCGGTCGCCGGGCCGGCCTGCTACATGGAATTGCTTCAGAAACAGCGCCAGGCGACGGTCCAGGGCGACGTGACGGTGCGGCACCGAAGCGGACGCAAAATGGTTCGGCGCGCGGCCTTGCCGGATGGACGATGGGAGACGCTGCCGCCCGGCCAGGCCTTCGATCTTCGTTGCGGGCGTGCCGTGGTCTGGTTCGCCGAACCGGACGACGATGACGATGCCGCCGACGGCGGCGACGGCCTGCAGATCGGGCCGCTCAAGCGCTTCAGCGCCACGCGCCGCGTCAATATGCGGTACGCGCCCTGGCAGGTGCTCGGCGAGCGCGTGTGGTACGACCGCAGCAGGGACATCGTCACGGCGCAGGGCTTCCGACCCGGGCAGCCGCCCGCCGACGCTCAGATCATCTACGAGGACCCCGAGACCGGACGCTCGCAGACGTGGTCAAATCCCAAGCTCACCCTGTTTCCGGGAAAGCAGCAGGTCCTTTCCGAGGACGCCTCGGCCACGGGCGGACGGTGAGCTTGCGTCGGGCGGGGCTCCAGCGCCGTGTGGCGCCAACGCCCGCGCTGTGCACCGGCAACGCCGTCTGAGGGGCGGGCTGCGGATGCAGCGGCTATGACGCAGTCCTTTCGCGTGTGTGCGGCTTCGCGGCGCGGCGTTACTCGAACAAACTGCCGGCCGGAGGGGTCGGCACGTAGTCGTGCTCGTGGAAATACGCGACCGCCTCGCTGACGGATCGGAATACGGCCGTGGCCGTTTGCGTGATGAACGGTGACGGCTCGGCGTCGGGCTTCCAGATGACGAACACGTCGCGCGTGGCCTCATGGGCGTGTTGCAACTCGCGCTCGACCCCGCTGGACAGGCCGGGGCGACCGTCGGGAAGCCGCGGAATCAGCGAGATGACCATCTCGGCCTGGTCGATGAGCTTGAAGTCGCGGGCGTAGATCTGCCCGTCGATGTCGGGCAGGATGTCCAGCACCTGTGAGGTCTCCAGGCGGACGCGGGCGTCTTCCGGGCCGACCTCGAAGCTACGGTGCCCGGCCTCGGCGGCCTCGATCGCCGGAGCGGCGAGGTACTTCTCCTCCACGTCGCCGGGGTCGAAGCACACGAAGTGATGCTTCATCTCGCGGCGGAAGCCGAGGATTTCGGCGATCTGCTCCGAGCCGGCCGGCACGTGCGACATCGGGTAGCTCAGGTAACACTTGCGCAGTTCCGGGCGGCAGATCAGGTTGACGAACGTCTGGATCGTCGTGTCGTCCTGGCCGCGCGCGAGGATGTAGAACCCGTCGCGCCGGCGTGCGGCGCCGCGGTCGCCGGCGGCCCGGACGATCTCGCTGAGCAGCTCGGTTGCCAGCGTTTCCTCCTCGCGCCAGACCATCAGGTCCTTCAGCGTGTGGTCGTCGTGCCCGTCGCGGGTCAGGCGGTAGTGCACGCGGTCGATGTTGTCGACCAGCACGACGTACAGCTCCGCGTCGAGCCGGACCATGTGATCGTAGTCGAAGGCGTAGAACAGCCCGTGTCGCCAGCGGAACGTCGCGTGCGTGTTGACGACCACGTCCGTCCGCTCGCGTCCCTCCGAGAGGATGTCCTTGAACACGCTCCGCCGCAGACTCGTCAGCCGGCTCAGCGGCAGGTCCAGAATCCTGCCCGCCGCCACGTCGGGCGCCTCGGCGTACATCCGTGTGCCGACGTGGTACACCGTCCAGTCGTGCCCCTGCTCGCGCGCCAATTCGGCCGCACGCGACAAAAAGGGCTTCTTGTCCATCCCGACCTGTCCGGTCACCACCACGCGCATGGGCGGCATTCTACCGCCGCGCGGGCGGTACGAACAGGGGGCTACTCCGCGTCGGCCGCCAGCGCCCTGTCCAACGCGTCGGCGATGTTCGCGCGGAGGCTATCGGCGACGACCTTGCCGTCGGCACCGATCACCCACACGCTGGGAATGCTTGAGACGCCGTATTGCTGTGCCGTCGGGTCTTGCCCGCCCTTGTCCGAGAACGTGACCGCCCAGGGCAGATCGTTCTCCTCCAGCCAACTCGTCAGGTCGCTCTTGCGCCGGTCGAGACTGATGCCGATGAACTCGACGCCCTTGGGATGGTATTTCTCGTACAACTCGCGCATGTGTGGCATTGCCCGGATGCACGGGGCGCACCACGTCGCCCAGAAGTCGATCAGCACCACCTTGCCCTTCATGTCGTCCGGCAGGGCGATCGTCTCGCCGTCGAGTGTGGTCAGTTCGGCCTCGAAGGGCAATCGCCCGGCGATGCGCAGGAACCTTTCGGCGTTGGGCATGTCGGCGTGCTTCGCTTCGATCGTGTCCAGCAGCCCGTCGAGCGTGTCCGACAGGTCGAGACGCTTGGCGAGCATGGCCGAGGTGAGCACGGCATTGCCCGCGAACTCGCCATCGGCGTGCCGTGCGACAAACGCCTCGATGTGCTTCCGGGCGTGGGTCCGGGCGTCGGCGGGGCGGGTCGTCGTCGCGCGCAGGAAAATGTCGATTGCCGTGGCGTTTTCGTCGGCCTGGTAGCGCAATTGCGGCGGCGCGGTCGGCGTCTCGGCGAGAGATCGCGCGATGCGCACGAACTGGCGTCGCGATTCGCGCGTGCCTTCCAGCCGCATCAGCATGCCGGCGGCCTCCAGCATCGCGCCGCGGACAGCATGCAGGTTGGGCGCGTCGGGGTAGTCGCGTTCGGCCTTCGTGCCGATAGCGAGAATCTTCTCGCTGGCGTCCGTGTAGTGGGTGATCTGCGTCTGGCGCGAGGCGTCCTCGCTCGGCGGGCGTTGCGCTTCGCGAATGGCCTTGAACACGTCAGGCGGCACCGGCGCCGGTTTCGTTGAGGTGTCGGATGCTTCGGCCTCGCCGTCGGCATCCGGCGCTTGGGCCCGGAGCGTCCCGATCGGAAGGAGCATCGCGGCGGCGGTCACAAGGGCGAAAATCCAGCGGGTCATGGCGAATCTCCTAATGGGGGTCATACCAGTATAGACCCACCAGCTTAGGGGATCGCCCCCCGGCGATGCACGGATTCTTGTGAGATCGCCCTCGCTGCGCGGGCGTCTACTGAGCCGTGGGCGTCGGTTCGCAATACGTATCGGCCACCGGCTCCAGCGCGATGGACTTCTGGAAGCCGGCGTGGTCGGCTTCTGACGTAGTGCGGTCGATGCGGATCGAGACGCTGCCCTTGATCTCGCTGGGCAGGTCGGCCAGGCCGACGACCGAGCCGTTGATGCGTCCGGAGGCATTGCCGCCGAAAGCGAGGCGGTCGGCGGCGATGGCGCCGTTGATGGTCTGCAGATTTCCCTCGAAGACGGCCTCGAACCCCGGCGCCAGCAGGAACGTGCCCGTGTGTTGCCTGACGTCGGCGAATTCCGCGGTATCCGGCAGCGCCTCGACGCCCGAGACGGTGGCCGTTCCGGCGAACCGGAGCCGGCAATCCTCCAGCGGCAGGTCGTTGTTCTCGGTGACCACCATGCCGTTGAGCGTGCAGGAGCCCTCGAAGGACACAACATTGGGCGCCTCGACGTAGACGATGCCGTTGACGAGCGTGTCGTTCGCGAACGTAGGATTCGTACCGGCCGCGATGCGGATGTTGTTGTACGTCTGTCCCTGCTGCGAGGTGTCCGTGCTCGCATCGACGACAGTCGTTGCCAGCGCTTCCAGCGGCGCCGTGTCCAGCTCCGGGAAGTCCGGCGGATGGGCGTCGTAGTGCAGGTGGTCGGCGATTTCGGCCGGGTCGCTCGTGCCGCCGATGGTCGGCTGCCCGCCGATCGAGATCGCACCGTCGCCTTGCGTGACGTAAAGGTCGCCGCTGACGTAAGCGCCGCTGCCCTCGACCGTAATGGGATACTGCGCCGACGTGTCAGCCGAGAAGACGTGCGCCTCGCCCGGCCAGTCGACACCGGCGACCTCGACACTACCGCCGATGAGCAGCTCGCCGCGCGACGCCAGACCGTAGTCGAATACCAGCGGGTTCCGCGCCTCCATCGCCAGGTCGATGCTGACGGCGTGCGTGGCGTTGCCCGCGGTGCCCTCGATCGTCATGTGGCAGCAGGTGGCGTCCACCCAGGCGATTTGCGCGGTGAACGCGCGCCCGTCATTAAGGGCGATCGTCGGCACCGCGGCGCCGTCGGCGGTCGCGGCGACGGTCTGTCCGTCGAGGTTCGCCGTGCCGTCCAGAAGGTCTCCCAGGCAGTCGCTCAGATTCGCCGGGAAGTTGTCGGCGTCGGTGCTCAGCGGCAGGCGAATCTTGTGCAGCGAGCTGACCATGAACGCCAGGCCGCTCTCGGCCGCCAGACGCGCCTCGGCGCGGTCGTTGAGGTTCTCGCTGACCAGCAGGCCCATATCGCTGACGGCGAACATCGCCGCGCCGAGCGTCACGAACACGACGAGCAGGACCACGGCCAGTACGGAGGCGATGCCTCTGTGTCGCGCCGGTCCTGTGGATGTCTTCGGGGTCATGGGGCACCTCCTGCTGTGCGTCCTTTGAGGCATTGCGCCGTCGTGGCGCGGCCTGCGGGCCCCCTGTGGGTGTCCGACAGGGCAATCAGTAGGTCTGATTGCGGCGAGGGGCCGCCGAGGCGGTTACCGTCAAAGACTCGCCGTCGACCTCGAAGGTCAACGCAAACGTCGTGCTGCGGATGTACGTCTCCTCCCCGTCGTCAGCGATCTCGTGATCGACGACAAACGCCGTAACGTCAATGCCGTCGTCGCCGCCGAGCAGGACGTGATCGGTCTGGCCCGCGCCGTCGGTCACGCAATATAGCAGTTGCTGCTCGTTGGCGTCGTGGACGTAGTCGATCTGGATCGCGTCGACGTCCTCCGGGGGGACGAGACGCAGCGTGCCGGTGCCGGCGTACGGGTCGACGCTGGCGGCCGTGCGGATATCGTGGCAGATGCGCTGCAAAGCGACGCGGGCGCCTTGCGTTGCCGAGGCGAGGTCCGTGTTCTCAGCGTGGCTGTCCAGCGCGCCGTGGACCGCCGTGCCCATTGCCGCCATCAGCAGGGCGAACAGCGCCAGTGCGATGAGCACCTCGACGAGCGTAAAGCCGTGTTGTCCCGACCCACGGAACATATTCAATACTCGCAGTAGCTGTCCGGCACGGCCGTCAGCGGACCCGGCACGACGAAGCCGGGCGGCACGGCTGGTTCGCCCTCGTAGTCCGTTCCGTCGCTGCGGTCCACGTCGTCCGAGCGGTCAAAGACGAGCGTGGAGTTGCCCACCAGCTTGAACTCCGAATCGCTGTAGTTGATGATCATGCCCTTGACGGTCCCGCCGGCGTTGCCGGCGAATTTGAACTCGTCGGCCGCCATCGTGCCGGCGACCGTCCCGAAATTGCCCGTAAACTGCACGCCGAAGCCCGGTGCCAGCAGGAACGAGCCGGGCATCTGCCGCAACTCGGAAAAGGTTTCGTTGTCCGGCAGGGCCTCGACGCCCTGGACGGACGTGTTGCCCGTGAACTTGATGGTGTTCGAGTCGTAGACCCCCTCGCCGGCGTCCTCTGTGACGATGACACCGATGATGTCCACGTTGCCGGAGAAGTGCACCTGGTTCGGCGCCTCGATATAGACCACGCCGCGGACGGTGGTATTGCCCGAGATCGTCGGGTTCGCCCCGGCCGGGATGCGGATGTTCTCCAGCGTCTGGTTGCCGCCTCCGCCGGTGTAGGTATTGACGGCGAACGGCTCGAAGACGTCGGGGTTGACCTCGGGAAAGTCCACCGGCCCGATGCCCGTGTGGACGTGGTCCCAGACGTCGTCGTCGCGCCCGGAGACGCCGCCGATCGAGACGTTTCCCGTCAGCGTCGCGTAGGCATCGGGGTTGGAGAAGAACGCGTCGCCTTCGATGTCGGCGTTTCCGGTGAGTTTCATCGCTTCGTCATCCGAGTACGTCGCGGACAGCACCTGCGCCTCGCTGGGCGAATTCATGCCCTCCACGCTGGCGTTGCCGGTGATACGGACCTTGCTGCGCGAGGCGATCCCGTGACCGAAGAAGGCCGCCATGCTCGGGGGGATGTCTTCCGGGTCGGGCACATCGTCCAGCGCCTGCGCCTCGTAGTCGAGCGAGACCTTCCGGCTGACGTCGCCGCGCTGCCCGACCACCTCCAGCCGGACGGTCTCGTTGTCGGCGAGCCACAACTGTGCCGTGAACGCACCGACACCGGGCGCGCTGATTTCGGGGATCGTAATCGTCGTGTCGTCGGAGCTAACGGTTCCACCGTCAAGATTGCCCGTGCCGTTGAGTGTGTCGGATAGGTAGGAGGCCAACTCGTCGAGCAGGCCCTGTCCTTCCGTCGCCGCGGGGGTGCAATCGCTCAACGCATAGTTGACGAAGTTCAACCCGCTCTCGGCGACCAGGCGGGCTTCGGCTACCTCGCGGGCGTTGTTGCTCTGTTGCTGGGCCATGTCCGCCGTGACGGCGATGCCGACGGCGATCGTGCTCAGCACGACCAGCAACAGCAGCGCCAACACCGCGGCGATGCCTCGGCGCACCGTACATTGTCTCATATGCAGTTCTCGTATGCGCATGTTTGCCTCTCCTTTGTGCCGCATCGTCAGCGTCTACTCGCCGCTTCGGCGCGCCACGATCCAGGCCGTGCTCAGCACGTCCCGGCCGTTGTGGGCAACCGTCACCTCGACACGCACCATGTCGCTGCTGCCGTCGGCGACGGTTTCGGACAGGTCGTCCGGGTTGAGCCACGTCAGCGTCAGCGTCTGCGACCAGTCCGTCATGTCGTAGATCGCCTGGCCTTGCGCGTCGCGCGGGGGGCTGTAGGTAATGCCGCTTCCCTCGCCCAGCAGGTCGTCCAGATCGTCAACGAAATTCTCCGGGTCCGAGCCGTCCGGCCCCGGCGGGTTGTCCATGTCGCCCTCGTCCTGGTCCGAGAACGGCAGGGCGAGCGTCCATTCGCGGATCTCGCCGGCTAGGTACACCGCATGCGTCATTTTGCGGCTGGTGCTGTTGACGCGCGTTGTCGAGCCGGCCGCCATCATCAACGCGACGACGCCGACGCCGACGATCGCCACGGCAATGGCGATCTCGATCAGCGTAAAGCCGCGCTGTGTCGCGCGCGCCTGGCTGCCCGGCACACCTGAACGCGTGCCGGGAGCGGTCTTGGCGTTTAACAGGGTCATCTCCGCTCCGCACCTCCTTCCTCTTGGAACTGTACGATTCATCCCCGCACAAAGCAGATTGTTTGCCCCTTTTAACAGCCAAGCCGGCGCGCTATTCCTTGACCAAGCTGGAGAGCTTGAAGATCGGCAGGATGATGCTCATGGCGATGAAGCCCACCAACGCACCCATCAGGACGATCATGAGCGGCTCGATCATGGCCGTGACCGACTTGATCGTGCTCTTGAGCTCTTTGCCGTAGAACTCCGAGATGTCCTGGAGGACGTCGCCGAGATTACCGGATTCCTCCCCGGCGGCGATCATCTGGACGACGTTCGTGGGCAGCAGGTTTTGACGCCAGAGAGGTTCGGCGATTTTGTTGCCCTGCTCGACGGCGTCGCGCACGCGTGTCCACATCCGTCTGTAGACCACGTTGCCGCTGACGTCGGCGGTGATGTCGAGCGTCTCGAGCATCGGCACACCGGCCGAGATCAGCTCGCCCATCGTGTGCAGCCCGCGGGTGATGTACAGCGCCCGCAGCATGCGTCGAAACAGCGGAATTTGCAGTTTCGCGCGGTCCCAGTACTCCCGCCCGACGCGCGTGCGAATGGCCTGGAAGAAGCCCACGCCCAACGCCGCGACGCCGATCAGCAGCACGTACCAGTAATTGCGCATGAAGTCGCTCAATGCCATCAGCGCCAGTGTCGGCGTCGGCAGCAGCGCCTCTTTCGAGGCGAACAGCTTGGTGAACTGCGGCAGAACGAACGTCAGCAGAAAAACCGTGGTCACCACAGCCATCACGGCGATGATGGCGGGGTAGATCATCGCGCCGCGGACCATGCGGCGCGTCTCGATCTGCTGGTCCAGGTAGTCGGCGATGCGTTCGAGCATGTGCCCGAAGCTGCCCGACATCTCCGAGGCGCGGACCATGTTCACGTACAGCGGTCCGAAGACCTTCGGGTGCTTCTCCAGGGCTTCGGAAAACGGCTGGCCGGACTCGACGTCGTCCTTGATCTGGTTGACGATCTTTTGGAACTTGAGGTTTTCGAGCTGGTCGGCGACGCCGCCCAGTGCGGCGCGGATGTTGATGCCGGCCTTGATCATCACCCCGAGCTGATTCGTGAAGTTGTAGACGTCCTTGAGCCCCGGGCCGGACTGGATGTTGACGCTGTGCAGGGCGTCGAGGATGTTCTGGGCAGTTCCGGCCGGGGCGACGTTAAGCACGAACCCGCCCTGGTCGCGCAGCGCGGCCGTGGCGTCCTCGACCGATTGGGCGTCGATCACGCCGGACGAGATGCGTCCGCTTGTCTCGCGAAGTTCGTACTTGAAGCTTGCCATCGTTTTCTCTCGGCTTACGCAACGCGGACGGCGCGTCCCGCGGCCACGGCAATCACTTTGCGTTCACTGCGCTGCCTGCGTTGGATGTTATCTTGTCATGCGGCGCGGATGGCCCGGCTGAGCGAGTCGGGGTGGACCGCGCGCGACAGGGCCTGCTCCTCGCTGATCAGCCCGTTGAGGAACAGCGCCTTGATCGATTCGTCGAGCGTCTGCATGCCGCTGCGGCGGTTCGTGGCGATGATGTTCGGAATCTCGTGAACACGGTTTTCACGGATGCAACTACGTACAGCCGACGTGCAGAGCATCACCTCGCAGGCCGGGACCATGCCCGGCACGTCCTGGCGCTTGAACAGCACCATCGAGACCACGGCCTGAAGGGTGTTCGACAGCATCGAGCGGATCTGGTTCTGCTGTTCGGCGGGGTAGATGTCGACGATTCGCTCGATCGTCTGCGAGGCGTTCTGCGTGTGCAGCGTGGACAGCACGAGGTGCCCGGTCTCGGCGGCGGTGATGGCGGCCGAGGTCGTCTCCAGGTCGCGCATCTCGCCGACGAGGAGGATGTCCGGGTCCTGTCGCAGGGCGTGCCGCAGGCCGCTGGCGAACGCCGGCACGTCGCTGCCCAGCTCACGCTGCTCGATAACGCACAAGTTGTTGCGCAGCTCGTACTCGATCGGGTCTTCCACCGTGATGACGTGGTAGCGGTACTTCTGGTTCATCGCGTCGATCAGCGACGCCAGCGTGGTGGACTTGCCGCTGCCGGTCTGCCCGGTGACCAGCACCAGCCCGCGCGGCAGATCGACGAACCGCTCGATCGCCGGCGGCAGGTTCAGCTCCGCCAGTGGCGGCACGCGGTCGGGGATGGCGCGGAACGCCACGGCCAGCGTGTCACGCTGGTAGTGGGCGTTGACGCGGAATCGCCCCAGCCCGCCCACCTCGATCGAAAAGTCGTGATCGCGCAGCTCAACGAGCTTGGCGTAACGCTTCTCGCCGAGGACCTCCTTGCAGAAGGCCTCGATGTCCTCGGCGGCCAGGGCGTCATAGCCCTCGGCCGGTTCCAGGACGGTATGCACGCGGAACAGCGGGGGGATCCCGGCCAGCAGATGGACGTCGCTGGCTTCCGTGGTCAGCGCCTTGGTCAGGAGCTGCTGTATCTCGATCATGCTTCGGTCTCCGTGACGCGCATCAACTCCTCAACGGTCGTCAGGCCGTGGCGGATCTTCTCAAGTCCGTCCTCGCGGAGGGTGCGCATTTTGTGCTCGCGGCTGGCTTGCTTGAGGGCGCCAAGCGACGGATTCGTCGCGACGACCTCGCGAATGGCCTCGTCGATTTCGAGAAGTTCGTAAAGCCCCAGGCGCCCCTTGTAGCCCGTTTGCCGGCATCGCCCGCAACCGGCGCCCTTGTAGAGTTGATCGGCTTCCATGCCGTACCGCTTGAGGTACGCTGCTTCCGTTTCGCTGACATCCGTGACGGCCTGCTTGCAGTGCTCGCAGGTACGCCGCACCAGGCGCTGGGCGACCACGGCGTTGACCGAGGCACTGATGAGATACGGCTCGATGCCGATGTCGATCAGCCGCGTGATGCTGCTCGGCGCGTCGTTCGTGTGCAGCGTGGACAGCACAAGGTGCCCCGTCAGCGACGCCTGCACCGCGATGCGGGCCGTGTCCTGGTCGCGAATCTCGCCGACCATGATGATATCCGGGTCCTGTCGCAACAGGGACCGCAGGGCGGCTGCGAAGCTCATGCCGATCGACTCGTGCACGTTGACCTGGTTGATGGTATCCAGCTCGTACTCGACCGGGTCCTCGACCGTGGAGATGTTCAGTGTCTTGGCGTCCATGACCTGCAGGGCGGAATAGAGCGTGGTGGACTTGCCGCTTCCGGTGGGGCCCGTCACGAGCACGACGCCGTGGGGCTGGAAGATCTGCCGTCGAAACGCCTTCAGCGTGTCCGCCGCCATCCCGAGGTTCTCCAGCCCGACGGAGATGGAGCGATTGTCCAGAATTCGGATGACGCACTTCTCGCCGTGCGTGGTCGGCAACGTACTGACACGCAGGTCCACCGTGCGCCCGTGGACGGTCGCGCGAATCCGCCCATCCTGGGGCAGGCGGCGCTCGGCGATGTCCAGGTTGGCCATGATCTTCAGCCGCGAGACGACCGCCGCGTGCATCGACAGCGGGGGGGGCTGCTGCTCGAAGAGCACGCCATCGATGCGACAGCGAATGCTCAACCGGCGCTCCCGCGGCTCGATATGGATATCGCTGGCGCCGTCCTTGACCGCAGAGGAAACAAGGAAGTTCACGTACCGGATGACCGGGCTCTCACCGGCGATCCGCTCGAGGTCGGTCACCTCCTCGCCGCCGCTGTCGACCACCTCGACGGCGTCCTCGGCGATGTCCTTGATGATCTCCTCGACCTGTTGGCTCGGTCCGGCCGAGAGTTCCTCGACGGCCTGGAGAATGTCCTGCCCCGGCGTGACCACGAGTTGGATGTTCGCCCCGATGCGACGCTTGAGGTCGTCGACAAGGAAGATATCGGCCGGGTCGCGCAACGCGACGATCACGTCCTCATTGTCACGCCGCAGGGGGAGTGCAAGATTGGACTTGATGTAGTCGGGCGGGAGCAACTGGAAGATGTCGGGGTCCACGTCGCCCGGCGTGACGCGCTCGAAGGGCAGCAGGAAGTACTCCGCCACGGCGTTCAGGGCGTCCGTCTCGGCGATGCTGCCGTCCTGGACGAGGGCCTCGAGGACGCTGAGCTTAGGGTTGTCGGCCTGGGCCTGGACGGCGCGGTCGATTTGGGCACGCGTGACCTGTCCGGACTCCAGCAGGACGCGCTCCGGGCCACGCGGATGCGAGCCGGCATCGTCCGGACGCCAGAGCTCGTCGAATTCCGCGGGCTCGGCGTATGCGCCCTCCGGCGCGTCCTCCGGTTTGTTGCGGAGCTTGTCCGCCACCGTTTGCTACTTCCCTAACGAAGGTTCAGCGTATGCGTCCTGTCACGCCATCGCAGCACCACGCGGTCGGCCTCGATGCGGACAACCGTCCAGCCGGCAATGACCTGACCCTCCGTCAAGAGGTTGTTCGAGATCATCGCCATGGTTTGGCCGCCGGCATCGGTCAGAACGGTCTGCAATTCAAGCCCGCGCACCTCGCCCAAGGCCCGCTCATACGCGCTATCGAGTCGTGCGGCGGGCTTGTCGCTCGCCGGCTTCGGATCGTCCGAAGCGACGGACTTGCCGCTGTCGTCCGCGGGCGGCGCTGCGAACTCGAACGGGTTGGTCTTGAGGTTATCGGGCGGGATCTGCCGTGGTGCGGCCGCGAAATAACGCTCGTTGATCACCGCACCATCGCCCGGGTCCGTGTCGGATGTCTGCGACAGGTGGGTCAGCAACGCGTCGGTCTTGCGTTGCGCGCCGGAATCACCCGAGGCCTCGGACGGGCCGGTTCGCATGCCCAGTACCCAGACGACGACCAGCCCGGCGACGAGCACGCCCCCCAACACCAGGTTGCCCGTCCCGGCCAGGCGCAGCGTGCCGGCCGCGCCGCCGGTGCGGTGCGACTGTTCATCCGTCTGGGCCTCGTCCGACGGCGCCTGTTGGTGGTCGCTATGGAGCATGGTCATGGTTTCGCCTCGGCGGACTCGAAAAACACGGTCATCTCGAAGGTCACGGCGACATGGCCTTCGGGCATTTCCTTGGAGTCGGCTTTCTCAACTTCCATCTCGCGCAATCGCGTGATTCTCGGCTGATTCTCCAGCGCCTGCAGGAACGCGTAGAACCCGCGGAAGTCGCCGACAAGCTCGACGCTGATCGCGTGGGCCTGCGGGCCCACAGTGCCCTCGGCATCGTCCTGGCGTCGTGGCGTGCGGATGCTGGTGGTCGTCAGGTCGTTCGCGCGCGCCAGACGCCAGATTTCCTGGATGACCTTGTCGATTTCCTTCGCGCTGGGCAGGCGGGCGCGGAAGTACGCCAGCGCCTGTTTCTGCTCGGTGATCTCCGCTTCCAGATCGCCGATGCGCCCGGTCAACTGATTCAGCTTCCGGAGCTTCGCCTGGTGGGCCTCGATCTTCTCGGTCAACTGCGCGCATCGTGCGTCGTGCGGGCGGAAGACCAGCAACCACGCCGCGATCGGAATCGCCCCCAGCAGGGCCGTGAAGGCCACCTCGCGCAAGCCGAATTTCATGGCTGGCCTCCTGCGTACGACACGGTGTTTTCCGCCGGTGCAGCATCGGTTGCGACGACGTCCGCGGCGTCCACGTTGCCGTTGAGCACCGCCTCGACCTGGAACTCGCGGACGGGCACATCGTTATAGACCTTGGCCTCGCTGTAGACGAATCGGGCCGAGCGGATGATCCTGCTGGCGTTCAATCGGGCCAGAAACTGTCCTACGTCCACGTCCGTCTTGGCCCTGCCGGTGATGTAGAGCGTTACGATCTCCGGAGGGGCCGCTCCGCTGCGTTCGCGCGAGACCCGCGCGAACTTGGAACGCCCGGCGGCGCTGGAGGCCTTGGCTTGCTCGGTTTCCAGCTCGAAGCACTCCAGCGAGGCGTACTCCGGCAGCCAGTTGGTCACCAGCGCCAGCAGCGTGCTGCGGGGGAGGCGTTCGACCAAAGCGGCTGTGTCCTGGGCCTTACGATCCAGACGCGCCTTCTCGTTCTCCAGCTGCTGCATTTGCTCGATGCGTTGGGCGGCGCGCTGGTATTGCTGTTCCACGTCCCGGGCGACCTGCTCGGCGCGGGCGACCCGTCGTTCGGACAGCAGGACGGCCGCGACAACGCCCGCCATCACCACCGCGAACAGCACCAGGCACAGCGTGTTGGCACGCTTCTGGCAGCGTCGCTTGTAGTAATCATCCGGTAGCAGGTTTATCGACGGCATGGTGGTTCCTTACGCGGCGTGGGCGGCGCCGAGACTGAGCCCCACGGCGACGGCCCATTGCGGCTGCGGACCGTGATGATCGCCCGCCGTGGCGTCGGCGGCGGTGCGCTTGATGTGCACCAGCGGGTCTCCGATCTGTGCCGGGAGGTTCAGCCGCTTGGCAAGCGACTGGCAGAGCGTCTTGTCATAGGCCTGCCCGCCCACGAAGATCGCACGCTCGATGCTGCGGTTGCGAAAGACCGATTCGTAGTATCGCAGGCACTGGGTCATCTCAGCGGCCAGGGCGTCCAGCGGCGTCTCGCACGCCGCGTAGACGCGGTCGGCCTGGTCGTCACCCGGTCCGCCGTCGCGCAGTTGCGCACGCAAGGCACGGGCCTCGTCGACGCTGGTGTTGCGGTCCTGGGCGATCGCCTGATCGAGGTCATCACTTCCGCGCGACAGGTTCCGCGCAAACGCCACTTGCGTCCCGTGGGCGAGCACGACTTGCGTACTGGATGCCCCAAGGTCCACGAACAGCGTCGTGCGTTCCGTGTCCGAGGCGCGGTGAAACAGGCGGGCGAAGCACTCCACTATGGCGAACGGCTCGATGTTGATGGCGGCAACGTCCAACTTTGCGCGGCGGCTCATGTCGAGGTAGGCGTCCAGCGTGCTGCGAGCGGCCGCCACGGCGATCACCTCCTGGCGCGGCTCTTCGTCGCCCAGAACCTCCCCGGCGAGAATGTGGCGGATCACGGCACTTCCGGCAGGGAAGGGCAGCTTACCGGACAGCTCCTGGCGAACGGTCTGGTCGATCTCGCCGGTGGGGCCCTTGGGGATTTTGATGTGCTGAACGACGGTTTGCCTGGCGGGAATGGCGATGACGGCCTGGCGCCCGTGGAAGCTGCGCTGCTTGAGCGTCTCGCGGATGAAGCGCCCGGCGGCGCTGAGCCGCCGGGAGAACTTCTGCCGGCCGTTGTCGGGCATCTCGCCCGACACGGCGGCCAGCAGTTCCGTCTCGCCGCCGCCATGGCGCAACTGAGCCATCTTGATCGAACTGGTGCCCAGGTCGATACCGATCGGCAACGTTCGGCCTTTGGCGATTTTCAACGTCATCTCATGCTCCGCAACGCAGCAGCGGTCGGCGCGCGGCAGGGGGCATGCGAGTCACCCGCACACCGTCGCGCGCGTCGCTCGCATGCTGCTGATCCCGACCTCTGCTCCGCTGCCTGCTCGACGGCGGTAGAACTTTGCTGCCCGCCCAAAACATACGTTATGGCTTGACTTCCGGGCCACACTGGCAGTCCCGGGACGCCTTCGCATGTGTTATCGGGACGATGTGAGCGCGGGTTCAGTAAGGATTTGCCGGGACCAGAAACGCCCGAAAAACCCGTATATTCCTTGCCATATTCAAGGCCGCGGACGTTCTTGACGGGCTTCGGCGAGGATGTCAGCGAAAATGGTGTCACAGACGAAAAGCGCCGCCGGAGACACCCGCAGGCGGTCGGGCGTCAACGCAAGAGCGCCGCAGCGAACGTGGCGACCGATGCTGTACGGCAAGGCATCCAACGGGTCCGTGCCGTACCGGTCCGCGAACCGCCGGCGACCCACGCCCTCGATCAGCCGCAACCCCAGCATGAGCGCCTCGGCCATGGCAGCCCGGCCGGTGAGCCGCTCGCTGGCGTGGGGCGGCGTCTCGCCGCGCGTCAGCGCCGCGGTGTAGGCGGCCAGATCGGCCTCGTTGACGGAACGGACGCCGTCGACATAGCTGGCCGCGGCGGGGCCCAAGCCGATGTAGGGGCGATTGAGCCAGTACGTGAGGTTGTGTCGGCACGTGCGGTTGGGGCGGGCGAAGTTGGACAGTTCGTAGTGGTCCAGCCCGGCCGCGGTTGCCGTGGCGATCGCCTCGTCATAGCAGTCGCGCTGCGTCTCGTCATCCATTGCGACGACTCGCCCGGCGTCGCGTGCGGCGGCCAGGGGCGTTTGCGGCTCGTAGCTCAGCGCGTAGACGCTCAGGTGCGACGGGTCGATCGCCAGCGCGGCGTCGAGGGTGCGACGCCAGGACGCCGGCGTCTGCCGCGGGATGCCGTAAATCAGATCGAGCGCGACGTTGTCCATGCCCGCGCGGTGCAGGGCGGTGACGGCCCGGGCAATGTCGGTAGCGCTGTGCGAACGCCCCAACTGCTCGAGTTCTTCCTGCTCGAAGGATTGGGCGCCGACCGTTACGCGATTAACGCCCGCCGAGACGAGCTGTGCGGCGGTGGCATCGTCCAGCGTGCCCGGATTGACCTCGACTGTGAACTCGGTATGCGGCCCGATCCATGCACCGGGCAGGCCCAGCAACTCGTCGAGCGCCTCGGGCGCCAGGCAGGTAGGCGTGCCGCCGCCGACATAGATGCTCTCCAGCGGGCGCCGCAGCCGTCGGCAGCGCAGATGCAACTCGGCGGCCAGCGCGTCAAGATAGTGACGGGCCCGCCCGGCGTCGTGGGGAAGGGAATAAAAGTCGCAATAGCCGCACTTCGCTGCGCAGAAGGGCACGTGGACGTACAGGGCGTCCGCCGGTCCCCGCGGCCGGTCGGGCCATTTTTCCTTGCAGGTGGCGTGCGGCATCTTAGAATAACAGCATACGAATGGACGGCATGCAATCCATCCCATCCGCCGTTTGACATAATACACACGGGTCCGTGTTCCGGTGGCCGATGTCGCCGGGCGGGCCGGATACACAACGCAGAGCAGGGGCAAATGCTATGGATGTGAAATTGGTCGTCTTCAAGCCCAACGGGCAGCGCAAGGATTTTGCCCTGCCGAAAGATCACACCGTGATCGGTCGCGGCGAAGACTGTGAACTCCAGGTGCCGCTGGCGAATGTGTCGCGGCGGCATTGCGAGCTGACCGTCGAGGGAACGTCGCTCAAGGCGGCGGATCTGGGCTCGTCCAATGGGACGTTCGTCAACAACGAGCGCATCGTCGAGAAAACGCTGCAGGCCGGCGACCGGCTCGTCGTCGGACCCGTGGCCTTCACCGTGCAGATCGATGGCCAGCCGGAGAACGTACAGCAGGTCAAGACGCGCGGTCAGAAGATGGCCGAAGCCGGCGAGGGCGAGGGCATCGTGGACCTCGAGGCCGACGTCGTCAGCCAGGGCGACGAGGGCGATGGCATCGATCTGGCGGCAATGGCGGATGATGCGTCCGAACAGGACGCCGATCCGATCTCGGCCCTTGAGGCGCTGGCCTCCAAGAGCGACAAGAAAAAGGAAGACGGCGAGTAGCTCGTCGTCGCGCGCGGCTCGATCAGCAGCCGAACGGTCGCCGGACGATTGCCGACGGCGGTTCGGCTGCTGTTCTGCGCCGGTCAGTCCGCCATCTCCGGACGCGGTGCGGCGTCCGGGCCGCCGGCCGACAGGAAGTCCTGCAACATCGCCGCGGCGGCGACCGCGTCCTGGCGGGCCTTCTTCTGCTTGCGGGTCATGGTCCCGGCCAGCCGCTGGTCCGCCTCGAAGCTGCTGAGCCGCTCGTCCCACAAGCGGACGTCGCAGTCTAACGCCGAGGCGATCGCGACGGCGGCCTGGCGAGCGGTCCGGCCTTGGGCGCCTTCCGTATCGTCCATGTTCAGCGGCCAGCCGACGACGATGCCGTCGGCGCCGTACTGATCGCGGAGTTGCGCGATATCCGCCAAGGCACGCTCAAGCGGCTCGGCCGACAGAACCGTCACCGGCGTGGCGACCCCGTCGGACGTCGACCCGACGGCCACGCCGATACGCTTGCTGCCGTGATCGATACCCAACCAGCGCATCATCGCTCCTGCAATTCACGGAGCAGACATTCGGCACGCCGGCGGCGCCAGGGCCGGACCGGCGCCCCTCAAGCGGTCGCCCGTCGTCTCGCGGCATCTACGCGCCGAACTTCTCCAACTTGCCGGCGTGGGCCATCGCCAACGGCAGCAGCTCCTTGGCGGTGACGGTTCCGATCTGTCCGGCGCGGCAGGTGACGTCGTCGAAACCCTTGCCGGCACCGTCGCCGCCGCGCAGATACGGGCCCGCCATCAGGACCGGAACCGGGTGCCACGAGTGGGCCGCGATGCTCGGTGGGGTGGAGTGGTCGCCGGTGATCAGCAGCACGTCCGGCCTGACTTTCAGCAGCGTCGGCAGGGCGGCGTCCATCTCCTCGATCCGCGCGATCTTCCCGGGCAGGTCGCCGTCCTCGCCGGTCTTGTCGGTGTATTTGAAGTGGGCGAAGATGAAGGTATGGTCGCTCAGCGCCTTGCCCGCCTCGGCGCAGATGTCCGCCGCAGACGTCGGCTGGGCGACCACGTCGATGCCGACCAGCCGCGCCACGCCGCGGTACATCGGGTAGCCGGCCACGGCGCCGGGCGTGAGCTGATAGCGTTCGGCGAAGCGAGGCCAGTCGGGAAACTTCGCGAAGCCGCGTGCGAGAATCATATTCGCGTGCGGCTCGTCGGCGAGGATGTCGTGAACCTGCGCGGCGAGGTCCTTGACGAGCCCGGCTGTGCGGGAATCGCTGTGTGCCGTCGGGTCGATCGGCGGGGCGCCGGTGCGTTGCGGGTCGGTGTCCGGCACCTCATCGTCCAGCCCGTCGCCGCGGAGGACCATCAGCGCGCGGTGCTCGCTGACGGTCTCGAAGAGCACCTCGACGCCGTCCGGGGGCGTCAGCGCGGCGCGGATTTTGTCGAGCACGCGGTGGTTCTCGTCGTCGCCGATCCGCCCGGCGCGGCGGTCGGTGACGTTGCCGTCGTCGTCCAGCGTGCAGAAGTTCAGCCGGCAGGCGACGTCCTTCGGCGTCAGCGGGAACTCGATGCCCAACGCCGACAGCACGCCGCGCCCGACCTGGTAGACCAGCGGATCGTAGCCGAACAGCCCCAGGTGGCCCGGACCGCTGCCCGGCGTGACGCCCGTGGCGATCGGCACGCTGAGCCCCAGCGCGGACGTCTCGGCCAGCGCGTCGAGATTCGGCGTCTTCGCCTGTTGCAGGGCGGTACCGTTGCCGTCATTGTCGCAATCGCCGATGCCGTCCATCACGAGCAGGCAGATACGCTTGTCGTTGGGCTGGGCCAGCGAGCTGATGAGATTTCCGTAAGCGTCTTGCATGGTGGCGTCCTCGGCGTTGGCGGCTGTAGGAATCGGGCGCGAGCGGTGCGGCGCCTCATGCGGCCGCGGCGCACCCACGCGCGCCGCCGTATTGGCCCCAACGGGATTTGAACCCGTGTCGCCGGCTTGAAAAGCCGGTGTCCTGGACCAGGCTAGACGATGGGGCCGCGTCGTGGGCATTGTACCCGACCGACGGCGGGGCTCAATGCTCTTGATCGCCTCTTGCGATACGAAAGGGCCGCGCGGCGCAACGGCCTGCAATTAGCACTCGACCGCGACGCGCGTGTCGCCACGGCCGGCGTGCAGCATGAGGGAGCTGGGGCTCGAACCCAGGACCTACGGCTTAAAAGGCCGTTGCTCTACCAACTGAGCTACTCCCTCGCGACGGTACAGCATAGCAGAACCGTACCGGCGCCCGATGGGGCTGTCAGGACGGTACCGCCTTCGGCCGAATGTAGCGGGGGGCATCGCCGCGGTCAAGCCGGCGCCGGACGCGGTCGTGACCGTCTGCGACCACGCGCGCGAGGCGTGCCCGATCTTCCCCGGCCGCGCGCGGGTCGTGCATGCGCGCTTCGACGACCCGCCGACCCTGGCGCGCGCCGCCGCG
>JAGXKT010000023.1 GCA_018335035.1 Phycisphaerae bacterium
CCGTCAACCCCTCGCGGAAGTTCGCCTTGATGGGCGTCTCGATGATCTCGCCGGAGGGCTTGCTCATCAGCCCGCGCATGCCGGCGAGCTGACGGATCTGGTCGATGTTGCCGCGCGCGTTGGAGTGAAGCATCGTCCAAATAGGATTGATGTAGCCGGGGTCGTACTCGCGCCGATCCTGTTTCAGCTCGAGCAGCAGATTCTTTGTGACCTCCTCGCGGGCATGAATCCAGACGTCCACGAGCTGATTGTATCGTTCGCCCTCGGTCAGCGCGTCGGCCTCGTAGTCGGCCTCGATGCGATCCACGCGCTGCTGGGCCTCGCCCAGAATGCTCGGCTTGGCCTCCGGAATCTTCGCGTCCCGGATGCCGAACGACAGGCCCGAAAGCATCGAGTAGCGGAAACCGATCTCCTTGATGCTGTCCAGCAGGTCGATCGTCGCCGACTTGCCCAAGTGCTGGTAGCAGTCGCTGATGACCTTCCCGGCGCCCTTCTGCCCCAGCGCGCAGTTGTACAGCGGCATCTCGTCGGGAAGGATGTCGTTGAAGATACACCGCCCCGGGGTGGTCAGGACCTTGCCGTCCTCGGAGACGAACCGGTCATCGTTGGTAACGACTTCCTTGCCCGCAGCCACGCGAACCACGATCTTCGCGTGCATGCCGACCCGACCGAGTTGGCAGGCCGTGATGGCCTCGTTCGCGCTGGCGTATGTCGGATACGCCTTGCCGTCGGCGAAACGCGTGCGCCGTACGCCGTCGGCGACGAACTCCCGGCCGTGCTCCGACGTCAGGTAGTAGATGCCCAGAACGATGTCCTGTGAGGGCGACATGATCGGCGAGCCGTTGGCCGGCGAGAAGATGTTGTTCGTCGCCAGCATCAACGTATGGGTCTCGGCCTGGGCCTCGACGGACAGAGGCAGGTGGACGGCCATCTGGTCGCCGTCGAAGTCCGCGTTGAAGCCCTTGCAGATCAGCGGGTGGACGCGAATGGCGTTGCCCTCGGTCAGGACGGGCTCGAACGCCTGAATGCCCATCCGGTGCAGCGTCGGGGCGCGGTTGAGCATCACCGGATGCTGGTGGATGACCTGTTCGAGGACGTCCCAGATCTCCCGGTCGCGTCGCTCCAGCATCTTCTTGGCGGATTTGATCGTGTCGGCCAGGCCGCGGTTCTTCAACTCGCGGATGATAAACGGCTGATACAGCTCCAGCGCGATCTTCTTGGGCAGCCCGCACTGATGCAAATTCAATTCCGGGCCCACGACGATTACCGAACGCGCCGAGTAGTCCACGCGCTTGCCCAGCAGGTTCTCGCGGAAGCGCCCCTGCTTGCCCTTGATCATGTCGGTCAGGGACTTCAGCGGGCGATTCGCGGTGCCCTGGACCGGGCGGCGGCATCGGCCGTTGTCGAACAGCGCGTCGACCGACTGCTGGAGCATGCGCTTTTCGTTCCGGATGATGACCTCCGGCGCATTGAGGTCCATCAGCTTCTTGAGGCGGTTATTTCGGTTGATGATCCGCCGGTAGAGGTCGTTCAGATCGCTGGTGGCGAAGTTGCCACTCTCCAGAAGCACGAGCGGGCGCAGGTCCGGCGGAATGACCGGGATGACGTCCATGACCATCCATTCCGGCCGGTTTCCGGAGTTCCGCAACGACTCGACGAGCTTGAGCCGCTTGGTCAGGTCCTTCATCTTCTGCTTCGAGTTGGTCTTGCTGATGCCCTCGCGGAGCTCCAGGGCGACCACGTCCAGGTCGAGCTGCTCCAGGAGCTTCTTGACCGCCTCGGCGCCCATCAGCGCTTCGAAGTCCTGACCGTATGTGTCCCGCGCCGACTGGTACTCGTCTTCCGTAAGCACCTGCTGATACTTCAGCGGCGTCTGACCCGCATCGGTCACCGCGTAGTTCTGAAAGAGGATGATCTTTTCCAGGTCGGCCGTCTTCATCGACAGCAGCGTGCCCAGGCGGCTGGGCAGCGCCTTGAAGAACCAGATATGAACGATGGGCGCGGCGAGATTGATGTGCCCCATGCGCTTGCGCCGCACGCGGCTGTGGGTGACCTTCACCCCGCACCGGTCGCAGATGATGCCCTTGTGCTTGGTGCCCTTGTACTTGCCGCACGCGCACTCCCAGTCCCGCTCGGGGCCGAAGATCCGCTCGCAGAACAGCCCGTCCTTCTCCGGGCGGTAGGTGCGGTAGTTGATCGTCTCGGGCTTCTTGACCTCCCCGAACGACCAGCTTCGGATGTCGTTCGGGCTGGCCAGTTGGATCCGCACCGAGCCGTAGTCATTGATTCGATCGTATACGCTTTCAGCCATCGCTCGTCGCTCCGCTAAGCGAGAATGCCGAATGAAGAAGACCGAATGCCGAACCAAGCCCAAAGTCCGAACCGCTTGGCGTCCTGCCGCCGCGGTTCGGGCCTGCCTGAAACCCACCGATCTTCGCAATTTACGAACAACACTTCTCTAGCCACGCTCTCTGAATTTCGAAAGATCGTAGCGAATATCAGATTCAGTTCCTTCGCCTCTTGCCAAAGGCGTCTTGCCTCGTCGGCGATATTCGGATTTGCCGACGCCAGCATCCTGAGCCAATGTTTCGTTTCTCGGGATTCTTTTCGGCAAAGCCCAATCTTGTTGCGAAAGTCGCGTTTTGAAACGCCGTCGTCCGCCTCGCAGTCGTTCGCACCGACGCTCGTAGCCGCTCGAACCAGTTGCTTGACAAGCGGGCGTTTGCCGGGCCCCGATCAACCCGTTTGACCAGGGCCAAAACCGCCTCGCCAAAGGCCGCCGTTCGCTCTTCGAGGTCATAAGCCGGCCTTTCGTCGACGGTCATTCTAAACTCGCCTTCATGCCGTCGTTTCGTGATTGGGCCGTCGTCATTGATTCGTCATTCGGCCCTCGTTATTCGTCATTCAGATCAGCCGCTTCTTCTCAAGCTGAATATTCAGTCCCAAACCGCGCAACTCGTTGCACAGCACATCGAAGCTCACCGGCGTGCCGGCCTCGAGCGTGTTGGCGCCCTTGACCATCGATTCGTAAATCTTGGTCCGCCCTTCGACGTCGTCACTCTTGACCGTCAAAAGCTCCTGCAGGGCGTAGCTGGCGCCGTAGGCCTCCAGGCCCCAGACCTCCATCTCGCCGAATCGCTGCCCGCCCGTGCGGGCTTTGCCGCCCAACGGCTGCTGCGTGATCAGCGAGTACGGGCCCGTCGCCCGAGCATGGATCTTCTCATCCACGAGGTGATGCAGCTTGTTCATGTAGATGTAGCCGACGGTCACCTTCTGTTCCAGCGGCTCACCGGTCCGCCCGTCGTGAAGGGTCACTTTGCCGTCTTCGGGCATCTCCACGAGCAATTCGCGCGTCTCGCCCGCACCCTGAACCGCTTCGAGATCCTCGCGGCGCTGCCGAACGTGCTCGTTCGCCTCGCGGATGCATTCGACGATTTCCTCTTCGCTTGCCCCGTCGAACACGGGGGTGACGGCCTGGAAGCCCAACACCGCCGCGGCCCAGCCCAGGTGCGTCTCGAGGATCTGCCCGAGATTCATCCGGCCCGGCACGCCCAGCGGGTTCAGCACGATGTCGATCGGCGTGCCGTCCGGCAGGAACGGCATGTCCTCCTCGGGCAGGATGCGCCCGATGACGCCCTTGTTTCCGTGCCGCCCGGCCATCTTGTCCCCCACACCCAGCGTTCGCTTCGTCGCGACGGAAACCTTGACCATCTCCAGCACGCCGCTGGGCAGTTCGTCACCGCGCTTCATGTGCTCAAGCTTCCGCTCACGCTCGTTGGCGATCTGCTCGATGCGCGGCCAGTACTTCTGATAGACGCCGTCGGCCTGCTTGCGGACGGCGTCCTTGCGCGTCTTGATCCAGCGGGGATTGAAGTTCTCGATCTGCTCCAGGATGACTTCGTCATTGTCGCTCTGGCCGACTTTCTGCCGCGTGGACGGGTCGATCATCGCCTGGCCGAGTACTTCGTTGATCTCCTCGCTCATCGTGCGGAACACGTCGCACATCCGCGCGTTCATCCTGTCGCGGTAGGCCTCCATGTCCCGCTTGAGCTGGCGGCGTTGCTGATCCGTCATGTGAGACCGGCGACTGAAGCGCTTAGTCTCCACGACGACGCCTTCCTCGCCGGCCGGCAATTCCAGAGAGTCGTTCTTCACGTCCTCGCCCGCCCGGCCGAAGATCGCGTGCAGCAGTTTCTCTTCCGGCGTCAGTTCGCTTTTGGACTTCGGCGAGACCTTGCCGCACAGGATATCGCCGGACTCGACGCGCGTCCCCACGCGAACGATGCCGTTCTCATCCAGGTTCGCCAGGGCCCGTTCGGAGACGTTCGGAATGTCGCGCGTGAATTCCTCGCGTCCGAGCTTCGTCTCGCGAACCTCGACCTCGTATTCCTCCATGTGCACGCTGGTGAAGGCATCTGTCTTGACCAGCCGCTCGGAGATCAGGATCGCATCCTCGAAGTTGTACCCGTCGAACGGCATGAACGCACAGAGCACGTTGCGCCCCAGCGCCAGCTCGCGCTCTTTGCAGCCGGAACCGTCGGCGATGATCTCGTCCGTCTTGACGCGCTGGCCCTCGCGGACGACCGGCCTCTGGTTAAGGCACGCCCGCTCGTTGAGTTTGTGGAACTTCGTCAACTCGTATTCGTCCGAGTTGTCGAGCACGATCCGCGAGGCGTCCACATACGTGACCGTTCCGCCCTTGCGGGCACGGACGACCATGCCCGAGTTGGCCGCGACGGGGCGCTCCATGCCGGTCGCCACTAGGGGCGGCTCGGTGGAGACAAGCGGCACGGCCTGTCGCTGCATGTTCGAGCCCATCAGCGCGCGGTTGGCATCGTCGTGCTCGAGGAACGGGATCAGCGCCGCCGAGACACCCACCGCCTGCTTCGGCGAGATGTCCACGTGGTCCACTTCGTCGCCGTCGACCTGGCTGAGCTCGCCGCCCACGCGCGCCAGGACGTGCTCTTCCGGGATCACCAGGTTGCCGCGCGTGTTCTTCTCCAGCACGTCGGGCGGCGCGAGAACGGCCTCCATTTCTTCGTCGGCGCGCAGGTGAGCGGCCTCGTCGGTGACGCGCCGTCCCTTGACCTTGCGATACGGCGTGGTCAGGAAGCCGTACTCGTCCACGCCGGCGAAGATCCCAAGCGAAGAAATCAACCCGATGTTGTTGCCTTCGGGGGTTTCGATCGGGCAGATGCGACCGTAGTGGCTGATGTGCACGTCGCGGACCTCGAACCCCGCCCGCTTACGGTTCAGCCCGCCCGGGCCCAGCGCCGACAGACGCCGCTCATGCGTCAACTGTGCCAGCGGGTTCTGCTGATCGACCACCTGGCTGAGTTCGCCGCGCCCGAAGAAGTAATCGATGCTCGAGCTGACACTCTTGGAGTTGACCAGTTCGGCGATCTTCGACAGCTCGGAGAGATCCTTCAAGCTCATCCGCTCCTGGACGGTGCGGCGAAGCTTGAGGAAGCCCTTGCGCAACTCCTCCATCGCCAATTCGTCGATCGTGCGCAGCCGGCGGTTGCCCAGGTGATCGATGTCATCGATGAAGCCCTCGCCGCTGCGCAGCTTCATGATGTACTTCAGCGTGTTGAGGAAGTCCGCCGGGCGGAGCGTCATCTCCGCTTCCGCCACATCCTGCTTGAATTTCCGGTTGAGGCGGAACCGCCCCACGCGCCCGAGGCGGTACCGGTTCTCGTCGTAGAACTTCTCGGTGAACAGCGTCTTGGCCTTCTCCAGTTGCGGCGGGTTGCCCGGGCGCAGACGCATGTACATCCGCAGCAGCGCGTTGTCGTGGCTGTCGGCGGCGTCCTCGGCGAGCGTGTTGAGCATCAGCGGATCGTCGACCCGCTCGATGACCTCGAGCTTTTTGATGGGCGCCGAGACGATCCGGCTCAACGCCTCGCCGATCTGTCCGCCGGCCGGGACGACGACTTCGCCGTCATCCGGGTCGACGAACTCCTCGACGAGGTACATCTGAGGGTTGAGCTTGTCGGCCGGGACCGTGCTCGTCTCGTAGAACTGGCGGATGATGGCGGCCGTAGTGCCGAGATCCTCGTTCATCGCGCGGAGGAAGGTCGTGGCGGGAATCTTCGCCGACTGGTCCACGCGGATGGCCAGCGTGTCCTTCTTGGAGACGCTCAGCTCGATCCAGCTTCCGCGTTCGGGGATGATCCTGGCCCCGTGCAGCGGACGGTCGGACTCCTGCATCTCGACCGAGAAATCCACGCCGGGCGAGCGGTGAAGCTGCGAGACGATCACCCGCTCCGCACCGTTGATGATGAACTCGCCGCCGCCGATCATGATCGGCATCTCGCCGAGGTAGATGCTCTCCTCCAGGACGCCGTCGGTGTCCTTTCGGATGAGCCGACAGCGGACGCGGAACGGCCGCCCGTACGTCAGTCGCAGGTCCAGGCATTCCTGCTTCGTATATCGCGGCTCGCCGAATTCGTAGCTGACATACTCCAACCGAACGGTCTCGTCATAACTGACGATGGGAAACACCTCGCGCAACAGGGCCTCAAGCCCCTCGCTCTTGCGCTTCTTGCCCTCGGGCACGTCCTGGAGAAAGCGCTCGTAGCTGCTGCGCTGAATGTCAAACAGGTTCGGCACGGCAGCGCCGTCGCCGACCTTTGAGAAATCGCGCACTTTATCCATCTTCAGCATGACAGAACCCTCGTGGTCTGAGCCGCAAGCGCAGAACTGCGCAGAATCGGTGCACGCGTCCGCATCCGCATCTCCGCAAGTATACCAAATCGGCGGACCCAGGCGATGGGCCCGCATGGCAAAAAAAACGGGCGATCGCGGCGGGCGAGTCCGTACGCTCGCCCCGCCGCGTCCGCACCATCGTACCGACGCTACTTGATCTCGACCGTTCCGCCGGCCTCTTCCAACTGGCTCTTGGCCTCGTCGGCCTCTTCCTGCGACACGCCCTCTTTGACCGGCTTGGGAGCGCCTTCGACCAATTCCTTGGCCTCTTTGAGCCCGAGGGAAGTCAAGGCACGGACGGCCTTGATGACCTGGATCTTCTTGTCGCCCACGTCCTTGAGAACCACGTCGAACGAGGTCTTCTCTTCTTCCTCTTCGGCCGCGGCGCCGGCGCCGCCTGCCGCCGCCATCATCACCGGCGCTCCGCCGGCCGGCTCGATGTCGTATTCCTGCTTCAGGTAATCCGCCAGGTCTACGGCGTCCTTCAGCGACAGCTGCACGATCTTGTCGCCCAGCGACGTGATCTCCTTGGAGAACTCCTTGGCCGGGGCTTCAGTCGTCGCCTCGTCGGCGGTTTGTGCCGTTGTCTCTTCTGCCATCGTTCCTACTCCACTACGTTCAGCGTCCTCGCCGGCCTGATAGGCGACGCCCCTGTGGCGTCATTTAAGCCGCGTGCGACCCAATCCGCGGCCGGCAAAGTGTTTGTCTTCGGTTGCGTGCGTCTCAGGCGGCTTCAGCGGACTCCTCGTGGCGCTGCTGGACCGCCTTGACCAGTCCGGCAACCCTGCGCGACGGTCCGCTCACGGCACCGACCAGCCGACCCGCCGGACCAAGCACGCAGGCGACGAGCTTCGCCAGCGCTTCGTCGCGCGTGGGCAATTTGCTCAGCGCCTCGACCTGGTCGTCGCCCCGGTAGACCTGGCCTTCCATCACGGCGGCCTTGACGGTCAGGGCGGGCGTCTCCTTGCCGATCTCCAGCAACTCGCGCACCACGCTGACGATGCCCGCCGTCTCGCCGTCTTCGCCGTAGGCCAGAGCGCACGGGCCTTCGACGACCTCCACGGCCGCGTCCATGCCCTGCTCGCGCAGCACCTGCCGCGCCATCGCGTTCTTGACCACCGTCAGACGAATGCCCTGGTCCCGCAGGCGGGCGCGAATCTGGTTCGTCCGCACGGCGTCGACGCCTGTCTGGTCGACCACCGCCAGCGACGACACGTCCGCGAATCGCCGCGCGAATTCCTTGCGTAACAGTTCCTTGACCGGCTTGCTCATAATGCACCTCGCCTATGCGACCGCCTCGCTGCTGCTCGGGGCGCGAGCCGCGATGTCCAGCACAACGGAGGGCGACATAGCGGCCGAGATCGCGACTTTCCGCATGTAGGCGCCCTTGACCGACTGCGGGCGGATGCTCCGAACGTGGCGGACCATCGCCTCGATGTTCTCAACGAGCTTGGCTTTGTCGAAACTCACCTTGCCGACCAGAACGTGCAGGTTGCCGCCGTCGTCGTTGCGATACTCCACCTTGCCGGCGGCGTACTCACTGACGGCCGTCGCCACGTCGTCGACCACCGTGCCCTGTTTGGGGGACGGCATCAGCCCCTTCGGACCCAATACGCGACCGAGCTTCGAGACCTGCTTCATGACGCTCTTGGACGCCACGGCCACGTCGAAGTCCGCCCAGCCGCCCTGGATCTTCTCTATCAGATCGTCCGTCCCGGCCTCGACGGCACCGGCCTCGACGGCCTTGTCTACGTCATCGGCCTCGCAGAAGGCGACCACGCGCCGCTGCTTTCCGATGCCGTGCGGCAGCGCCACGGCGCCGCGCAGGGCCTGATCGGCCTGGCGCGGATCGATCCCCAGGTGGAAGCTCATCTCCACCGTGGCGTCGAACTTCGGGGGATCGAAGCTCTTGAGAACGTCAACGGCGTCGGGGATCGACACCGGCCCGTCGGGCACCTTCTCCAGCAGTTGTCGGTAGCGTTTGCCTCTGCTGCGACCCATTGTTTCGACTCCTCGCGTTCTTCAGTGCGGCAGAACTCCCACGTGTCTCGCCCGTGGTCGGCGCCGCCTTACTCGACGATAATGCCCATGCTCCGCGCGGTGCCGGCGATGATCTTGCCGGCCGCGTCAAGGTCGTGAGCGTTCAGGTCGCGCATCTTCCGCTCGGCGATCTGGCGGACCTGGTCGCTGGTGACCGTGCCGACCTTTTCCTTGTTGGGCTCGCCGGAGCCCTTGGCCAGCCCGGCGGCCTCTTTGAGCAGCGCCGCGGCCGGCGGGCTCTTGACGACGAAGCTGAACGTTCGGTCGCCGTAGACGTAGATCTCCACCGGCACCGGCATGCCGTTGAGGTCCTTGGTCTGCTCGTTGAACTGCGAGACGAACTGACCGATGTTGACGTTATGCTGCCCCAGCGCCGGACCGATCGGCGGTGCCGGCGTGGCCTGCCCGCCCGGGGCCTGCAGCTTGATTTTCGCGACGACTTCCTTGGCCATTTTTGTCTCGTTATCTCGTTGCCCCGTTGACACGCTCTCTCGTGGACTCGCGGCCCGCTACAGGCCTTCGCCTTCTGACTCAACGAGTCAACGAGTTCACGAATTCACGCGTTGACGATTCAACGAACTTACGTTTTCTCGATCTGCCAGTATTCCAATTCCACGGGCGTGGCCCGGCCGAAGATCGTCACGATCACGCGAACCAGCCCTTTGTCGGCAAGCACCTCGTCGACGGTGCCTTCGAAGTTCTCGAAGGCGCCTTCCTTGATTTTGACGGTATCGTCCTTGGCGAATCCCACCGAGACGGGCGTGCCCTCCTGGGCCTTCTCGACCTGCATGAGCATCTTCTCGACATCGCTGGCGTTCATGGGCGTCGGTTTGCCCGTGGCACCGACGAAATCGCCCACGCCGGTCGTTTCGCGGATCAGGAACCACACGTCCTCGGGGATGCGCCCGTTCTCGTCCGGCTCCATCTCGATGAACACGTACCCCGGGTACATCTTGCGGTCGACGTGCTTCTTGGCACCGCCGCGGCTGCGCGGCGCCGGGCGCCGCTCGGTCGGCACGAGCACACGTCCGACGCAGTCGTCGAGCCCCTCGATCTTCACCTTGCGATCGAGTGCTTCGCGGACGGAGTCTTCCTTGTTGGAAGCAACACGTAAGACGTACCACTGCATGGCCATGGCGGCATCCAACTCCTGCGGGGTTCTAGCGACCCATCACGCCGATCCATCGGAAGAACTTGGAGAACACGTAATCGACCCCAAACAGCAGGGATGCCAGGATCAGAGCGGTGACGATCACCACTTTCGTCGAGCCGATGACTTCCTTGCGGCTGGACCACGAGACCTTCTTCATCTCCCCTTCGGTCCCGATCAGGAAATCCGCCGACTTCGGACGATTGACCATCCTGAAGGCGAGAAGCGCCAGCGCCGCCGCCAACAGCGTCGGTGCGCCGAAGCGAATCAGCGCCGGTCGCGTGACGATGTATCCGCTCAGGAAGCTGCTCAACACCCACGCGCCGGCGACGATGAGCACCATCGCCGCGACGAACGTGCTGATTCGGACGTAACGTCCCTGACCTCGTTTGTAGATCTCGAACATCGACACGATTGTCCCTCGGCCTCTGGCAGTCCATCACGGCAGGGAGGACTCGAACCCCCAACCTGCGGTTTTGGAGACCGCTGCTCTGCCAAATTGAGCTACTGCCGTTCGCGGTCCGGCGTCGTCGGTGCCGGGCTCGAACCGCAACGCCAGGCCTGGCTACCAGTTTCCGTCGACGCCGGGGTTTCGTTCATCCGCCTATTTCCGCTTCAGCTTGTGGTTCGTGTGTTTGCGATCGCGGCGACAATACTTCTTCAGTGACAACTTGGGCATGCCACCTTGCGTGCGCACATTCGTTCGGTAGTTCAGCGACCCGCAGTCGCTGCACTGCATCCACACGTATTCTCTGGCCTTGGACTTGGCCATTGCCTACTCCGTGATCTTCGTCACGACGCCGGCCCCGACGGTCCGCCCGCCTTCGCGAATGGCGAATCGCAGGCCTTCTTCCATGGCGATCGAGGTGTTCAGCAGCTCGACGTCCATGGTGATGTTGTCGCCGGGCATGCACATCTCGGCGCCCTGCAGCGCGATCGTGCCTGTCACGTCGGTGGTGCGGAAGTAAAACTGCGGACGATAGCCCGTGAAGAACGGGCTGTGCCGTCCGCCCTCTTCCTTCGTCAGCACGTACACCTCGCCCTCGAACTTGTGATGCGGAGTAATGCTTCCGGGCTTGGCGAGCACCTGTCCGCGTTCCAGTTCGTCCTTCTCGACGCCGCGAAGCAGACACCCGACGTTGTCGCCGGCTTGGCCTTCCTCGAGCGTCTTGTTGAACATCTCCACGCCGGTGACGGTGGTCTTGCGCGTCTCGCCGAGTCCGACGAGCTCGACCTCGTCGCCGACCTTGACGATGCCGCGCTCGATCCGGCCGGTCCCGACGGTACCGCGGCCCTTGATGCTGAAGACGTCCTCGACGGGCATCAGGAAGGACTTGTCCACCTCGCGCTCGGGCTCGGGGATGTGATCGTCCAGCGCCTGCATCAGCTCGCCGATGCACGCGCCGCCGTCGCCCTGCGGGTCCTCCAGGGCCTTGGTCGACGAGCCGCGGACCACCGGCACGTTGTCGCCGTCGAACTCGTACTGGCTCAGCAGTTCCCGCACTTCCAGTTCCACCAGGTCCAGAAGCTCCTCGTCATCGACGAGGTCGCACTTGTTGAGGAACACCACCAGCGCCGGGACGTTCACCTGCCGGGCCAGCAACACATGCTCGCGCGTCTGAGGCATCGGGCCCTGCGACGCGTCGACGACCAGGATCGCCCCGTCCATCTGGGCCGCACCGGTAATCATGTTCTTGACGTAGTCGGCGTGACCGGGGCAGTCGACGTGCGCGTAGTGGCGGTTCTCGGACTCGTACTCCACGTGGGCCGTGGAAATCGTCAGAATCTTCGTCGCGTCACGACGCCCCTGGGACTCGGACGCCTTGGCGATTTCGTCGTAGCTCTTGGCCTGGGCGAGCCCCTTGGACGACTGCACGTGCATCATCGCCGAGGTCAGCGTGGTCTTACCGTGGTCAACGTGCCCGATCGTCCCGACGTTGACGTGCGGCTTCGTTCGCTCGAATACTTCTTTCGCCATTGCGTTTGCTCCTTGTACGTGACTGCCTTGTTGCCGTCAGTCCTATCCGGTTTTCATCCTTGCCGTCGGTTCCGTTCGCATCGGCTGCGTTCGGCCCGCCCATCAAAACAAGCTGCTGATGGGGGTCGAACCCATGACCTCGTCCTTACCAAGGACGCGCTCTACCTCTGAGCTACAGCAGCGTTCACGCCGGGCGCGACCGGCGCGACGCCTTCCGCGCGCCGGCGTGCACAAGTCCGTTCGGGCTCATCCGGCACTAAGTCGCGCCCGTAAACCGGCTTGTCACCGCTGAAGCGCTAAGGGCACACCACGACCAGCCGCACAGATAGATCGCGTAGTCTACCCTCCCCGGGCGCTGTGTCAAAGGTTTTTTTACGGGTGCCCCGCCCTTTTCCCGCATTTGCACACCCGAGCGGCTTGACATGCCCCACTGCGGCCGGGTACGCAGAAGCACGACCGACGCCCGCGCGACCCTGCTCGAAAGGATCCGCCATGGCCACAACAACCCGCTGGGGCATCCTGGCGACCGGCTCCATCGCCCACCAGTTCGCCCAAGGCCTCGCCGACGCCGATGGTGCTGAATTGATCGCCGTCGGCTCGCGATCCGCAGACAAGGCCGAGGCCTTCGGGCGCGAATTCGCCGTGCCCAATCGCCACGGCAGCTACGAGGCGCTGGCGCGCGACGAGGATGTCGACGTCGTCTACATCGCCACGCCGCATCCCCAGCACAAGCCCAACGCGCTGCTGTGCATCGCCCAAGGCAAGGCGGTGCTGTGCGAGAAACCGTTCACCGTCAACGCAGGCGAGGCAGGCGAGGTCGTCGCCGCCGCACGCGACGCCGGCGTGTTCTGCATGGAGGCGATGTGGACGCGGTTCCTGCCCGCACTGGCCGAGACGCGCAGACTCATCGCCGACGGGGCGATCGGCGACGTCCGTATGGTGCGAGCGGATTTCGGCTTCCGATGCGACTGGGACCCGCAAAGCCGCCTGCTGAAGGCCGACCTGGGCGGCGGCGGCTTGCTCGACGTGGGCGTCTACTGCGTCTCGTTGGCGTCGATGGTCTTCGGCGGCGCCCTCCCGCAGCGCGCCGCCGGGCTGGCGGCGATCGGCGCAACGGGCGTGGACGAACAGGCCGGCTACGTTCTGGACTACGGCGACGGACGTCTGGCGGTGCTCGCCTCGGCCGTGCGGACCGACACGCCCAAGGCGGCGGAGATCCTCGGCACCGAAGGGCGTATTGAACTGGCACCGCCCTTCTTCAAGAGCGAGTGTCTGACGCTGGCGACCGGCGGCAAGAGCAGGACCATCAAGGCCAAGCTTCGCGGTAACGGGTACAACTACCAGGCCGAGGAGGTCGCCCGCTGCTTCGCCGAGGGCCTGGCCGAAAGCCCGATCATGCCGCTGGACGAGACACTGACCGTGATGGAAACGCTCGATACACTCCGCCGGCAGTGGAACCTGAGCTACCCGATGGAATCGGCTTGAACTGACCCGAAATCTTTCGTGGCCCGCCGTCGCCCGCATCGCTACCGGGCATAGAGAGGTTCACATGCAGTACGGAGAACTTGACGCCGTTTCGAAACCCGTCTCGCGCGTCGTCCAAGGCATGATCATGCTCTCCGACACGCGTCAGGATGAAGCATCCCGACTCCTGGACGCCGCCTTCGAGGCGCAGATCACCGGGTTCGACACGGCCCACGCGTACGGCGGCGGGTCCAGCGAGCGAGCTTTCGGGCGCTGGGTCGCCGACCGCGGCATCCGCGATCGCGTGGTGCTACTGGACAAGGGCGCGCATCCGTACGACGGGCGCAGCCGGGTCACGCCGGACGACATCACGGCCGACATCAACGACTCGCTCGACCGGCTCGGGTTCGACCACATCGAGATCTACCTGCTGCATCGCGACGATCCCAACGTGCCCGTCGGCGAAATCGTCGACGCGCTGAACGCGCATCACGCGGCCGGACGCATCGGCGCGTTCGGCGGCTCGAACTGGACGCACGATCGTATCGCGGCCGCCAACGCCTACGCTCGCGACAACGGGCGTACGGGCTTCGCCGTCAGCAGTCCGCAACTCTCGCTGGCCGAGATGCTCGAAGAGCCGTGGGACAATTGCGTCAGCATCTCCGGGCCCCACGGCACCGCCGCGCGCCGGTGGTATGCCGACAACGACGTGGCCGTGTTCGCCTGGTCGTCTCTGGGGCGCGGGTTCCTGTCCGGGGCGTTCACGCGGGAGAACCTGTCGGGCGACGTGTCGGGCTCGCCCCTGCGCGACGCGCGTATGGTGCAGCGTTGCTACGCGAGCGACGACAATTTCCGCCGGCTGGCGCGCCTCCGGCAGATCGCCGACGAGCGAGGTCTGTCGGTTCCGCAACTCGCCCTCGGCTACGTGCTCAACCTGCCACTCGACGCGTACGCCCTCGCAGCGGGCTACGACGCAAGGCAATGCGGGCAAAACGCCGCAGCGACCGAGGTCGCGCTCAGCGAAGCGGAAATGGCCTGGCTGGAACTGCGTCGCGACGCGCGCTGAGACGCCCGGCGCCGTCGCAACCTCTTAGGGACGTATCTGCCGGTTGTTCCGGGCGTTCGGGCTCTGTAGAATCGGGCTCAGTTTGGAGCAACTCGCGGGGAGTTGCCGTCAGGATGCCTCGAAGGGAGAAGTCGAATGAAGTACGACATTCGCGGTACGACGATGCAGTCGGTTGACGTCTGGTTGGACGCGGGCGAGTCGGTCTACACCGAGTCGGGCGGCATGTGCTGGATGTCGTCGAACATCCAGATGACCACCAACGCCAAGGGCGGCGTGCTCAAAGGGCTGGGACGCATGATGTCCGGCGAGTCGTTCTTCATGACGACCTACACGTGCGCGCAAGGCCAGGGCACGATCGCCTTCGCGCCGGAGTTCGTCGGCAAGGTCATCCCCTTCGAGCTGGAGGACAGGCAGGCAATCGTCTGCCAGAAGGACGGCTTCATGGCGGCTGAGTCCAGCGTCGAACTGTCCGTTCACTTCCGCAAGAAGCTTGGAACGGGCTTTTTCGGGGGCGAGGGTTTCATCCTGCAGAAGCTCACCGGACCCGGCACGGCGTTTGTTGAGGTGCCCGGCGAGGTCGTCGAGTACGATCTGGCCGAGGGGCAGACGCTGAAGATCGACCAGTCGCATCTGGCGGCCATGGACCCCAGCATCAGCTTCGACATCACGCGCATCAAAGGCGCAAAGAACGTTCTGTTCGGCGGCGAAGGACTGTTTCTGGCCACGCTGACGGGTCCGGGCAAAGTCTGGCTGCAGACCATGCCGTTCAAGAACCTCATCGCCAAGATCATCTCGGCGATGCCCAGCAAGTGAGGCGACCATGGCGCCGTGGCATTGGGTTCTGATCATTATCGGCGGGGTGATCCTGATAGAGATCATCCTGGCGCTGATTGGCATCGGCGGGCTGCTGATGTGGCTGTGGACGGGCGTGTACCACGCCTTCAAGTCCGATCCGCTGCCGGGCGTCAACGACGACAACTGGTCGCGGGATCAGGGGCGCGACGTGAAATAGCATGCCACGTGCGCTTCCGGCGTATCAAAGTAGGCGGCGCGGGTCTGCGAACCTCAAGCCCGCAGCGGCGCCGCTGAGGCGCACGTCACGGCCACGTTCGCCCAGATGGTCTTGGCGTTGACGTTGCGCCACAGGAGTTGCTCGAATCGCGCGAGTTGCTCAATGACGTCGGCCAGGCGGACGGCGTCGAATCGACGATGGAGGGCTTCGGCGACATCCGGCTGGTCGGCGTTGATCAACGAGCTGCCCTCACCGCCGGCGAGGCGCAGGGCGTCGCGGAAGCCCGACACCAGCAGTTCCAGAAGCGCGGCCGCGGCGCGCCGTCCGGCGACGCTATCGGCCAGGGCGGCGCCGTCGTCCTTCGCCTCGCTGACCAACTGGCGGGAGAGCTTGTCCATTTGCTTGACCAGCCAGTCGGTCAGCTCGTCATCCGCCTCGGCGGCGACGGCGCGGTCCAGCAGTTCGCGCTTCGTCGCGTACAGCCCCCGCCGATGGTACTGAAGCGACCGCCCGATGGACCCGTCCGTGAAGGCGGCCCAGAAGTCGGCCTCGCCGCCGTCGATGCCCGCGGCCGCCAGGCGCCGGGCGACATAGTCCCGCGGGAGCGGACGAAAGCGAATCAACGCGCTGCGGCTGCGCGTCGTCGGCAGGAGCTGCTCGACGTGCCGGCAAATCAGGATGAGGGTGACGCCGGGCGGCGGCTCCTCCAGCGTCTTGAGTAGCGCATTCTGCGCTCCGCGGCTGAGCAGGTCCGCCTGCTGAACGATGAACACCTTTCCCCGTCCGCGCGACGGCGCCTGCCCGGCCGGGGCGATCAAAAACTGGCGGACCACCTCGATGCTCAATTGCTGCATCTTCCGCCCGCGGACCTGCGGATCGTCGTGATAGGCGGCCAGCTCCTTGTAGACCGGGTGCAGGTCCGGATGGCTTCCGGAGTCGACCATGCGGCAGTCGTCGCATTGCCCACAGGCGCGCGGCGCGGGGGTGGGGACATCGTCGCCGAACAGCGCCGCCCCGCCGGCCTCGCCCGCTCGCGCGCAGAGCAAGGTCTTGGCCAGCACCAGCGCCGTCGTGCGGCGTCCGACGCCTTCCGGACCGGCGAACAGCAGCGCGTGCGGCAGCCGCCCGGACACCATCGCCGCGTCCAACCGCCCGATCGCCTCGTCCTGCCCGACGATGTCGTCTAAGCTAAGCATCCGCTGTCTCGGCTACTGGAAATTGAACGTCTCGCACGAAATCCTCGTGCTCGCAGAGAACGTCCTTGACCTTGACGCCCAATGGGCACAAGCACGACCTGTGTTCCCTCGCGCCGGGCAAACGTCAGCGCCGGCACGAAACCTGTATCGCCCGTAACAAGAACGACACGGTCGACAATTTGCTTCGAAGCCGGCCAAGCTACATCCAAGCCAATCTTGATGTCTACGCGCTTTTGCTCAAAATCGGGTTCCAGATCCGCCGCATCAAGGTGGCGCGGCTCCGCTGCAATGTGTCGCAACGCCGTCTCCCGCAGACGCCAGCCTTGCGGAAACAGTCCCCCTCGCCGAAACGCAACGTGGCTCATGAGTGAGAGCTTCTGTTGCAGACTCCGGCGGCGACGTGTAATGGCCTTGCGAGAGAAGTCTATCTTGCTGTCGGGATCGAGCGGATTCTGGCCGGATTCTTCGTATGGAGGGCAATCGTAGTAGTACAGTCTGAATACCTCTTCCTCTTGCGGCAGAGCGCAGGACATCCCGAAACGAAAGACATCCGCCGCCTCAGCATGTCGTCTCTCGAGCATCTGGTAAAGTCGCCTGAGCACGACCCCCCCATCGAGAAGCACCGCTACCTTTTTCATGTCCGCATCCCCAAGTTAGAAAACAGCCCTGCCTTGCTCTAAATAGTGTGCGCAAGACAGAGCCGGTTATTTGTCCACAGTGGGTTTTGCCCACTACTACATCCTACGTTATTGTCGTCCACTCTGCTCACAGAAGCACCCGAAAAGCACATTTTCAGCCAACGCTGCCTTCATACTTCGGCCCATCGGATGATCGTCTCCCGAATGCGGCACGCCACCGCGTCGGCGTCGCCGGCGGCGTCGACCACGGCGAAACGGTCCGGCCTGTACTGCGCCTGCCGCAGAAACAGCTCACGGACCGTGCGATGGAAGCCCGCGTTCTTCCGCTCCATCCTGTCGCGGCCGACCGCGGCACCGGTGCGGGCCAGCGCGGTCTCGGCGTCCAGGTCGAGCACGACGGTCAGGTCGGGGCCAACGTCGCCCAGCACCGTGCGATAGACGGCCAGGATGTCCTCGGCGTCGGCCCCGCCGGCGCCCTGGTAGGCCACGGTCGCCGAGACCCAGCGGTCGCACAGCACGCATCGCCGGGTGTCCAGCGCCGGCGCGATGACCTCGTCCCAGAGTTGGGCGCGACTGGCCATGTACAGCAGCGTCTCGCACGCGACGGTCATCTCAGCGTGCGCCGCGTCCAGCAGCACCTCACGGATGCGGTCGCCGACGGGCGTGCCGCCGGGGTCGCGCGTTTCGAGAACGTCCGCGCCCTGCTCGCGCAACCACGCGGCCAGGCGCGTCAGTTGCGTGCTTTTTCCGCATCCGTCCGGCCCGTCGAGGACGAGGAACCGCCCGGCAAGCTTGTCGGCGAGGTCGGTCATGGGCGGTGATCGTAGCAGGCCCGCATCGTGCTTTCCAGCACGGCACGCCCGGCACTCAGTACGCGTCTGACGCGCGGCCGCTACGCATAAACGAGCAGGATGATCGGCAGGACCAGCGTGAGGTACATCAGCGTGTTGATCACGAACAGCAACGAGGCGGTGCGCGGACGGACGCCGAACATGTTGGCCACGCCGACCATGGTCACGGCGACGGGCACGCAGGCCTCGATGACGATGACCTGACGCCCCAGCGCGCCCAGCGGCCAGGGCGTCAGCAACGTTCCGTACGCCAGCGCGCAGCCGACGCCGGCGGCGATCCCGAACCGCGAGACCGCCACGGCGGCGATGAGCCGCCCGGCGCGGCGCAGGTGTCCCAGGTGCAGCCGCAGCCCGATGCAGAAATACGCCGAGATCGTCACCGCGTAGACGATGACGCCGACGATGGGCAGTCGCTCAACAGCGGCAGGCGGCGCCACGTCGCGGAGCGACAGCCAGATCGCCGCCAGCACGATCGGCAGACCGACCGAGCGCCAGTCAAACAAGCTCCGCGCCATCAGGCGTCCCAAAGACCGTCGCGGCTGGTGCGGCGCGTAGTGGCGCGCGATCGGATAGGTCAGCACGATCAGCAGCGGCGTCCACATGAGGCAATAGATGCTCATCAGCCCCAACCCCTTGGCGCCGTGGAGGTGATAGAGCACCAGCCCGCCCATGGTGAAGCCCGCGTTGCCCAATGCGGCGCCCAGTGCGACCAAGCCGCGGTCCGGGGCATCACGTATGACGAGCCGGCCCAAAGCCATGCCGATCACAGCCATCGTCACCACCTGCACGGTGCCCAGCGCCGGCAGCCAGAAGTCGGCCGGCTGGAGGTCCATCTGCCAGATGGCGAAGAAGCCCCCCGTCGGATAGCCCAGCGCGACAACGACGGTCATCACGCGTTCGGCAAACCGCTCGCCGGCCCAGCGGCGTCGGCGCGCGAGGTATCCCGCCGCCAGCGGCAGCGTCACCAGCAGAATCGGGCGTAGCGTCGCGATGTCCATTGGGCCTTGCTCGCAATCAGCGCCAGTTCAAACGTCGCGACAGCATACGCCTTCCCGCCGGCAAAGTCGAAATCCGCGGGCTTGCTTTCCACGCGGTGCGCGATAGAAACGCCATGGATCCGGCACGCCGCGCCGTTCTGCGGCGCGCGATGCTGTGCAGTCCCATCGTCAATGCCGTCGCCGACGCCATGATCGCCGAGTTGCCGCCGCCCGAGCGCGACGCGCTGCCCGACGGCTGGTTGGTCGCGTAAGCCCTACACCGTCACCGGGCCCGCGCCGCCGGCGGCGCCCGTCATGAAGATCGGACATCGCCGCCCAAGCCGCTCGGCAAAGCCGGACGCGATGCGTTCGCCGACCGCGTCGGCCCGTGCCGCGTCAGCCAAAATGATCGCGCACCCGCCGAAGCCGCCGCCGGTCATCCGCGCGCCGTGAACGCCCTCGCATCCTTCGGCAATCTCTACGATCGCGTCCAGCTCGGGGCACGACACCTCGTAATCATCACGCAACGACTCATGCGACGCGTACATCAACTCGCCGACCAGCGCCCAATCACGTAGGGTCACCGCCTCGACGGCGTGCAGCGTTCGGGCAATCTCGCCGACGACATGGCGCGCTCGCATCAACGCCACGCCGTCCAGCACTCCGTCCGCGGCGGCATCGGCGAGCTGCCGGTCGGTGACGTCCCGCAGGGACGCGACGCCGAGTATGCTCGCGGCCGCGGCGCACTGGCTCCGCCGCTCGGCGTATGCCCCACCGGCAATGGCGTGCGCGACCTGGGTATCGGCCACGAGCAAGGCCAGCCCCGCCGCGTGGAGGTCGAACGGCACGTAGCGCGTCTCGCCACTGCGGCAATCGAGCAGCAACGCATGTCCGGCGCGGGCCATCACGGCGATGGACTGGTCCATGATGCCGCACGGTGCTGCGGCAAACGCATGCTCAGCTCGCTGGCAAATGCGCACCAATTCGTCATCGGCGATCTCGCGCCGAGCGCCCGCGGCTGCCAGCAGCGCCTCGGCCGCAGCGACCTCGAGGGCGGCCGACGAACTCAACCCCGCCCCGACCGGCACGTCGCTGTCGAACAGCACGTCGCAGCCGACAAGGGGCGCGCCCGCCTCGCGAAGACCGGCCACCACGCCTTTGGGGTAATTCGCCCACGCCGGCTCGCCCGGGACGATCTCGTCGTCGAGGGCAACCTCCGCCGGTTCGTCCGCCTGGCGCGAACGGAACATGACGCGCGCATCGCTACGTGAAGCGTGCAGGGCAACGGCCTGCCGCTCGATGGCCACCGGCAGCACGAAGCCGTCGTTGTAGTCCGTGTGCTCGCCGATGAGATTGACCCGCCCGGGAGCCCGAACGGCCCCGGCCGGCGGGCGGCCGAAGGCGGCGACAAACTGGCTGACCGATTGGTCCACATCCATGTGGCAGACGGTAGCCCCACGCGACCGACGCGTCAAGCGGCACGCCAGGCGAGCCGAAATCCACCGCGGTTGCAGGTCGGATTCAAGCTTCGAGCGTGGCCGCGTCGATAGCACTTGCAGCAGAGTTGCCGGTCTCAGCCGCAAGGGAGCCGTCTATGTGTCCGTTCGTCAATGCGTCCGATCCGCGCTGCGCGGCCAAGCTCGCGCTGAGCAATCTGACCCGCGCCTTCGCCGACTGCGCCGGCACCTATGCGCAGTGCGTCATCTATCGCCGCCTGATGCGCGACCGACAGGACCTCGCCTATGACCACCACCGCGGCGTGCGACTGGCCTCATGAGGCCCGCGAGCACCTGGCGGGCTTCCTCGACTACCTCCAGGCCGAGTGCGGCCTGTCGGCCAATACGCGCCGCGCCTACCGGCGCGACATCCGCCGCCTGCTGACGCATCTCGGCGGGAGCCGGTGCCGCACCCTCGGCGCTCTGCGCCCGAAGCACGTCCACAGTTTCCCGCGCGCCTTGCGCGATGAAGGGCTCAGTGTGGCGTCCATCGCTCGGGCCCTGGCGGCCTGTCGCATGTTCTGCCGCTACCTCGTGCTTCAGGGCGTCCTGCAGCGTGACGTGACCGAGGCCGTCGAAACCCCCAAGAGTTGGAACCGCCTTCCGACCGTCCTGGACGACGAGGCCGCCCGCCAGCTGCTCGCCGCGCCGGAAGACGGGCGGGACCGCCACGCCCTGCGCGACCGGGCACTGCTGGCGCTGCTCTACGGTGCCGGGCTGCGGGCCGCCGAAGCCGTCGGTCTCAGACTCGATAACATCAACACGACCCTCGGCGTCGTGCGGGTCAGGGGCAAGGGCTCGCGGGAGCGGATCGTCCCCCTGGCCCGGCCGGCGATGCAGGCGCTGAGCCGTTACCGCGACGAGACCCGCCAGACGCTGCCCGGCGCGGCCGACCAGCCGGTGCTGTTGCTGTCACGATCGGGCAAGCCCCTGGCGCGCGAGGACGTGTTTCGCATTGTGCGCAAGTACGCGGGGCGTGTGGGGTTGGGCGCGCGGGTCGGCGCGCACACGTTGCGGCATTGCTTCGCGACGCAGTTGCTGACACACGGAGCGGACCTGCGAAGCGTCCAGGAGATGCTCGGTCATGCCGACATCGCCACCACGCAGATCTACACGCATGTGGACGCCTCGCGCCTCAAGGCGATTCACAAGCAGTTCCACCCACGCGGCTGACGTGCGTTCGGGCGGCGCCCGAACGCCCAGGGCGCCAGCGTAGCCACACTGCCACCGCTGCGCCTTTGACAACGGTGATTACGTCGCGACCACCTCGTGATCCACGTGCTCGGGCACGAAATTGTTCACCGCGGCGATGTACCCGCGAATGGCCTCTTCCATGCTCCGTTCCGCCTCTTCGCGGTTGCGACCCCGGCTTTGACAACCCGGCAACGATGGACACATGGCAACGTAATTCCCCTCGTCGTCCCGAATGATCCGGATGCTGAGCTTCATCCTTCACCTCGATGTGGCGGGCTGTTCGAGACCATCCCGAACCCCGCACGCGCCGTTGCGACATCCCTTTCGTTCCGGCGTCCCTTGGCAAACATGACAGGCCGGCCTTCCGAGCTGGCCGCTACACGACGCACGCACTCGCGACACGACGGGCCAGCAGCAGGCAGCAGTCCTGCCTGTGCCTCCGCCCGGCACGGCCTTCAGCAATCCCGCCCGCTTCGAACCTGAGCCCGTCTCCAATGCGCCATATTATACGAGTGCGTCTCCCCCCGCTGCAAGCCGGATGCACCTCGTCCCAGGCCGTCACAACCGCCGCCCGCCAGTTGCGCCATTGCTCCTCGCCGTAGGGGCCGCACCTTGCCCGACTTGCGCAGTTACCCATTCCTGTAAGTTTTTTGCGCCTTTTGGGAGCCCTGCCGACTTGAAAAACAGTCATTTGGCTAGGACGTTGTCGCCCCCCCGGCCGTGGCCTGCGGGCCCATCCAGACGAGCGACCAGAAGGCGGTGCAGATGCGGCAACGTGGCCTTGTGATCGCCCTGGATGTAGTGGCTCGTCCCGCCATCGGCCACCGTCCGAACCAGAAGCGTCTTGTAGGGACGATAGTAGTACTCGGGCGTGTCCTTCGCCGCTTCTCGCGTGAGATCGCCGTTCAGCGCAACGAGGTCGAACACGGCCGCGGTGAACCGCCGCAGCGCCCGCCCCTGCCGGGCGGCAACGTTGCGAACCATCGACAGCGCCTTGAGATAGACTTCCGGGCCCATCACGGCCGTGCCGTAGCACAGGACAACCCCGCCTTCGAGGCGTTCCATCACGCGGGTCAGGACGAGGAAATCCCGATAGCTGGCCCGCCCCGCCGCGGCGGCGTCGAAGTTCGGGTGCTCGTGAATGATGTCGTAGCCGATGCCGAGATGCACGGTAACCGGCACGCCGTATCGCCAACCCGCGGCGAAAATCGACACGTCTTTGTTGACCAGATCGGATTCGGCAACGTGCCGGCCCAGCGCCTCGCCGAAGCCCTGACTCGCCGCGTCGCCCTCGCGCACCACGTCGTTGATCGCACCGGTCTCGGACCATAGGCCGAACCGGCCCTGGCGGATCGTCTCGGCCACCGATTCGCTGGTGGCGCCAATCCGCGCCAACTCGTAATCGTGGATGGCACAGGCCCCGTTGACCGCCACGACGGAAACCCACCCGCGGCGGATGAGGTCGATCACATAGCGACTGAGTCCCTGCTTGATGACATGGGCCCCCATGAGCAACACGACGGCGGCGCCGCGCTGCACGGAATCGGCTACGGCATCGGCCACCGGCTCCAGGGACGGCGCATCGCACGGCAGCGGCGCGTCGCCAAGAGCCAGCACGTCCTCGACGCGCACGAGGTGCCTGCGCTGCGCCAGCGGCCGCAACGTCAACTGAGAGCGATCGAACTGCTCATAGGCGCTGGTCATGGATACTCCGGCCGCACACATCCGCCTTTGCTCAACGCTCGTCAGAATACCGCTCGCGTCGGGACGTGTCCATGCCCGCGCCGGCGAAGAATCCGCCGCGCGCTGCAATAGAGTGCGTCCGGCCGCGTTGATCCGTTCAGCCGGCGCAGCGTGCGGCGTCGTGCCCGCCGGCGAGGATATCAGCCAAGGAGACAAACGATGCGTCGATATCTCTCAGCCGTTGTGGTCGCCGCGGCGGCTCTGGTCATGGCAGCCGGGTCCGCGTGGACGGAGGAGCCCGAAAAACCGGCCGGACCCCAGCGTCGCCACGGACATCACGCGCGGCGTCACGGGCGCATGAGGCAGCACATGCTGGACCGGCTGGCAGAGAAGCTCGATCTCAGCGCGGACGAGAAGGCCGCAGTTGGCGACGTTCTCGCCGACCACCACAAGGCCGTCGAAGCATATCGCGACGAGCACCGCGACGAATTCGTCGCCTTGCGTAAGAAGATGCGCCAGGCGCACAAGGACGGTGACCGCGACGAGCTCCAGGCGCTGCGTAAGAAGATGAGAGAGATGATCTCAGGACGAATGGAGCTGGCCAAGTCACTGCATAAGCAGGTCCTCGCCGCTCTGCCGGAGGACAAGGCCGCCGAGGCCAAGGCGATGTTCGCCAAGGCACGCAAGCGACACGCCGCGGTGCGGCATCGCTTCATGCAACGCCACCCCGGATTGCGGATGCTGGCGGGGTTGCGCAAGCTCGACCTCAGCGACGAGCAAAGGGAGAAGATTCGCGACATCGTCGCCGACGCGCAGGAGAAGATCGAAGACGTGCTGACTGACGAGCAGAAGGAGAAGCTCAAGCAAATGCGGCGCCGCGCCGCCGCAGAGCGGCGAGGCGGACGGTCGCGTCGTGACCGGCCGGCGTCGGATGGCAAAGACTAAGCGATCTTACGCGACCGTGTGCCGGTCACACACATAGAGCGCGACAGGGACAAGCAGGTAGAGACAGCCGCCGCTTGCCTTAACATTCCCGGGGCGTCCGCGCTTGGCGCGGACGCCCCATAGCTTCGGCACCCCGAGGCCGTCTGACCAAAACCAGCTCCGCGTGAATACCCACCGCGCGGGCCCCAGCCCCCGGAGCGGCCGAAGCGTCGCAGCGGCGCCCTCCCCCGCGCCTGCCACAGGAAAACTACGATATACGCGTCGTTGCGACCACGCATCTCGGCGGCGGGCGCACGGGCTGACCGCCCCGCGCGCGGCCTCGCCGGCGTGCGAACGGATGCTCGTTGGACGCCGCGGGGATTCAATGCGATTCCGGCGCGCTGCGCCCTTGCCAACACCCCCGCGCTGCGCTATCGTAAGGACCAGTACGATGGCAGGATAAGTCGCCGGAAAAGGGAGTGCGTGCATGCGAAGCCACATGGTGCATACGGGGATCATCGTGATAACCCTTGCGCTGGCGAGCGCCGGATGCGTTCAACCGGGCGCGTGGGACGGCGGATCGCTCGGACAGTACCAACGCGCCCGCGTCGACAGGGCGCCGCAGCCGCGTGGCAGCGACGCGCTGGAGCCGTACCGACCGGCTCGCGAAACGAAGCTTCCGACGCTGGAGGTCAGGACGGACGCCGATACGGGCCGGCGGCACGTGCGCCTGTCGCTCGGCGACGCCGTCATCCACGCGCTGGCGGCCAGCCCCGAAATCGGCGTGGTCGCCTTCGACCCGGCCGTGTCGCGCGAGGAGGTCGTCCAGGCCGCGGCCGCGTTCGACGCCGAGGTCTTTGCCGAGTGGGCCCGCCGCAAGACCGACGAGCGAACGGACAGCACCGCCGGCGGCGGCGAGGCCGAGGTCCGCAGCGTGCAGGCGGGCCTGCGTCAGAAGATTCCCACCGGTGCCGAGTGGGTCCTCAGTTGGGCGGCGACCGACACGCGCGACGACGTAATCACCCGGACGCTACACCCGCGATACGAGCGCAAGGCGTCTCTGCAGATCACGCAACCCCTGCTCCGCAACGCCTGGCCGGCGTTCAATCTGGCCCAGCTGCGTCTGGCGCGGGTCAGCCATCGCCAGACGCTCGAGGCCTTCCGCGAGACCGTCGAGGAGGTCGTCGCCGCCGTCCACGCCACGTACTGGCAACTCGTCCGTGCCCGTGGCGACGTGACGATTCAGGAGGAGCTGATCGCCTATACGCAGGACACGCTCGACCGCCTGCGCGCGCGTGCGGAATTGGATGCAACCAGCGTGCAGATCAGCCAGACGGAGGCGGCCCTGCACGCGCGGGAGGAGGCGCTGCTGCTGGCTGTTCAGAAGCTTGCCGACGTCCGCGAGCAGCTCGCCCGCTTGATTTCGCATCCCGAGCTTCCGCCCACGGCGCCGCTGGTGATCGAGCCGACGACCCAGCTCGTCACGGCACCGGTGGACATGGACGTCAACGACCAGTTGCTCACGGCGCTGCACCACAGCCCCCAGTTGGCTCAGGCGCGCCTGGAGATCGAGGCGGCGGACATTCGCGTCACCGCGGCCGAGAGCGAGGCGCTGCCGCGGCTGGATATCACGGCCGGCGCGACGCTCCAGGGACTCGCCGGGGGACGGCACGGCGCGACCGAAGACCTCGGCACGCTCGACTACGCCGGTTACGAGCTGGCGTTCACGTTTGAATACCCGCTGGGCAATCGTCAACGGCTGGCGAACCTGCGGGCGGCGAGGCGCCGACGGCACCAGGCGGTCGCGAGCTTCCAGAACGCCGCAGACCGGCTCGCCGTGCGCGTTCGTGAGCGGCTGCGTGCAGCCGAGACGGCCCGCCGGCGCGTCAGCGTTCAGCAGGCGGCGGTGCACTCGGCCGAAGTGCAACTTCAGGCGATCGAAGACACCGAGAAGGTTCGCGGGGCACTGACGCCGGAGTTCATTCTGGTCAAACTGCAGGCGCAGGAGACGCTGGCCGATGCCCGGCGGCGCGTGCTTCAGGCGCGTCAGGACTACAACGTCGCCCTGGCGGAGTTGGCACGCGAGACGGGGACCATTGCGGACTTCTCTGCCGTCAATGTCGCCCTGCCGACCGGCGAGTCGACAACGCGGCGGGCGCCGGAGTAGCGTTCTGACGGCTTGCGACGCGAGCGCCAGGCGAGCCGGCCGACAGTAATCCGGCGGACCCCGCGGCTTACCCCTCGCGCCCCGCGAAGCCGAGGTATTCGTCCAGCCAGTCGTCGGTGCGAAGGACGCCCTTACGCTGCCGCAGCGCCAGGCGCTCGGCGCGGCGCTGGGCCACCGAAAATACGCGGCGCGTCAGCGCGGAGGAAACCTCCCGATCGGTCCCGCCGTAGCGCGTCCGTAGCGACCCCGACAGACGCGGTGCGTGGCGGCGAACCAGCTCGTCGTCCAGGGCGACGACCGCCTCGACCGAACCGGGCTGGCCCTGGCGGGCACATCGCCCGAAGAGCTGCCGGTCGATTCGCCCGGCCTCGTGACGTTCCGTGGCGATGACGACCAGGCCGCCGATCTCCTCCACGCCGCAGGCCAGGCGAATGTTCGTGCCCCGCCCGGCCATGTTCGTCGCCACCGTAATACGCCCGCGCATGCCCGCCGAGGCCACGATTTGGGCCTCCTCGGCATGGCGCACGGCGTTGAGCACCTGGTGGTCAAGCTCGCGAGCCGTCAGCAGTTCGCTGAGGTGTTCGCTGGCGCCGACACTCCGCGTTCCGATCAACACCGGCCGACCCTCGGCGTGCAACGCGCTGATCCGCTCGACGACGGACTGCCACTTCGCCTCGGCGGACGCAAAGACCCGGTCCGGCGCGACTCGCCGAATGCACGGGCGGTTGGTCGGAATCACGACGACCGGCAGGTGGTAGATCTGCCAGAACTCGCGCCGCGCCTCGGCGGCCGTGCCGGTCATGCCCGCCAGATGCCGGTACAGCCGGAAGAACCGCTGGAAGCTGACGCGCGCGTACGTGTCCTTCGGCGGCTCGACCTCGAGGCCTTCCTTGGCCTGGACGTGCTGGTGGAGGCCGTCGCGCCACTCGCGGTCCGGCATGAGCCGCCCCGTGAACTCGTCAACGATCACGACCTTGTCGTCCTGGACAACATAGTGCTTGTCGCGGCGGTAGTATACGCCGGCCGTCAGCGACTGGACGACCAACTCCTCGGCGCGACGCGCGCCGGCCCAGATGCCGCCGCGTCCGTCCGTCAACGCGTCCAGACGGCGACGGCCCGCCGGAGTCAGTTCCACCTCCCGATAGCGGTCGTTGGTGCGGAAGTCCCGCCTCGGCTCAAGCTGCTCGGCCAGTGCGGCCGCTTCAGAAAAGGCCTTGGCCTGCTCGGGATTCGGCGCCTGACCGGAGATGATCAGCGGTGTGACGGCCTCGTCGATCAGCACGCTGTCGGCTTCGTCGACGATGGCGTACTCAAGCCCACGCTGGACGAGGCGGTCTGCCCCGCTGGCCCGGCCGCGGTCGATCCGTTCCAACAGCACCTGCGGCAGCGACCGCAGACGCCCCAGCGCCAGGCGGTCACGAAGGAAGTCCGCCGTGACTTCCTTGTTCGTCAGGTACGTGATGTCCGCGGCGTAAGCGTCGCGCCGCGCGGGCGCTTCCATCTCCGAATCGACGTGGGCGACGCGAAGCCCACAAAACCGGTAGACCGGCGCCATCCATTCGGCGTCGCGCTGGGCGAGGTAATCGTTGACGGTCACGACGTGGCAGCCCCGCCCGCGCCAACCGGCCACCGTCGCCGGCATGGTCGCCACCAGCGTTTTGCCCTCACCGGTGGCCATCTCCGCGACGCAACGTGCGTGCAGCGCCAGCGCCCCGGCAACCTGGACGGGGAAAGGTCTCTCGCCGATCTTCCGGAAGGCCACCTCGCGCACCACCGCGAAGGCCCGTTCGAGATCGGCCCGCGTGTCCCGTCCGCGCCGGAACACATCGCGCAGCTCGGCGGCGGCGTCCCGCAGGCGCGCGTCCGAGATGTTCGCGAAGTGCCTCTCCCAAGCCAACACCTTCTGCGCACGACGGAGGAAGCGACTCGTCCGCGTCGTCAGCCGGCGCGCACGCCCGGCCGCGGCATCCCAGGCAGCGTCCAGACCCTTGGGAAGCTCGCGTTCGCCCGCGCCGGCCGTCAGCGTCCGCCACGTTGTACTCGGAAGCGTTGCCATTTATGAATGCACAGCCAAGCCCACAGGTGCGCCGATCGCACGATTCCCAAACGCCCGGGGCCCGATACGACCCGCAATCCGTCTCCACCGCGCCGGCCGCGCCCGCAGCGTCGCGCCACCATCGGCCTCAGATGCGGAACCGTCTCTGGAGCAAGCGACGCAGCGCGCCCCACCACTGGACGGCCAGCGGTTTGGACGGCAACTCGAAGCGGACCACGACGCGCTGCCCCGGAAGCAGCCGCGGGCGACCGGATCGTGCCGCCAACGGACGGATGCGCACCTGGAAGACCGGTGCGGCCGCCGTGGTTCCCTCGGCATCCTTGGGGTCCGTCGCGATGGGCCCGCCGACGGCGTAACCCAGTGCGGCCGAGGGAAGCGCACGATCGCCGACGGGGAAGACATCAAGCAGTCGCCCGTCGAGGTGGTCGTCCGGCCGGCCTGACACACGAATCTCGACGCGCTCGTCGGCCTCGTCGATCAGGCGTTTGTCGGCTTGATCAACGACAGCGCGAATGTGCAGCGCTTTCAGCGCCGCGACTCGCCCGATCTGCTCACCGCGGCGGAAAAAGCGGCCTATCATGCCCCCGGCCTGGGCGGGCAGCCACAGACCCGCCTGCGGCGGCGCGACCGCCAACGATGCCCGGCGTCTTCGGAAACGTTCCAGTTGCCGCTCCGTGTAGGCGATGTGCCCGTCAAGCACTCTCACTTCCCCCGGATCACGCGTCTCGGGCGCTGTGGCGATGGCCCTGCGGCGGCGGAGTCCCGCCAGATTCGCCTTGAGCCGCTGAATGACGTCCTCCAGTTTCGGGTTGCGCAGCCGCACGACCACGTCTGAGGCGGGGTGCACCGGCGCGCACGGGTCACGCAGATCGTCGATGAACCCGTCCTCCGGCGCGTAGACCTCGACCAGTTCGACCGGCTCGACGACGCCCTCGACACGGACCCGCTCCGGCGCGGGGATCGCGCCGATGGCGACCGCCACCAGCACGATGAACACCGCCGTCGCCGCCACCGCCCGCCCGCGCGTCCGATCCAGCTCGCCGCTGGTCAACAGGTAGCGAACGAACTTGCCCAACGGCACACAAAGCCACATGAACGCCGCCACGGCCGCGAAGAGGACGGCGATGATCGCGAACTGCTTGGGCAGCCGGTCGGTCACGAACAGCAGAATTAACGCGAAGATCACAACGCGATAGAGCGTCGAGGCGATGCCGTAAAACACGAACCAGATGCGCTCCCCGGCGGTGTGAGCCGGGTTGCGACTGCGCTGGGCGCCGAAAACGTACCGCTTGACGAGGTACTGCAGGTACTGCCGGCTGCGCGGCGCCAGGTTGGGAATCTCCACCAGATCCGACAGAACGTAGTACGCGTCGTAGCGCAGCAGCGGGTTGCCGTTGAACAGCAGCGTGGAGATGCTGGCGATGAACATGACGTTGTAGCAAATCGCGCTGAGCGTGCTGTTGCCCGTATGCTCCCAGACAATGGCGGCGATCGCCGCGATCGCCAGCTCGACCATCACGCCGGCCGTGCCGACCACGATGCGATGGCGCTTGAGACGGAAGGCCCAGGCGCTCGAGGCATCCACGTACGGAAGTGGCAGGAACACGAGAAGCATCACGCCCATGACGTGCACCTCGCCGCCGGTGCCCGTCACCCGCCCGAAGCGTTTGACCGCGAACGCATGGCCGAACTCGTGGCAGATCTTCGTGATGATCATCGCCACGTACAGCAGCGGCAGGTTGGCCGCGCTGAACAGCCCCTCGGTGCGGTCGGCCAACTCGCCGAGCCGCCCGGCGACGAAGTATCCGCCTCCAAGCAGAACGCCCAACCACACCACCAGCCCGACGGGGCTGAATATGCGCCCGAACACCCCCACCCAGCGATTCAGGAAATGCTCCGGGTCGATCAGCGGAATGCGGATGAACAGCAGGTTCGTCAGGTAGCTCTGCACCTCGCGGCGACGTCGCTTGCTGTACCGCTTGAGCAGCCCCTCGGCGTCCGGCGGCAATTCCGCCATCAGGAGGTTGGACGCGTAAAGCTGCCCGAGAAGCTGAATCGCCTCGCCCTGGGTCGGCGCCGCGTCGCCCAGCCGGTCACCGGCGATCTGCCACGCGTCGGCCACCGTCCGCCGCCCGTCCAGCAGCGCCACGAAGCCGTAGGCCGGTTCCGACATGCGGAGAAAGTCGTTGCTGGCCGGGTCGGCCAGTACGTGCCACATCCGCCCGCGGAAGTGCTGGCGGTGGACCTGTACCCCCGCCCTCAACCGCGGACGCAATGACCCCACGCGGTACCACGACTCGCTGAATGTGGGACGATCAACCGGCACGACAACTCCCTGACCACAGCCGTCTCAACGCAAAGCCCACGCCCCCCAGTGGATCGGCGGCGTCACAGCCACAGCTTCATGCGGATCCAGTTGACCAGCCGTCGCGACCACAACCACGCGTAGCTGCGCCGGTCAATGTGAACCTTGGCAACGCCTTCCATGCCCGGGCGCATCCACTCCGGACGCCGGTCCAGCTTCAGGCGCACCTTGAAGACGTTGCCTTTCTCGACCACCTCGGCCACGGGGCGAATCCGCTCGACGACGAATCCGACCTTGCGTCCGGGGAACGCCGCCGGAGCCAGTTCGCCCCGCTGACCCGGGCGAACCTCGGCGATCTGGTCTTCGGGAATCGCCACCTCGGCGTAGATCGCGTCGAGGTCGGCAACCTCGAACAGGGGCTTGCCCCGCTCGACGCGGCTGTCCCTGCGTTGCCGCAAGGACTCGCTGATGACCGTTCCGTCGAACGGCGCGCGCATCGCGGCCCGCTCGATGTCCGCGGTGAACTGGTCGATCTGTGTCTGGGCCTTTTCCGCCTCCGTCATGGCGATCTGCGCCTCGGCTATCTTGCCCTCGCTACGGGCCGTGGCGGCCTTCTGGAGCGCCTCGCGGCGATCGAGTCGCGCGCCCTCGAGCTGCCGCTGAAGGTCCTCGGTCTCCAGCGCGCCGAGGGCGTCCCCGGCCTCGACGCCGTCGCCCGGTTCGACCTCCACGTCCGCCAGGAAGCCGTCGTACGGTGCCGCAACGACCTCGTGCCGGTCCGTGATAAGCGTAAACGTCCCGGCGGCCGTATAGGTCCCCTTGGCAAACACCAGAAAGGCAATCGCCGCGCAGACGCCCAGAGCAATCAGCTTGAGCCAGGTATGCTTGGGCCCGACGAGCTTCGCCAAACCACTGCGAAGCGCCGACGCCGCCCGCGCGCCGAACCAGCGGTCCGTATGGTGAAGGTCGGCGACGCGGGGCGTCAGCAGATCGGCCGTCAGCCGCAGTGCCTCCGTTTCGTCAGCCGTGACGGGCTTATCGCTCGCGCGCTCGACCGTGAGCACGCCTATGGGCTTGTCGTCCTGGCGCAGGGGCAGCGACAACACGGACGTTCGCCCGTGGTGCTCGCTGAGCTCGCCGGCGGCGCGGCAGACGTACGTCGCCTCAGCGTCGGGCGGGTGGGCGACCTCGACGTCCTGATCCAGGCATTCCTCCATCGCCGACTCGATGTCCTGGACAAGCTTCATCTTGCGGCTGAACTTCTCGGTGTGGCTCAGTGCTTTGAGCCGGACGTAGCGCCCCTTGAGAAAGCCCATCGCCACGCGTTCGCAGGCCCACCGGCTGGCGATCTCGTTGCATGCGGCCATCGCTGCACCGGCGAACCGCCGTTGCGCGTTGACCGCGGCGAGAACCTCCATGCCGCTGCGCAGCCGGGCGACATCCGCATCGCGCTGCCGCAAGCTGAGGCGCATCTCGTACAGCGTCAGCAGCGCCCCGGTCAGTTCGAGCTTCTCGCGGGCGGCCTGCAGCGTCGCGGCGTCGGACGTCTCCACGAGAAACGCCGCCACCCCGTAGGTCGACTGCGCGCCCCGCCGCAACGGCGTCAGCACCGCGTGTCGCTCGGCCGGCTGACCGTAGAGGGCGTCATCGCGATGAAGTGCGAGCGTCTGCACACTCGCCAGCCCCTCCTGTCCGACGCGCTGTGCCGCCTCCATCAGCCACGCCGGCGCCTTGCCGCCGGCATCGAGTCCCGGCCAGGCCGCCATCACGGACACACCTGCCGGCGTGGCGCGGAAAACCGCGCCGGCGCTGGCGCCGCTGAGGCGGCACTGCACGGACAGCAATTCGGTCAGAAACGCCGCCGGCGGACCGTCGAATTCCAACAGGTGGTCGATCCACTCGGGCGTCGGGCTCGCCTCGGACGACGCCCCGGGCGTGGCGGAATGCGTGCGTTGGAAAGCCATGGTGCGTGTGCTTTCTGCGCGTCAAAGCGCTTCACGTTGTGCGGCAGCGTTCAGTGCCGATTGCGACGCAGGCGGCCCGGAGCGGCGGCCCCGGCCTGCTGCGGCCGAGGGCGTCGACCCCGCCGGGATCGGCCTCGCTCAAGTGGCCTTGCTACGCGCAGATGGCACGGGCTCTGGAGCAATTTAACTTTTTCTGAAACGTTCGGCCTGCCTGCGGCGTCGCCATGCTGCGTCCCCCCTGGCCGTACGGCCTGAGGCATCGGCTGCTTCGGCGTCCTTGCCTGGCTCGTCCTCGGCGACGGCCGATCCGCTACATAAAAAGTCAAACTGCTCTAGTCACCGGTTTCCTGGCGCCGCTTGGCGACGTCCAGTTCCAACTCACCGAACTGCTGCTCGTGACGGCGGACCAACTGGCTGAGCGTCACCGCCAGGCGCTTGGCCGAATACGGGCTCAAGATGACCCGGTCGGTCACCTGGAAGGTGATCTCCGGCTGCTGACCGTCCGGCCCCGTGGGGCGGATGATATTCAAACCGAAGTCCATCATGACTTCCTCGGCCGTGGCGTTCGTCCGGAACGCATTGGCGTAGGTCGTCTCGAGATTCCGCTCGTCGACGCGGACCTGCACCTGCTGCTGGCCCGTCTGCTGACGTGCCTGGTCCTGCTCGCTCAACGGCTGGCCGGCGCCTTCAGGGCCGATGTTCGGCGTGTCGTTGTTTGCCATCTCCGTCACTCCTTGTCGAGTATATCGTTTTTGCGGCATTACTGCGGCGTTCGCGTGACAACAGCGTCGCCGCCTCGCGTCACTCCTCATCGACCGCGTCGCGGTCGACGAACGTTACCGTCACGGGCTGCCCTGCAGGCCGCCGCTGATGATTGGCGATCTCCACACGCACCATCAGCGTCTCGCTGGCGGCGTCGCCAACCGAGCTGACGTGGATGATGATTCCCTCGGCTCTCGCGGGTGCCGACGCCGATCGACCGGCCGGCGCCTCGGCAACGTCGGGGAACGTGACGACCGCCGCGTCGCCAACGTCCAGGCGGGCGGCGCGGGCCAACGGCACGGGCACGTCCACCCACAGCGGATCGATCCGCACGATGCGCAGCACCGGGTCCAGGGCATTGACCGCCTCGCCCTGCTCGACGCTCACGCGTTCCACGATGCCGGCCGTCGAGCTTCTCAGGCGGCGGCGCGCAACCTCCAGCTTCGCCTGCTGGTAGCTGCGTCCGGCCTGGGCACGCTCGAATCGTGCCAATGCCAGCGACATCTCCGCAATCGTCACGTCGAGTTCGGCGTGCTCGACCTCCCGGTCCGTCGCCGCGCCGCGTGTGCGCGCCTCGGTCAGCTTGGCGAGGTCCACACGCGACTGGGCCAGGCGTGCCTCAGCCGCCTTGACGCGGATGTCGTCCTCCGCCTGGGCCTTGAGGTGAGCCAAACGCGCCTGTTCGGGGGCGTCGTCCTGGCGGATAAGCAGTTGGCCCACCTCGACGCGATCACCCGGCTCGACGAGGACCTCGGCGATCTGCCCCGGCTGGACGAACGATAGCGTCACGTCGCGACTGGGGACGACGACCGCATCGATAAGGTCGTCCGCCGGCGCACCGGCACCGGCAAGCGCCAACACGCACACCGCCCCAACTTGCGACATCCGACGGCCTGTCATATTCCATCCGCCCTTATGTCAGAGTCACCTGCTTGTCCCGTGCATGCCAGACGCTATCAAAACGACAGAACATGCCGGCCCGGCAACATCGCGATGCTGTGCCGGCGCCGCACCCCGGGAAACGGTTCGTCTATCACATCGCCCAGAGACGTGCAACCTTCTTTGTCCCTCGTCCGCCACTGTTTGCGAAGCGACCGCCGGCGACGCTACAATCTGGGTAGGATGCCTCGTACATGTTCATGATTCAGGCCGGTTGTGCGGCTTGCGGCGCTGACCGCATGGGCTACGGTTGTCGTCTCGGCCCGCGCCGCGCCGCCGGCGGGAACCGCAAGCCCCGAGTGAGGTGGCTTCAAGGACGCCTCTTGAACCTGCCGGGCCATCAAGCGGCTGCCCCGCCCCGGACGCAGAGCGACGCTCCATGCGCTTCAACGCTTGCAAGACGAGACCACGCTTGGCGCGGGCGGCCGCAGGCGGTAGAAGACGAGGATATCGCAATACGCCGGAGTGGCGGAATCGGCAGACGCGCGGGATTCAAAATCCCGTGATGGCAACATCGTGTGGGTTCGAGTCCCACCTCCGGCAGTGCGACGCACCACGTCACGAAGTGACAGACCGCGACAGAAGGCGACACGTTGGCCCGTGTCGCGTTTGTGTGCGGGTTTGCGTATCCCACCACGCTTGATCGGCGTTCGGCCAACAGACGCCAACGTGCGACAACACATGACAATCCCGGAATATATTTTGTGCGCCATAGAGTGCGCGCTTAGGCCAAAAACATGCCATACCGAGCTGGCAACTATGCCTGAGCCAGCGTCGCGATGGCCTGCTTGACGTGATCCGGCAACTTCGCCCACTTGGTGGCGAGCGAAGCCAGGTCGTCCGGAACCGATGCGGGGGCCTCGTTCGACGACCCACCAAAGACGGACGGAAGGTTCTCCACGTCGTTGGCGAGATCTTTCATCTCCACGTGGGTATAGACGTTCATCGTCAGGTCAATCGTACTGTGCCGAGCCAGCGCCTGGGCGTTGCGGGGGTGAACGCCAGCGCGGGCGAGGTTGGAGATGAAGGTGTGGCGCAGGGCGTGGAAGTCGACCACCCGGCCGCGGTTGTCTTCGGCGTCGATGTCGGCGGCGGTCAGGTCGATGCGGAGCATCTCGGCCCCGTGGCGCTGGGCGGCCCACTTGCCGGGCCAAAGGGGCTGGCCTTCGGGCTTGCCGGCCAGCCAGGCCTGCACCATCTCGGCGATGTCCCGCCTCAAGGGCAGTTCGGCCTCCTGGCCGTTTTTCGTGTAACCGCCCTGGCACCGCACCGCCGGCTGCGGCCCGTCGATCTCCACGCTCTCCGGCGTCAGGCTGGCTAGTTCGCTGGCCCGCAGGCCGGTGTTCACGGCAATCAGGTAGAGCATTGCCCGGTCTTCGCCCGAGAGATCCATGAACGGCTCGGGCGACTTTCGAGTCGTCTCGATGAGCCGCCGCACCTCGTCGTCGGTCAACGGCCGGCGCTTCCGCGTGCGGTTGGCGTCGGTCACCTTGATACAGGACATGCCGGCCAGCGGGTTCTGGCGGCAACGCCTCGCGCGAACCATCCATCGGCAGAACGCCCGCATGGCCCGAAAGTACCCATTGGAGGTCCCGACGCTCATGTCCTGGCGGCGCCAGCGGGCGAGGCACTCGTCGACGCGCTCGGCCGTGATATCGCCGAACCGCTTTGCCGAGATATCCGCCACGATGCGCTTGCACCTGGCGATGGTCTTGTCGATGTGCTCGTGGGTGTTGCCCTTGTCCTCCATGTAGGCCTCGAAATCGAACAGGTGCTTGTCGAGCGGCTTTTTGCGATGCTCGGCCAACGTGTCGACGATGCCGACCTCGCCACGTTCGAGCATCTTGAGCAGTTCAATCTCCCGGGCGCGGGATGCCTGCCGATCGGTAAACGCCCGCCACTCGCGGTACTTGCCCGTGTCCGGATCCTTCAGGCGGACGTACCAGCATTCGGATTCGTAGACGAGGCGGTCGCCCTTGCGGTTCAACGGACGGAGGCGCGGCTTGCCCGCCGGCGTATACCACTTGGCGTAGCGCCTGCCGTCTTCCTCGAAGACGGTGGCGCCTTTCGGGATGGGCCGAGTGTGCCTGCGCTTGGTCAGCATGAGCCCACCTTTCGTCGGCCTGCCGCTGCGTTTGAATGTCGTCTGCAGTTGCTCGTGCTCATGTTCTCACCTCGGTGACGTTGCGTTATCGGCGGGACACTGAGCCAGCCCTTGGCGGACAGCTCAAGGCGGTTTTTGAGAATCCCCCCACAATCCCGCGGCTATTTCCGCCGCGGACAGCCCCGGGCGATCCAGGACTCCAGCACCTCGCGCTGCCAGCGGATCAGCCCCCCGATCCGCAACGGCGCGGGCATGGCCCCGGTGGCGATCAGGCGGTAGACCGTGCGGGCCGAACAGCCCAAAAACTTCGCCACGTCGTCGACAGTCATCATCGATTCGGTCATCACAAGTCCTCCCCGTCGATGCCGGCGGCGCGGAAGTGCCTCGCGATGCGGCGCGCGGCTTTGTGGACGGTGTTCCATTCGCAGCCCAGCTTGCGGGCCAGCGCGGCCTTGGACACGCCGGCGGCCAGGCCGGTGGCGACGTCACGGTCGAACCGCGAGAGGCCCGACAGGGCCTGCTCAACGTCCGGGCCGAGGCCGTAGTCGGTCTCGGTGCACGGGTCGGGGCCGAGGTAGCTGCCGTCGTCATGGATGCCGCGGCTGTGGAGGTATTCCACGAACCGCGCCCGGTCGCGGTAGAGGTTCCGCATGCGGTGCAGGAGGTGGCGGTTGATCACCGCATAGAGCACCGTCTGCTCGGTGGCCCCGTTGCTTCGCGCGAAGTCGTACTCGAACTCCAGGATGACCACCGCCAAATCCTGCATGAGATCCGGCCAGTCGTCCTCGGCAAACCCCAGCGCCTTGATACGGCTGATGGCCAGCCGTGCCTTCCACGGTTCGAATGCCCCGTCGTACATCCGCAGCAATTGTCCTTCGTCCATCGCAATCAACCCTTTCGTCCGTGTGTCCGGGTGGCGATCGGGCCGCTCCCGACCGTCCGATTGCGATGGTCACGCCTGGGGCAGGGACATGTCCGTAGAGCAGTAGCTTTCTGGCGCAAGCCATATGTCAGGAAGGTTGTCAAAAACCTTTCCGCCCTTGCATGGACATTGCCGCAAGGGCTTTCCGGTCTTGCATGGACCTTTCCGACATATGTCCGAAAGGTGTTTCCGGCGGGGGTGCCCAAATTTTTAGTGCCTGCATAAAAAGCACTTACCAATCCGACGCAGCGACATTTGGCAATTGTCGCCATGTCCATGCATGAGGAGTTTGCCCGTCCGCGGCAAATAACCCTTGCGAACGGACGAGGCGGCGATGGTCGCCTCAATGCAAGGGAGTCCGAAAATGCCGCAGACCGACGAGAACCGCCTGGCCATTGACCTGAACGTGCTGACCGCCGAGCCGGCCGGCGAGTACCACGCCAAGGCGGGTGAGTATCTTTCCAGCCACCAGTTGATGGACTTCCTGCACTGCCCGCGGCTGTATCGGGACAAGCAGCTCGGGCTGGTAGAAGATGAGCACACCGAGGCGATGGCGGTCGGCACGGCCGCCCATGTCCGCCTCCTCGAGGGCCGTGCGGCCTTCGACGAGCAGTTCGTCGTCGGCGCCCCGATCAACAAGACCTCCGGCAAGCCGTATCACCGCAACACGAAGGCCTTCCGCACGTGGGCCGCCAAGCAGACAAAGCCGGGTATCCACCCGGATGACCTGGAGCAGATCGACAACCTGGTCTCCGGTGTGGCCGCGAACGCCGAGGCGGCGGATCTGCTGCTTTACGGGCGCTCGGAGGGCGTGCTGCGGACCGAGTACTGCGGGACGCCCTGCCAGTGCCGCCTGGACTGGGTCCACCCCCACCGCGGGATCGTGGAGTTCAAGACCACGGCGGACCT